>QZKK01000259.1 GCA_003599475.1 Desulfobacteraceae bacterium
GTCTTCGTGAGCTTCGATACGGAGCTCAAAAAGATCGTGGCCCCTCTCGGCCGGTCCACCGCACTTCCCATCGGCATGTCGGACGCCCTTGGAATCGGCGATCCTCATGCCGCAGAACGGCTGGGAATCAAGTATGTCGTTTGAGAAATGCCTAAAGTGACTAAATTGCCTAAAATGACTAAAATTTGAGTCCTTCTTCATTCCGGTGCAATTTCAGGCACCTTGAATTTTAGTCATTTTAGTCATTTTCAATTTTCGTCATTTATAAGCGGAGCGTTATCGGATGGATACCAAACACGATCATGTCATACCGGGAAAACAGGACGGAGTACGGCTCGACTCCCGTGTATTGGAAGAAAAATTGCAGAAGGCCGTGGCAGACGGTTACCGGGAAATCATGGTGCAGGCCTTCGGACAGCACGGCATCGGCGGCAGGCTCTGGAGAGGCGGAAAAGATACCGTTCATATCCGCATCGAAGGGCATCCCGGCCAGCGTGTGGGTGCGATGGGCTTTCCCAACACCGTCGTCGAGGTCATGAACCCGGCCTCGGATGACCTGGGCTGGCTCAACGCCGGCGCCCACATCATCGTCCATGGGAACGCAGCCAACGGTACTGCAAACGCCATGTCGCAAGGCAAGATTTATGTTGCGGGAAATATCGGCGCACGCGGCATGACCATGACCAAGCGCAACCCGCGGTTCGATCCGCCGGAGCTCTGGGTGCTCGGCTCCGCCGGGGATTACTTCGGGGAATTCATGGCCGGCGGCATTGCGGTCATCTGCGGTGTGGATCCGCAGAATCCGAAAGACGTCCTGGGGTATCGTCCTCTGGTCGGAATGGTCGGGGGGAAGGTCTATTTCCGAGGCCCTCACGGCGGCTACAGTCAAAACGATGCAAAACTCGAACCCATCGGGGAAAAAGACTGGAGCTGGCTGGAGGAAAATCTTAAACTGTTTCTGAAGAGGATCGGCCGCTCCGACCTCCTGATCGAGCTTACCGATCCGAGCGGCTGGCAGCTTCTGGCCGCCCGGCTGCCGCACGAAAAAGCCGTCCACCAGCGAAAGTCGATGAAATCGTTTCGTGAATCGGTGTGGAACAGAGAGCTCGGCAAGGGAGGCCTCATCGGCGATCTCACAGAGATCGATCGAAGCCCGATTCCGCTGATTACAACAGGGGCTCTGCGGCGGCATGTACCGGTCTGGGAAAACCGCAAATACCTGGCCCCCTGTGAAGCCTCCTGCCCGACCGGTATCCCGGTCCATGATCGGTGGCGGCTGATCCGCGAAGGGAGCATCGACGAGGCGGCGGATATGGCGCTTTCCTACACTCCGTTTCCCGCCGCCGTATGCGGGTACCTGTGTCCGAACCTGTGCATGCAGGCCTGCACCCGCCGGGCTTTCGACCTTGCCGCCGTCGATGTGGCCCAGATCGGAAAGGCGAGTCTTCGGGCGGGACTGCCTGCGCTTCCGCCGCTGAGCGGGAAACGGATCGCGGTCGTGGGCGGCGGGCCTGCCGGTATCTCTGTGGCGTGGCAATTGCGACTTCTGGGACATGAGGCCATCGTCTATGACCTTTCGGACAGGTTGGGGGGGAAAATCGCTTCGGTCGTTCCGGAGACCCGCATCCCCCGGGAAGTCGTTTCTGCGGAGCTTGCACGAATCCGAAAGGTGATCCCGCAGGTTCACCTTCAGCAGCGCATCACCCGGGAAGACATCGGGCGGCTGCGCGAAGACTTCGATTTTCTGGTGATTGCAACCGGGGCCACAAAACCGATGATGCTTCCGATTCCGGGTGAGGAAAGAACCGTCTCCGCATTCGACTTCCTGGTTCGCGCAAAGACGGGCGGAATCAAACCCGGGAAGAGAGTGGTCGTCATCGGAGCCGGAAATGTGGGCTGCGATGCGGCAACCGAAGCCCATCGCCTCGGCGCTCAAGAGATCACCCTGATCGATATTCAGGAACCCGCTTCTTTCGGAAAGGAGCGGAATGCCGCCGAAGCGGCCGGAGCGAAATTCAGGTGGCCCTGCCGCACCCAGGAGGTGACCCCGGAAGGCGTGGTGCTGGCAGGAGGCGAGCTTCTTCCCGCTGACACGGTCATCGTCTCCATCGGAGACAAACCGGATCTTTCGTATCTTCCGGAAGAGGTCGCAGTCGAACGGGGGCATGTCGCAGTCGATGGATTCTATCGGACCTCGGTGCCGGAAATTTTTGCCATCGGGGATGCGGTCCGGCCCGGGCTTCTCACAGATGCCATCGGAGCCGGAAGAAAGGCTGCCCGCGCCGTCGATGAAATACTCAAGGGCCAAACCCCCGAGGCGGAGCCGAAACAGAGGATCGATATCCGGCGGGTTGCAACCGAATATTTCGACCCGCGGATCACCGCATTCGAGAGTCTGGATCAGTGCGGCTCCCAATGCGCCTCCTGCGGCGCCTGCAGGGATTGCGGCGTCTGCGCGGCCGTCTGTCCCGAATCGGCGATCCGCAAATTGGAAAAGGAAAACGGCAGTTACGAATACGTCGTGGACGAAAACCGCTGCATCGGGTGCGGCTTCTGCGCCGGAGCATGCCCCTGCGGGGTCTGGAACCTGATCGCAAACGAGCCGATCGAGTAGGAACCGGGGGATTGGACGGATGAATGGGTGGATGGATGGACGGATGGACGATTTAACGATTGGGCGAGTTACAATTGGACGCGCTCCAGAACCCCAATCGGAATTCCTGAACACTGAACGCTGAACACTGAACACTCGAAGTTTCTAACAGGGAAATACCTTCAATTATGGAAGCTCTCTTGGCACTCGAAGACGGACGCACCTTCCCCTGCCGGTCGTTTACCGGACGGGGAGAGGCCGGCGGTGAAATCGTGTTCAATACGAGCATGAGCGGCTATCAGGAAGTCCTGACCGATCCCTCCTATCGGGGGCAGATGGTCGCCATGACCTATCCGCTGATCGGTAATTACGGCATCAATCCCGAAGATGTCGAATCCGATCGGATCCAGGTCGCTGCATTCCTGGTCCGCGAATATCAAAATTTCCCGAGCAATTACCGCTCCTGCGGACCTCTTGCCGATTACCTGAAAAGCCAGGGGGTGATCGGCATCGAGGAGCTGGATACCCGCGCGCTGACGCGCCATATCCGTACCGCAGGTGCGATGCGCGCCTTTGTTTCCACCGAAAACAGGGATCCCGATTTTCTCGTCAAACGGGCCAACGGAATTCCCGATATGACCGGCCAGGATATCGCCAGCAGGGTGAGCGCCGAAACTCCCTATTTCTGGAGAGGCGGCCACCGCTGCCCCCTCGGAAGAAAACCCGTATTTTCCAAAGAGACCTGGCGGCAGGCCGGAGAGAAACACAGGGTGGTCGCATTCGACTATGGAATCAAATACAACATTCTACGGTGCCTCGAGCGGATCGGATGCGAGGTCCTGGTGCTGCCGGCATCCACACCGGCGGATGCGGTGAAAGCCCTCTCCCCGGACGGTATTTTCCTGTCAAACGGCCCGGGGGATCCCGAACCGGTGTCATACGCGGTAAAGACCATCCGGGAGCTTCTGGGATACCGGCCGATTTTCGGGATCTGCCTCGGGATACAGCTACTCGGCATCGCACTGGGGGGAAAGACCTATAAGCTCCGGTTCGGCCATCGTGGAGCCAATCAACCGGTGAAGCACTATCGGACCGGCCGGGTGGAGATCACCTCCCAGAATCACGGGTTCGCCGTGGACATCGAAACATTGGATGCAGACGAAGTCGAAATTACCCATATCAATCTGAACGACAATACGCTGGAGGGATTCCGGCATCGCAGGCTCCCGGTTTTTGCCGTGCAGTACCACCCGGAAGCCTCGCCGGGTCCCCACGATGCCCGGTATCTGTTCGATGATTTTTCAAAATTGATGGACGATTTTCGCTGAACCCTAACCGTTTCGCCACCAAGACACAAAGGCACAAAGAAGGATGTAGAATTTTAATGCAAGATGTAGGAGGGAAAGAAGTAGATTGCAGTGACAAATATTATACTTGGCAATTGGAAATTTTCTAGTTTAAGCTTAGTGCCTTAGTGGCTGAACTATTTCGCTGAACCTATGCCCAAACGCAAAGACCTTGAAAAAATACTGATCGTCGGCGCAGGCCCGATCATCATCAGCCAGGCATGCGAATTCGATTATTCCGGAACCCAGGCGTGCAAAGCCCTCAAGGAAGAAGGCTACCGGGTGATACTGGTCAACAGCAACCCGGCAACGATTATGACGGATCCGGAAACGGCCGATCGGACCTATATCGAACCGGTCACAGCCGATGCGGTGGCAATGATCATTGAAAGGGAGCGTCCGGACGCCTTGCTGCCCACCCTCGGCGGGCAGACGGGGCTCAACACCGCTATCGAAGTCGCCCGGGCGGGGGTTCTTGAAAAATTCGGGGTGGAAATGATCGGCGCTTCCGTCGATTCCATCCAAAAGGCCGAAGACCGGGACCGTTTCCGAAAGGCGATGGAACGGATCGGCCTGCGGATCCCCCGAAGCGGCATCGCCTGCTCCATCGAGGACGCCCGGCGCATCGCCGAAGAAATCGGCTTTCCGATCATCGTGCGCCCCAGCTACACCCTTGGGGGAACCGGCGGCGGTGTGGCTTACAATCCCGAAGAGCTTTCGGTCATCGCCAGGGGAGGGCTCGACGCCAGTTTGATCCATCAGATCATGCTGGAGCAGTCGGTCCTCGGCTGGAAGGAGTATGAACTGGAAGTGATGCGGGACCGCAGCGACAACGTGGTCATCGTCTGCTCCATCGAAAACCTCGATCCCATGGGCATCCATACCGGAGACAGCATCACGGTGGCCCCCGCCCAGACTTTGAGCGACCGGGAGTACCAGTCGATGCGGGACGCCTCGATTGCGATCATGCGCGAAATCGGCGTGGATACGGGTGGATCGAACGTCCAGTTCGCCGTAAACCCCAAAAACGGGGAGATGATCGTGGTCGAGATGAACCCGAGGGTTTCGAGAAGCTCGGCCCTGGCCTCCAAGGCGACCGGGTTCCCCATCGCAAAAATCGCGGCCAAACTGGCCGTCGGCTACACCCTCGATGAAATTCCAAACGATATCACCGGAGAGACGCTGGCTTCCTTCGAGCCGACGCTGGACTACTGTGTGGTGAAGATTCCAAGGTGGACGTTTGAAAAGTTTCCTGAAACACAGGATGTGCTCACCACCTCCATGCGGTCGGTCGGAGAGACGATGTCCATCGGCCGCACCTTCAAGGAAGCGCTCCAAAAGGGGTTGCGGTCGCTTGAAATCGGGCGGTTCGGCCTGGGAGCCGACGGAAGGGATCCGAACCCGACGCCGTCGATTCCGGAAATCGAGCAGAAGCTGGCCACTCCAAATTCCCAGAGGATCTTCTACCTGCGGCATGCGCTGCTGGCGGGAATTTCGATTCCGGCGATCCATGAGGCGACCGCCATCGATCCCTGGTTTCTCGATCAGCTCCGGCAGATCGTAGACCTCGAAAAGCGCTTGAAGGAGCAGGCAACCGAGATGTCGAAGCCGCTTCTGCGCAAGGCGAAATCGTGGGGGTTTTCGGACCGGCAGCTTGCCCATCTGACCGGTTCCGACGAAATCAGCGTCGAAAAAGCGAGAAAGTCTTTGGGCATTCGACCGGTGTATAAACTGGTGGATACCTGCGCTGCGGAGTTCCAGGCCGCAACCCCTTATTACTACTCCACCTATGAAACCGAAAACGAAGCGCGGGTCTCGGATCGTAAAAAGGTCATGATTCTAGGCGGCGGGCCGAACCGTATCGGACAGGGGATCGAATTCGATTACTGCTGCGTGCATGCCTCGTTTGCCCTTCGGGAGCAAGGAATCGAGAGCATCATGGTAAACAGCAACCCCGAGACGGTCAGCACCGACTACGACACCTCCGACAAGCTCTATTTCGAACCGCTGACCCGGGAAGACGTTCTTCACATCGTCGAGACCGAAAAGCCGTTCGGCGTCATCGTTCAGTTCGGGGGGCAGACACCGCTGAACCTCTCGGTATCCCTGGCAAAGGCGGGCGTTCCGATCCTCGGAACGCAGCCGGAAAGCATCGACCGGGCGGAAGACCGCAGGCTCTTCCAGCGCATGCTCAAGAAGCTCGGACTCGTGCAGCCGGAAAACGGGACGGCCGTATCCGTAGAAGAGGCGGTCTCTGTTGCGGAGTCGATCGGATACCCGGTCATCGTGCGCCCCTCCTATGTGCTTGGAGGCCGGGCCATGAAGATCGTATACACCCGGGAGGCTCTTAAAAACTTTACGCGGCTTGCCATTCTCGCTTCGCCTGAACACCCTGTCCTGATCGATAAATTCCTGGAAGACGCAATCGAAGTGGATGTCGATGCCATATCCGACGGGAAGGTCACGATCATCGGGGGGATCATGGAGCATATCGAGGCGGCCGGCGTGCACTCGGGAGACTCCGCCTGCGTGCTGCCGCCGCACAGCCTGGATCCGAAAATTCTCGACGAGATCATGCATGCCACCCGGGCCATGGCCTTCGAGTTGAATGTCATCGGCCTGATGAATGTCCAGTATGCCGTAAAAAACGGGCGCCTCATCGTGCTCGAAGTCAATCCGCGCGCATCCCGGACGGTCCCTTTCGTCAGCAAAGCGACCGGTGTCCCGCTGGCAAAGCTGGCCACAAAGGTGATGCTCGGCAGAACGCTTGAGGAACTGGGGCTTACACATGAAAGAATCCCCGGGCATATCTCCGTAAAAGAGGCGGTTCTTCCGTTCGACCGGTTCCCGGATGTCGACACGCTGCTGGGGCCCGAGATGAAATCCACGGGGGAGGTGATGGGCATCGATTCGACATTCGGCCCCGCATACGCGAAAGCGCAGCTTGCAGCCGGGCAGAAGCTGCCGCAAACCGGAACGGTCTTTATCAGCGTTCAGGACCGGGACAAGGACGGGGTGCTTCCTGTGGCCAGGCAGTTCGATCGAATCGGCTTCAAGATCCTGGCCACCCAGGGGACTTCCGATTTCCTCGAATCGCGGGGCATCCCGAACCAGCGCATCCGGAAGGTATCGGGCGGGCGCCCGAACGTCGTCGATGCCATCACAAACGGCGAGATCCAGTTTGTCATCAATACCGGAGCCGGCGACGAGCCCCGAAAGGACGGGTACTCCATCCGGCGCTCGGCCATTAAATTCAGCATCCCTTACGCCACCACCATTGCCGGGGCAATGGCCATGTGCAGGGGGATAACGGCTCTGAAACAGGGCAGGATTACAGTCAAGACGCTGCAGGAGTACCATGGAATGTCCAATGTAAAATGTCCAATGTAAAATGTCCAAGTAAACTCACCACGGGAAGGCACGGAAAACACGGAATCGGGGAAGTTATTTCCTCTTTTTCCGTGTAGTCTGTGTGTTCCGTGGTTGAATAATGGACTTGAGAGGAATCCCATGACTGTTGTTAATGACGAAAAACCACGTGAGGCGTGCGGCCTGTTTGGAATTCACGGGCATCCGGAGGCAGCCAAGATGACCTATTTCGGCCTCTACTCCCTTCAGCACAGGGGCCAGGAGAGTGCCGGGATCGCCGTGACCCGGAATCAGAATCTTCTTTCCTACAAAGGGATGGGGTTGGTCTCGGATGTCTTTACCATGGAGCACCTGGACCAGCTCGGAGGGGGGAGCGCTGTCGGCCACGTGCGGTATTCGACAACGGGAAGCTCGATCCTCATCAACGCGCAACCGTTTGTCATCCAGTACCGGAAAAAATCGTATGCCGTGGCCCTCAATGGAAACCTGGTCAATGCGCACATTCTCAAAAACGAGCTGGAGGTAACCGGCTCCATCTTCCAGACAACCATGGATACGGAGATCTTTTTACACCTGTTCGTAAAAAAATTATCCGGCGGTTTCGAGCATGCCCTGGTCGAAACCGTAAAAAGGCTCAAAGGCGCCTTTTCCTTCGTCATGCTGACCAGCCGGGGCGAATTGATCGGCATCAAAGACCCTTACGGTTTCCGACCGCTCTGTCTGGGTAAACTGAATGGAAATTATGTCCTTGCATCCGAATCGTGTGCACTCGACCTGGTGGAGGCGGAATTCATCCGCGAGCTCGACCCTGGAGAAATCTGCATCATCGACGAGAACGGGGTGAGAAGCATTCAGACTCCGGTTGCGGACCGCCGGGCTTTCTGCATCTTCGAATTTATCTACTTTGCAAGACCGGACAGCACGATTTACGGCCGGAACGTCTATTCGGCCAGAAAATCCCATGGAAGGCGGCTCGCCCAGGAATCCCCGGCCGAAGCCGATCTGGTCATGCCGTTTCCGGATTCGGGAACCTACGCCGCACTCGGATACTCCGAAGCTTCCGGAATCCCGTTTGAAATCGGGATGATCCGGAATCATTACGTGGGAAGAACCTTCATCCAGCCGACCCAGAGCATGCGCGACTTCGGGGTTCGCATGAAGCTCAACCCGATCAAGGAGCTCCTCTGCGGAAAAAACATCGTCATCATCGAAGACTCCATCATCCGCGGAACCACCGCCAAGACCCGGGTCAAGACGCTTCGGGAGCTCGGTGTCAAGCAGGTCCATATGCGTGTCGCCGGACCTCCCCATCGGTTCCCGTGCCACTACGGGATCGATTTCTCCACCAAGGGCGAGCTGATCGCGGCAAACATGCCGGTGGCGGAGCTGGAAAAATTTCTCGGCCTCGACTCTCTGCGCTATCTCAGCCTCGAAGGGCTCCTCGATTCGACCGGCATCGAGTCTCCGGAGAAAAATTTCTGTAAAGCCTGCTTCGACGGATGCTATCCGGTCCGATTCGAGGAAGATCTCTCAAAGTTCTCCCTGGAAGAATAGTCATACACCTGTTTCAATTTTTCGCACACTTTTTTCTGCAGTCGAGGATTCCATTACGGAATTTCGGACGGGGATTCCGGTGATTCCGTGAATCGATGAGCAGGATGCATTCGGGACATCGATCCTTAAAAGAGGACAAAATCCAACGATTTGTCGAGACCGAACGAAAGGCCCTCATTTCCGCTTCGCCGGGTGCTGCCGGATTTTTTCTCTATTCGATTGGATCTGGTATGCAACTTGCTGTTTCATTCAGAGGAAATGCCAGGGAAGCCGTTCCGAAGAAAGCAGGGTGTATGCTTGAATCGAAGTATTTGAGAGAGAATCCGGAAAACATCCAAAAGCTGATGATGCTGCCGCCGTTTAAAAAATATGAAGCCGCAAGCCTCGGACCCCTGGTGCGTCTCTGCAAGATCAGGGAATACGAACCGGAGGAGCGGATCATTGAAGAAGGCGCCGGGGATCGCTGGGTGTATTTCCTGCTGTCCGGAAAAGTGAATGTATCGAAAAGGGGAATCCCCATCGCATCCATCGACAGGATCGGATCCCTTTTCGGAGAGCTGAGCATCCTGGACGGAAAGAAGAGGTCCGCATCGGTTTCGGCGGCGGACCGAACCACCTGCCTTGCGGTCGATACGGCCGCCACCGAAAGACTCTCCTCCGAAGAGGAGCGGGAAGGTCTTTTGATGCTTCTGTATCGCATCCTCTCCGAATTCATTACGGTCCGCCTGCGAAAGACAACCGAAGAACTGGCCCAAATCAAGCTGCGGATAGGACAGGGAATGTAGGGATTAGCCCTGCATTCCTTCCTCACTACATCCCTAATCCCTACATTCCCTGCTTCTTGACACCGCTTCCCCGGAGGCATAGGCTTTATCAGGCGATTCACCGCAGAAAGCATCGGACCAATCGGCTTCTCATCCATGGAGGATTCACATGAAAAAAGCATTGAAATGGCTGGGTATCGGCGTTGTCGCACTGGGGGTGCTGGTGATCGCGGCAGTGATCGTCATCCCTCTCTTTGTCGACATCAACCAGTATAAGCCCCTGCTGGAAAAGCGGGTTTCCGAAGCCACCGGAAGACCCTTTACGATCGGAGGCGATCTGGATCTCTCCATTTTTCCTTTTGTCGGGGTGCAGTTTTCAGATCTTCGGTTGGGAAGCCGGAAAGGGTTCGGAGAAAAGGATTTTATCCACATCAAAGACTTTGAGGCACGGGTGAAGCTTCTGCCGCTGCTTTCCAAAGAAATCGAAGTCAAGCGGTTTGTCGTCAAGGAACCCCGCATCCTGCTCGTAAAGGATAAAAGGGGGGAAGCAAACTGGCAATTCGGAAAAACCCCGCAAGCGGATCTGAAAACGGAAGACCGGAAAAACGGCGTTTCCGGAGAAATCTCGATCAAACGATTGGATGTCGAAGAATTCACCGTAACCGACGGGATACTCATCTACGTCGACCAATCGGTCGGATCGAAGAAAGAGTTATCGAACCTCAATATCAAATTGAAGGATTTATCATTTGACCGGCCGGTCGGTGTGACATTTTCCGCAAGGTTGGACGAGAAGCCTCTCGATCTGGAAGGAATCATCGGCCCGATGGGGTCGGAGCCGGGTAAAGGGACGATCCCGGTCGATTTCACCTTGAAGGCATTGGGGGAATTGGTTGTGGCCCTGAAAGGAAAGGTCACGGATCCGGCCGCAAAACCGAAATACGATCTGGCGGTCACCATATCCGAGTTTTCCCCCCGCAAACTCTCGGCGGCTTTCGGGCAAAAACTACCGATCGAAACGAAAGACGCGAAGGCACTGGCCCGCATGTCGCTTTCTGTTTCCGCAAGGGGCGGATTGGACAGCATTGCCGTTTCAGAAGGGCTGCTGATCCTCGATGATTCGAAGCTTGCATTCTCTGCAGACGCGAAATCCTTCGAAAAACCGGTCGTCACCTTTAAGGCCGATATGGACCGGATCGATCTGGACCGGTATTTATCTCCCGCTGCAGATGGAAAAGAAAAGCCTCCAGCGCAGGAATCCCCTTCGGAGAGAAGGGAAAAGGCAGACTACTCCCCTCTGCGCCGGATGGTGGCGGACGGAACCTTGCAAGTGGGCTACTTGAAAGCGAAAAATGCAGAGATGCAGGATATCCGTCTTCAAATGACCGCAAAAGACGGCATCGTCAGGCTCGATCCGCTGACGGCCAAACTCTACAGCGGCGAAATCCGTGTGAACGGATCGCTGGACGTTCGGAAGGAGAGTCCTCAAAGCACCCTCGATTTTTCGGCGAAAACGATTCAAGCCGGACCGCTGCTCAAGGCCGCTGCCGGTTTGGATATCATCGAAGGGGCCGCAAATGCAAGGCTTGCCATTCGATTCAGCGGAGATGAGGCGGAGCAGATCAAGAAAAGCCTGAACGGCACAGGAGAGATTGTCTTCGCAGACGGCGCGATCGTCGGCGTGGATATTCCTGGGATGGTCCGCAACGTAAAAGCCGCTTTCGGACTGGAGGAAGCATCCAAAGAACGGCCCCGGACCGATTTTTCCGAACTGAAGGTTCCGATTGCCATTTCAGACGGCATCCTGCAGACAACCGAGGCGGTCATGCAATCTCCTCTCCTTCGATTGACGGCTTCCGGCAAGGCCGATTTGGTCAAGGAAACACTCGATTTCAGACTGGAGCCCAGACTGGTCGCCACCCTCAAGGGCCAAGGAGATATCGAACAGCGCAAGGGGATCATGGTACCGGTTCTGGTAACCGGAACCTTCTCCTCCCCTGCATTCAGGCCGGACATCAGGGGAATCGCGGAAAAACAACTGAAAGAGAAAGTCCTCGAATCGAAGGAAGCAAAGGAGCTCCTGCAAAGGGAAGAACTCGACAAGATCCCGAAAGGCGCAAAGGACGCACTGAAGGGGCTTCTCGGGCAGTAAGGGCTCAAAGCTTCTTCTGTTTATAGATCTCCATGAGTGTTTTGAAATCCATTCGTCCGAGTTCGCACAGTCTCTTGTAATCGTACCGGGCGTCTTTCTTCAGATTCAACTTGAGATTGCACTTTGCCCGGATCAGATACGCCTTCGGGTTTTGGGGATTGATCCGAACGGCTTGATTGCTGCTTTCCAATGCCTGGACGTATTCTTTCCTGTTGTATAAGATTACTGCCTTGTTCAGATGGCAGGCCTCACATAGGGGGTCGATCTGAATGGCTCTATCCAGGAACCTGAGAATCCCATCCGATCCACCCTTCAGGACCTTGTACATCCGAACGGCCGAGTTGTTGTATTTCATCGCTTTGAGATTTTGATTCTCAACCACGCCATGTCGGGATTTGGATTCTTTCAAGACGATCAGTCGATTGCCGGAATCGTCCTCCCGGATCCTTTCATGCTGAAAACCGCTTGAATGCCGTGCCATTTTTTATCTCCTTGCGCTGCGGAAGAGGCATATACGATGCATATATTAGAAATTTAAGGCCTTTTAATACTGCTTGATATAGGGAAAACACTTAATCGTTCTAGGAAATATCTGAAATGAGGTGGAAAGGTCGGTGCTGCAGGCATCGGCCGGATCATTGAAATCCTTAACAGTGCTGTGTTATGAACACTTCATTTCCTAACACATTAAGGAGGACGTATGGAACGGATCGGATTTATCGGAGTCGGCCTCATGGGCCGGCACATGGCCAAACATCTCCTGGTTGCCGGATATCCTTTGGCGATATGGAATCGAACCCGGGAAAAGGCCAAAGAACTCCTGGATGCGGGTGCCTCCTGGCTCGATTCCCCTGCGGCCCTGGCGCACAGATCGGATGTCGTGATCACGATGGTCACCGATTCCGCAGCTTCGGAAGAGGTTGCCTGCGGCGAAACCGGCATCCTGAAAGGAGCCCATCCCGGATTGACGTACATCGACATGAGCAGCATCGCACCGGAAACATCCCGCTCCATCGCCGAGAGAGCCGGGCTGAAGGGAGTTTCCATGCTGGATGCACCGGTCACGGGAAATCCGAAAGTAGCCGAAGCGGGGAAACTGGGAATCATGGTGGGCGGCCCCAGGGAAACCTTCGAGGCATGCCGGCCGATTTTTGAAAAGATGTCGACGGTTGTCGTTTATGCCGGGGAAAACGGCAAGGGGACCACGCTGAAGCTGATCAACAACCTGATTCTGGGAGTTGCCATCGAAGCGGTTTCCGAAGCCCTGGTTCTGGCCCAGAAAGCGGGTATCGACCCTCAGCGGCTCATAGAAATCACTTCCGTGGGAGGAGCCAGGACGGCTGCCATGGAGACCCGAGGTCCTAAGATGATTCGCCGCAACTTTGCCCCCGGCTTTTCCACAAACAACATGTATAAGGATCTTACCAGCGCGATGAACCTGGCCGATGCCTGCGGGGTATCGGTTCCGGCGGCCGGCATTTCCCTTGAGATTCTCAGATCGGCAAAAACAAAGGGAATGGGAGATCTCGACTCCTGCTGCGTGATGCAGATCCTCGAAGGATTGGCGGATACGATCGTTCGAACCGACGGATAGCTTGTCTGTCGGATTCCCTGTACAACCGTTTGAACGAATTTCTCCCTTGACACGGCGGAGTCGCTTCGATAACAATATCCGCACATTTCCGACCTTCGGTCAGTAAGAAAGTTTTTATCACTTTGTTTCTTGTGTTTGAATCGACTTGGAGGAGTAAACCAAAGATCCACCTCCTTTAACCCTTTCGGTTCCTTGAGGGCGGGTGCAATGAAGAGGGCCTGGCTGATTTGTGGGATCGTTTTTTTTGCACTGGCCGCATTTACGCTTTATTCCTCTTTCGAATATTCTTATAAGGACCGGCTCGGTCCGGGCCCCGGGTTCTTTCCTTTCTGGTTGAGCCTGATCACCGGGGCTTTGTCGATGGCTCTCATCATTCAGACCGCCCGTGCAAATGGGGGGAATCGCGGTACGGACAGGATCCTTCCCAAACGGGAGGCCCTGCTTCGGATCGCCTACATCATCGCGGGGCTGATCGGTGTATTGATCTTTTTGAACTTCCTTGGGTTTCGAATCGTTCTTTTTCTTTTTCTCCTGGTTCTGCCCGCCCTTCTCGGCATCCGCACCTGGTGGCTGATCGCAATCCTGGCGGTCGCCGGAAGCTTCGGGGTATTTCACATCTTTTACTATTGGCTGAAGCTGCCGCTTCCGATGGGCGTTTTTGGGATTTGAGGAGGGATTTTGGACGCTCTGCAATACTGGCTGCAAGGCCTTTCGGTCGCCATGATGCCGATGAATCTGGCCTATGCATTCATCGGCTGCCTTTTGGGGACCTTAATCGGTGTCTTACCCGGCCTTGGCCCGGCCGCAGGCACCGCGATTTTGATCCCCATCACCTTCAATCTCGACCCTGTGGGCGCAATCATCATGCTGGCGGCCATCTATTACGGGGCCATGTACGGAGGAACGATCACTTCGGTTCTGGTGAACGTTCCTGGCGAAGCCGCATCCGTGATCACCTGCCTGGACGGCTACCAGATGGCACGCCAGGGCCGCGCCGGCCCGGCGTTGGGGATTTCCGCCATCGGATCTTTCATCGGGGGCACCTTAGCCACGATCGCCCTGATGGTGGTTTCCCTTCCCCTGGCCAACCTGGCGCTCAAGTTCGGACCGACCGAAGTCTTCGCCCTTCTGGTCGTCGGCCTTTCCCTGGTCACGGGCCTGGCCGGCCGGTCCCTCCTGGCGGCGCTGCTCATGACCCTCTTCGGCCTCCTTCTGGCGATGGTCGGAATGGATCCGGTCAGAGGAGCCCCCCGGTTTACCTTCGGCATTCAGGAGCTCTACGACGGCGTCGGCTTCATCCCGGTGGTCATGGGCCTTTTCGGGGTGGGAGAGATTCTGGTCAGCATGGAGAATCCGGTACAGGAAGTGATCAAAACGAAGCTGACCGACCTCCTCCCCAACCGGAAGGAGTGGAGGGTTTCCCTGGGAGCGATCGGACGGGGCTCGGGAATCGGGTTTTTCCTCGGCCTGATCCCGGGGATCGGCGCCATCATTCCGACCTTTCTGGCCTATATCGTGGAAAAAAGCGTATCGAAACACCCCGAGAAATTCGGAACCGGGGTCATCGAGGGCGTCGCCTCTCCGGAGACGGCCAACAACTCCTATGCCAACGGCGCGATGGTCCCGCTGCTCACCCTGGGGATTCCCGGATCCCCCACCCTTGCGGTCCTGATGGGGGCATTTATCATTCACGGACTCACCCCGGGGCCTTTTCTTTTCAAGGAGCGCCCCGATGTCGTCTGGGGACTGATCGCAAGCCTTTACCTGGGAAACGTCATGCTCCTTTTCCTCAACCTGCCGCTTGTCGGGCTCTGGGCCAAGCTCCTCGAAATCCGATACCAATACCTTTATCCCGGCATCCTGCTCTTCTGTGTCCTCGGCGCATACAGCCTGAAACAGAGTGTCTTCGACATCGGCCTGATGATTCTCTTCGGAGTTTTGGGGTATATCTTTCGAAAGCTGGACTGGCCCCTGGCACCGACGATACTTGCATTGATACTGGGGCCGATGATGGAGCGCGCCCTCCGGACCTCTCTGGAAATTTCCGCAGGGGATCTATCCATATTCGTTCGCAGGCCGATATCCGCAGTCCTTCTCGGTTTGGCTGCCGTAATCCTGATCACTTCCGCAGTTCGACTGCTGCCCTCCCAGGTGCGAAAGGAGAGTGTCGATTAATCTCGCCGTCGCTCCCCAAAGGCGACATGACCATACAATCCAATGAATAAAGGAGGCGTCGTTATGAAATCAAGAATCGTGCTCGGTTTTACTATTTTTACAATATTCACATTGGGGCTCGGGGCCGCGTGGACGGAGGCGCAGGATTATCCGACAAAACCGGTCACCCTGCAGGTTCCCTATCCGGCCGGCGGCAGCTCGGACGTAGGCGCCCGAATCGTGGCCGCGATCGCCGAAAAGCAGATCGGCCAGCCGATCGTAGTCATCAACAAGGCCGGTGCAGGGGGACAGATCGGCTGGACCGAGCTTGCCCACCAGAAACCGGACGGCTATTATATCGGAGCCATCAACCTGCCCCACATGAACGCCGCCATTCTGGACCCGGAACGTAAGGCCACCTTCAAAGCCGAAGACATCGTCCCGGTCATCAGCCAGGCGCTTGACCCCACCACCATTTCCGTTCGGCCCGACAGCCCCTGGAAGACGCTCAAGGATCTGGTCGATGACGCCAAGAAAAAACCGGGCCAAATCGCTGCCGGAATCGTCGGTTACCTTCAGGACGATGAAATCGGATACTTCCAGTTTGCCGAAGCGGCCGGAGTCGAGTTGCGACGGGTCTATTTCGACGGGGCCGCCCCGGCGATCACCGCACTTCTCGGCGGCCATGTCGATGTCCTCTTCTGCACCGTTGCCGACAATTACTCGCAGTGGAAGGCCGGAAGAATCCGGATGCTTGTCGTCATGGACAAGGAGAGAACCAAATTCTACCCGGATGTCCCCACTTCAGCCGAAGTCGGCATGACCGGCATGCTGTCCGCATCCACCCGGGGGCTGGCCGTACCCAAGGGCGTTCCCGATCCGATCCTGAAGCGGATCCAGGAGATCTTCAAGAAGGCGATGGAATCGAAGGAACACCTGGACAAGCTGGAAGCTGCCGGTATGCCGATAAAGATCATGGTCGGCGAAGAGTTCCAGAAATACTACATGGCTCAACACGAACTGGCCAGAAAATGGGTGGCGATCGCGCGCAAAAAATAAGCGAATGCAGACCGGTCATCTCTTGCTTACACGAAGAGGGGTCGTTTTGCATGCACCGGGATCGATCCGTTCCCGGCCATTCATCCAGCAAATAACTCAATAACTCAGTAACTCGCAAACGACAGGAGGGTGAAATGAAAACGTGTCTAAAAGCCGGGGTGTTCGTATTTCTAGCCCTTTTGATTTCATATACGCCGGTTCCGGCCGCGGAGGAATTCCCATCAAAGCCGATTACCCTGATGGTCCCCTGGCCGGCGGGAGGAAGCACCGATATTGGGGCGCGAATCGTGGCATCGATCGCCGAAAAAAAGGCGGGCCAGCCGGTTGTGGTGGTAAACCGGGCTGGCGCCGGCTCCCAGGTCGGTCTGAACGAGCTGGCGCACCAGAAGCCGGACGGCTACTATATCGGGTTTGCCAGCCTGCCGGCGGCAAACACCATCATCCTCGATCCGGAACGGAAGGCGGCCTTCACCGTCGATTCGTTTCTTCCGATCATCAACCAGGTTCTGGATCCGGGATTGATCTGGGTCAAAGCGGACAGCCCCTATAAGACCCTGAAGGATCTTCTCGACGATGCCAAGAAGCGTCCGGGCGAAATCCGAGCCGCCACCACCGGAATCATGGGGGACGACCATCTGGCGATCCTGATGTTGGAGGAAGGGACCGGTGTGAGTTTTCGGATCGTTCATTTCGACGGCGGAGCCCCGCAGTTTACCGGCACGCTGGGCGGACAGGTCGATGTAGCCTTCGACAACGTGGGAAGCGTGTTCACAAAGGTCAAAGCGGGTCAGGTGCGCGGTCTTGCGGTGATGGACAAGGAGCGGTCCAAGTTCCTTCCGGATGTGCCGACCACCGTAGAGCTTGGATTCCCCAAAGTGATTTCCTCCTCCACCCGCGGCATCATGGGGCCTGCCGGGATTCCCGCCCCGATCGTCGAAAAGATTCAAAAAATCTTTATGGATTCGATGAAGGACCCCGGTCACATCGAAAAGATGGACAAAGTCGGCCTGGCGGTCAAGCCGATGGTGGGCAAAGAGTACGCAGACTATTTCCGTCAGCTGCATCAGGTCGCGACTCCGCTGTTTGAAAAGGCACGAAAGGCGAACTGACCCGGTACGATCGGCGGGATCAGAACAAAACCGAGGCTCGATGAATGGGGCTGCGCGAGAGCTTTTCTCCCGGCAGCCTCATTTCCCTAAATATCCAATCCAGGTTTCTCTCCAAGTTTTCGAACGATCTCGTGCCGAGGCATTCAAAAATCCTTCAGATACTCGGAAGTTTGAAAGTCTTTGCTCACGCTTCCCCCGCTTTTTGCCTTGAAAAGAACCATGACGAAATTATTTGAGATGATTTGAGGGTTTCTCATTGACAAGAGCCGGTTATACCATTAAAAGATTTAAGTTTGACGGTTCTTGAAAACCTGTTGTTTTCCGTATTCCCGGCTGTGCGGGATGCGGGCGGCGGTCGTCTGCTTCACAAACGGAATACCCGTAAAAGCCTGCCTCAGGAAGGCGATAAGCGGGTATTGATATTTTAGAGGACCTTACTGGAAAAATCGATCATCGCCCGGTGCGGGACTTGCGCTCGCACGACGTCACTTTATCGAATTCAAATCATGGGGAGGTTTCTTGAAGGTGATTCTCGCCTCTAAACGCATTCATACCCGATCGAACACCTTTCAAGCCCCACATAGAAGGGAGGGACAAACCATGTATGTGCCCAGATACATGTTTTTTACCAAAGGAGTCGGCGTCGCCAAAGAAAAGCTCGCCTCTTTCGAGAATGCACTGCGAAACGCACAAATCGCCCACCTGAATCTCGTGAGCGTTTCATCCATATTCCCTCCCCACTGCCATATCATCGATATTGAAACCGGGCTTTCCCGGCTTGAGCCGGGTGAGATCACCCACTGCGTTCTGGCAAGGGAGCAAAGCCGCGAGGCAGGAAGGAGACTGGTCTCCAGCATCGGGTTGGCCCTTCCGGCGGAACACGGGCGGTACGGATATCTTTCCGAGCACCATGGGTTCGGCATGACCGAAAAGGAGGCCGGAGAGTATGCGGAAGATCTGGCCGCCTCCATGCTGGCCACGACCCTGGGAATCGAATTCGATCCGGATAAGGACTATGACGAACGGCGGGACATCTATCAGATGTCCGGAAAGATCGTTAAATCCCAGCATACCAGTCAGGCGGCGCTCGGCTGCGAAGGAAACTTTTGGACCTCCGTGTTGGCTGCGGCGGTCTTTGTCAAATGATCCTGCAGGAGAAGGTTCGCAAATTCGGAGACGAGACGATTGCCGATGCCGGCCGGGAAAACGCAGCCATCGTCGTTTTACCGCTCTGGTA
>QZKK01000084.1 GCA_003599475.1 Desulfobacteraceae bacterium
CGGGGACGATGAAGCGACAACCGGGCTAAACGGAGCGGAATCCGACTACTACGAAAATCTGGACCCGCCTTCCTTTTGCCGAAATGGACCGATCCATCACCCCGGTGAGCTCTTGCGCGTCAAAGGAGTGACGCCTGCGCTTTTTCACGGCCTCGACGATATCCCCGGCCTTTCCCGGCACATCACCCAATACGGGCTTAATTCGCAGTCGACGGCGTCAAATCTGCTTTGGGACGGTAAAATCAATATCAACACCGCACCGCTTCCGGTGCTCGCCGCGCTGCTTCCTCCGGAAAGCCAGGATCTGGCAGAGGCCGTCTATGAATACCGGGCAGCAAACGACGACGGAACCTATCTCAACGATCTTACCCAACCGACATGGTACAAATCGGTTCCCGGTCTCGACGGCATTCAGATTTCTCCGGATCTCATCACCGTTTCGAGCGATCTATTCCGCATCACCGCTTCCGCTTCGATAAACGGTATGAAGGTGCAGGTAACGGCCCTGGTGCAGCGGGAGCAGCAAAAAAAAACGGGTAAATGGGTATGCAGGGTCTTGAATTGGGCGACTGAATAGCATATAAGCCACTTGTCCGATGGGAGCTTTCGCTCTATCGGCGGAGGACTCTACGGGAAATGCCGAGAAAAATACTGGCTATAGACATCAAAGAGGATGCAGTCGCCGCTGTCCTGGTCAAGTGCGGATTAAAAAGCCGGGATATCGAAGCCTACGCCTTCATTCCGTCCGGCGAGGGGATCGAATCCGCCTTGGAGGCCATATCCGGCGAAATGGAAACAGCCGGAGCCGATTGTGTCGTATCCCTGCCGGCCAACCGCATCTCTTTCCGCAATTTGAACGTTCCGTTTAAGAGCGTAAAAAAAATCCAGCAGATCCTTCCGTTTGAGCTTGAGCAGACGCTGGCGCTTGCGATAAGCGATTTCGAATTCGGTTTTCAGGCGCACGAGTGCGGAGAGAAGAAGGAGCGGTCCCATGTGACGGCTGCGCTGATCGGAAAGTCCGAACTCGACGGCTATATGAAGATCCTCTCCGACTTCGGGCTTCAGCCTGAACGCGTGACTTGCGGGGGATACGCACTGGCGGAGGTGACGGCCCGGCGGACGGATTTCCCTTGCGTGGGTCTTGTGGTGGAAGCCGCACGGGCGAGTGCAACCATTACTTTGGTCGCAGACGGCAAGATCCTTCTGGTTCGTCCGGTATTGATCGACACCTCCGAAACAGCTCAGTCGCTGCGGGTGCAGATCGAAAGAACCCTGCCTGCGATCGGAACCGTCTGCGGGATCGATACAAAGCCGGAGGCGATCTTTTTGACCGGTTTTGCCTTCGAGAACGAGAAGAGACTGGCCGAGATGAGCCACGCTTTGGGAATTCCCGTGCACCCGATAGACGTTCTCAAGGATACCGATATCCGATGCAGACCGTCCCTCATCGACGGCTGGAACCCTGCACAGCTAAACGGGGCCGTTTCCCTGGCCGTATTGGAATCCGGCAGGATCGAAGGGATCAGCTTCAGAACCGGCCGTTTCGATCAAACCCCCTTCTGGGGCGAATACTCCCGGAGCCTGTTCCGGGCCGCCGTATTGTCCGGTTTGATACTTGCCCTCGCCGGATTCGGGCTTTTTTTCGATTCATACAGGCTCAATCGAGAAGCCCGGCGCCTGGACAGAGAGATTACGGCCATTTTCCAGGCCACTTTCCCGGATGTAAAGAGAATCGTGGATCCGGTGCATCAGATGAAGGTCAAAATCGAAGAGGCAAAAAAGAGCGCTTTTTTACCTGGAGAATCCGGTCAACAGATCCGGACGATCGATTTGATCAACGATCTCAGCCGGTTGATTCCGGCCGCAGTCGATGTGGAACTGACGCGATTGGTCGTTGGACCCGAGAACCTGTTAATCGATGGAAATACGGACAATTTCAATGCGGTCGACGATTTCAAAAGCCGGCTGGAATCGGCCAAGCTGTTTAAGGCGGTCACAATCAGTTCCGCAAACACCGACCGGGGCGAAAACAGGATTCGATTCAAACTCAAGGGGACGTTTTGATACACAAGCTGATCAATTTTCGAAAATTCGGAAAGCTGAGCCTCCGAAGGCTGAGCAGACGAGAAAAGATTTCGGTCTCTATCGCTTCGATTCTCGTTGGAATCATCGTCTTCGTCCAATTCATTCTATTCCCCGTACTCGATGAAAAAACCCGGCTGGAGAGAACCGTACAAACCAAAACCGATGCACTGAAGGAGATTCAGCGGCTTAAAGCCGATTACCAGTCGCTGGTAAAAAGCGCCGAGCAATTCAAACGGCAGACCGCCGCAAGGCCGGAAGGCTTTACCCTTTTTGCCTTCCTGGACAAGCTTGCCGGCGATACCGGGATCAAGAACAACATTGCCTATATGAAGCCGTCCAGTACGACCCAGAAAAATATGCCCTACAAGATATCCGTCGTCGAAATGAAGCTGCAGGACGTCACGTTGGAACAACTGACCCGTTACCTGTACGGAATGGAAACATCTCCGAATATGGTCACCCTCAGAAGAGCATCATTTATCAAAAAAGGGGACAATGGGGGGACCATCGATGCCGTGTTGCAGGTCGAAACGATTCAAGTCTAGAGTCCTTTACAATAAAAACGATGAAGCGATTCACAAAAACCTTTCTCTGTTTCATCTACATCCTTTCCGCGGTGGGGCTGTTTCTCTATCTTTTGTTTCCGTCCGTTGCCGTTCAGCAGTATGTGGTCTCCCGGGTGGAGAGAAGCTTTCCGGGTATCCGGCTTTCTCTTTCCCGTTTACAGCCGATGCTCCCGGCCGGGATTTCAATCGCTTCGAGTCAGCTTCTTTTTAAAGATGCTCCACTGATTCGTGCAGATGGGATTCAGGTCAACCCCCGGCTCGATTCGCTCTTTCGACCGCTGAAACGGATTGCCTTTCAGGGCAACACCTCCGGAGGCCGGTTCAACGGAACGATCATCTTCGCGAAAAATGATCAAATCCAAGTGGATACCGGTTTGACGGGAGTCAAGATCGAAGAGATTCCGTTTCTTCAAAACCTTAACATCGGCGGGCTTTCCGGGGTGTGCGACTGCAGGATCCAGTCCGGCGCCAAAGGATCGGTAACCATCAAACTGAAGATATCGGAGTGCAAGGGGGCTTTTTCTTCCTTCATTCCGGATGACCGTTCGATTACCGATTCTATTACCGATTCTATCCCAGGGACCGAATCCATATCTCTTCAGAAGGTGATGGCAGATCTGGACTACCGGGAAGGAGAGCTCAAGATCAGGGAGACGATTTTTGAAGGACCAAAGATCAATGGATCGATCTCGGGT
This sequence comes from Desulfobacteraceae bacterium, assembly GCA_003599475.1. The sequence continues at coordinate 3,347 of QZKK01000084.1, forward strand.
ACCGTCATCATCAAAGAACCTTTCGGCAGGAGTCTTTTGAAGCTGGATGGAAAGATACGGACAGATCGCCGGATCGAGGCCGGCTCCGAGGACCGGACTTCCATGCAGATGCTCTCGGAGAGAAATCCTTCGGCTGCAGATTCCGACTTCAGGATTGAAGGGACCCTGGAAAATCCGATTTTTTCCTTCCCGGGCGGCTCATAAGGTAAATGGAGATGAAAAAATACTTTCTCATCCTCAACCTGTTGCTTACCACTGCAGCCGTATACATGGGGGTTCAGGCTTTCTACACAGTGCTGGAAGCAAAGCTCGATCCGGTTTCACCGGAAAAGAACGACTGGAGTCAATCTTCCTCGTGGGAACCTAAAAAACCCCCGCAGTTTTCACATTACAGCGCCATCTTGGATCGAAATCTTTTTAAGGTAAGAAAGCAGCCGGCAATCGAACCGATTGCAGTTAAACCGCAGGCCATCGAGAATTTGAAACAGACTTCGTTGAAACTCAAGCTTTGGGGGACTGCACTCGATGACAGCGGAAAGGCTTTTGCGGTCATCGAGGATCCTGAAAATAAAGAACAGGGCTTGTTCCGGGCAGGGGATGCGATTCAGAATGCATCCGTCAAAACGATTCTCAGAGAAAAAGTCGTCCTTACCGTAGGCGGCATGGATGAAATTCTCAGCATCGAAAGCCGGGAAGCTCAACGCACCGGCAGACAACAACTCCGTGCATCGGCTCCTGTCGGTGCAGAATCCGGTGGACCTGAAACCCAAAAAATCGTTCTGCATCGCGATCAGCTCGTCGATTCGCTTCAAAACATCAGCGATCTGATGAAGCAGGCGAGAATCAGGCCGCATTTCAGAGACGGCAAGCCGGACGGACTCATGCTGACCGGAATCCGGCCGGAATCGATTTTCAGAAAAATGGGATTGAACAACGGAGACATCCTCGTCGGGATCAATGAAGGCGATATCCGATCCGTCGATGATGCGCTTCGATTTTATCAGGATTTGAAATCGACCTCTTCCGCAAAGCTTCAAATCCGGAGAAGAGGGCAGTTGCGGATGATGGATTACAATATCCAGTGATGGGTAAATACATGAGACTGTTTATCGTTTTTGCTTTGTTGCTTGTTTCAGCGGCTTCTCTTCCGGCACAGGAGGGGGCTCCGCCTGCAGCGCCTCCGTCTGAAAGATTTGTAACCATCGATTTCAATAATGTGGATATTACGGTATTCATCAAATTTATCAGCGAACTGACCGGGAGAAATTTCATCGTGGATCCCCGCGTCAAGGGGCAGGTGACCATCATTTCGCCGGGAAGAATCTCCGTCGAGGAAGCATTCAAAGTGTTCGAGTCGGTTCTCGACGTCCATGGGTTTGCCGCAGTTCAAAGCGGAGATGTCTTCAAAATCATCCCCTCGCCGGATGCTCGAAGCAAAAATGTCGACCTGATCTATCAGGAAGCGGCCCTTTCCCCGGAAGACAAGGTGATTACGCAGCTCATTCCGCTGAAGTATGCAGACGCCCAGGATATCAGCAAGCTTTTTGCGCCGCTGGTGTCCAGAAACAGTGTCGTTCTCGCCTACACCCCCACCAACACCCTGATCATCACCGGCGTTCAATCCAACATCCAGCGGCTGCTGGGAATTCTGAACAGAATCGACGTCCCCGGCATCGGTCTGGAGCTCTCCCTGATTTCCTTGAAGCATGCCGATGCAAAGAAGGTCGTAACGCTTCTGGAAACAGTTTTCAGGACGAAGCGAGCGCCGCAGCAAAAGGGGGAGGTGGATGCCCAGATGCAGTTTGTGGCCGACGAGCGGACCAATTCCCTGGTGCTGCTGGCCAGCGAACACAACACGGGACGAATCAAGCAGTTTGTCGAGCTGATCGATCAGCAGACGCCGCGCGGTGAGGACAGGATCCGCGTCCGTTATCTTGAATACGCCAAGGCCGAAGAGCTTGTGAAGGTGCTGCAGGATCTGCCGTCCAAGCAGGGAGAGGCCAAGGCGGAGCCGGGTAAGACGCCTGTGGTCTCCGGCACCGTACGCATGGCTGCGGACAAAGCCACCAACAGCCTGATCATTACGGCAGAAAAGGAAGACTATGCCGTGATCGAGGAAATCATCCGGAAGCTCGATATCCCCCGGTCGATGGTCTATATCGAATCTTTGATCCTGGAAGTGGATATCGACAAGGGGTTTGAAATCGGGGTTCGATGGCGGGCGCTTGGAGAAACAAATATCCAGAGCGATTCCGGTGTTTTCGGCGGATCCTTCAGCGGCGGCAACGACGCGATCGGCGAGGAATCGATTGCCGAACCGGGTGCTGGCGGCTTCGCACTCGGGGTGATCAGCGGCGCCATCGATATCGTTACCCAGGCAGGTACCATTACCGTCCCCAACCTTGCAGCCGTCGCATCGGCTTTTCAATCGGACAGGGATGTCCACATCCTGTCGACTCCTCAGGTCCTTACAACCGATAATGAAGAGGCGCGGATCGTAGTCGGGCGAAACGTCCCCTTCCGGACGAAATCGACCCAGATCAGCGGAACGGCGGAAACGTTCAGCTCCTTCGAATATCGGGATGTCGGGCTTACGTTGAAGATCACGCCGCAGATCAGCAAAGACCGGCTGGTAAGACTCAATATTTCACAGGAGCTCACCGCCTTGACCGACGATCCGGAAAATTCCGATTTCCGACCCACGACGCTGAAGCGGGCCATCGATACCACCGTGATTGTGGAGGATACCGACACGGTTGTCATCGGCGGGCTCATCGACGAAACCTTCACGCAAAGGGATGCCGGTGTTCCCTGCCTGGGAGATATTCCCAATCTGGGGCTCCTGTTCAAGACAAGGAACAGATCCAGCCAACGAACCAATCTGTACGTTTTTCTGACTCCCCGGGTGATCAAGAACCGGGAGGACGCAGGATCCGTGTACGGTGAAAAAAGAAAGGAGATCGAAGAACTGAGGGAAGGGCGCATTAAAATGTACGATAAAAATTTCTGGGCTCCCGACGAGGGGATCCCGGTGCCGCCGAACCCGGTGCGATGAGAAAAGGCGGAATCGAAATGGGACAGACGCTCATCGACATCCTCATGACAATCGAGGGAGTGGCCGAAGAAGCCCTGCAGGAGGCGCTTCGGATACAAAAGGAAGACGGCTCACGATTGAGCGATGTTTTGACCCGGAGCAAGGCCGTCACGGAAATCCAACTGCTGAAGGCCTACAGCAGACAGTTCTGCATCCCGTTTCTTCCGGAGCTTCCGCTCGAAAAAATCGGAAACGACTACACCCGGCTGGTGCCCATCCAGTTTCTGAAAAAATACTTCATGGCGCCTTTGATCTGCCAGGGGCGAAATCCGGCACTCGAGCGGCTGCTTCCCGCATCTCCTGCCCCGGGTGGAAACGGCGGGGAGCTCTGCGATTGCATCATCGCCGTCAACGATCCGACCCAGTTCCAGCCGCTCGACGACTTGGCGAAGATACTCGGGCTTCAATCCTATCAGCTTGTGCTGTCCACGCGGGAGGCGATCCTTTCCTTCATCAACATGTCCTACGATTTCAGCAGGGATTCCGCAGAAGCGCTGGTTCAAAACATCGAGGAAAGCGGCCAGGAGATCCTAAACCAGATAGAGGACACGGCCGATCTTTTAGACGATACGAGCGATGCGCCGATCATCCGGCTGGTCAACCACATCATCTCTCAGTCCGCCAAGGCCCGTGCAAGCGATATTCACGTCGAAGCCTATCAGAACAGCTTCAAGGTGCGGTACCGGGTCGACGGAATCCTCTATGACCTGCTGTCGCCCCCAAAGTGGATCCTGCCCGCACTCATTTCCCGGATCAAGGTCATGGCCAAGATGAATATCGCCGAAAAGCGGCTTCCCCAGGACGGTCGAATCGATGTTCGGATCGGAGACCAGGATATCGATGTCCGGGTTTCCACCATCCCCACTTCTTTCGGGGAGCGGGCGGTGCTCCGACTCCTCAACAAGACGAGCACGCTCCTCAGCCTGACCGATCTGGGGCTGTCCAATGACAAGCTCGACCTGTTGAATCAGCTCATCCGCAGGCCAAACGGCATCATTCTTGTCACAGGGCCGACCGGCAGCGGGAAGACGACCAGCCTTTACGCGATTCTATCCGCCATCAACAAACCGGACATCAATATCATCACCATCGAAGATCCGATCGAGTATCAGCTCGAAGGCATCAGCCAGATCCAAGTCAACCCGAAAATCGACCTGACCTTTGCCAGGGGGCTTCGCTCCATTGTGCGTCAGGACCCGGACGTGTTGCTGATCGGAGAGATACGGGACAAGGAAACCGCCGACATCGCCGTTCAATCCGCTTTGACCGGACACCTGGTTTTTTCCACTCTTCACACCAACGATTCCGCCAGCGCCGTTACCCGGATCGTCGACATCGGCGTCGAACCGTTTTTGATCTCTTCTTCGGTGATTGCAGTGATCGCGCAGCGGCTCGTGCGCGTTTTGTGCCCGCAGTGCAAAGAACCCTTCCAGCCGGACAGTTCCGTCATCGAGCATATCGGGCTTGCGCAGGAGAATTTGATGGGGCATACGATCTACCGTGCAAACGGTTGTGAGAACTGTTTTCAAACCGGGTACAGGGGAAGAATCGCAGTGTTTGAAATGATGGTGCTCACAGACGATCTCAAGGGATTGATTCTCAAGACCTTCGACTCCAACCGGATCAAGAAGGAAGCGATTCGGCAGGGGATGGTCACGCTCTACCAGGACGGCATCCAGAAGGTGCTCCAAGGCGTCACCACCCTGGAAGAGGTTCTCCGGGTCGCTTCGAAGTAGTGCGTATATGATTTCCCGAATCGCCCGCATAAGCTCCCTGATCCTTGCGCTGGCCGTCGTTTCAGGTGCCAGCGCCTATCTGACGCTGACGCTTCTGATCCGTCAGGAAGAGACGGTCGTCGTTCCGGATCTTATCGGAAAAGACGTCGTGTATGTCCTCCAGTCGCTGACCGATCTTGGCCTCAACACGAAGGTGGGCGGGGCGGAGTACAGCCCTGCGATTCCGGCCAACCATGTGATATTCCAGGATCCAAAACCGGGCGACGAAATCAAGATAGACCGCGATATTCGAATCGTGATATCCCGGGGGCCCCAGTCCGTTCCGATGCCGAATCTGAAGGGAGTCTCGATTTCACAGGCCGGCATCATTCTCGCGGAAAAAGGGCTGGCAGCGGGATCCCACTCGAACACCTTTTCTCTGAGCTCCCGAAAGGATGAAATCATCGCACACACGCCGGTTCCGGGGCAAATGGTCTCTCGAGGGAGCCGCGTCGACCTGCTCGTCAGCAGCGGTCCGCGGCCCCGGGAATACAAGATGCCCGAACTCTACGGCCGCACGCTGGGTGAAACGCTCCTCCTCTTTGAGAGCATGAAGCTTCGGCTGGGAACCGTTGAGCCGGTTTCACGTGCCAACCTGCCCCTTGACAGCGTCGTTTCTCAGACACCTCCTTCCGGACACCCGGTAACCGAAGGGTATCGCGTGGAAGTGGCCGTCAACCGGCGCTTTTCTGAAGCAGGATCCGAATCGGTCGACCTTTCCGGTGCGTTTCTTTTCCGGTACCGGACGGCAGACGGATTTCTCAAACGCCGCATTCGACTGCTCTTCAGCGGATTCGGGGGAACGGCCGATCTCTTCGATGGTTTTTTGGAGCCGGGAGGGGAAATCTGGCATCTCATCCCTCAGAGGCCCAATGCAAGCTTTCTTCTCTATGAAGATGAACAACCTGTCTTTTCAGCGTCATCCGCGGAATGGGAAAGGACGTTTGAAATCGTTCCACGTTCCACGTTCCACGCTCAAGGTATAGAGGAATGAAAATGAAACTGATTGCACCTTCCGTTTTGTCTGCCGATTTCTCGAAGCTGGGAGAGGAAATAGAGATCCTGGAAAAGGCCGGTGCCGACTGGATCCATGTGGATGTCATGGATGGCCACTTCGTGCCGAACATCACCATGGGACCCCTGGTCGTGGAAGCAATCCGGCGGAGGACCGCACTTCCGATCGACGTACACCTGATGATCGAAAATCCGGAAAGATTCGTTTCAGACTTCAAGGATGCCGGAGCTTCCCTGATATCGGTGCAGGTGGAGGCCTGTGTCCATCTGAATCGAACGGTTCAGATGATCCGGGAAGCCGGTCTCCAGGCCGGGGTGGTGTTGAATCCTTCGACTCCGGTCGAGGATGTGCGCTTCATCCTGGAATACGTCTATTTCATCCTCATCATGAGCGTCAACCCGGGGTTCGGCGGTCAACGGTTCATCCCCAACAGCATCCGTAAGATTCGCTCCATGAAGATGCTGATCGATGAACTCGACCTTTCCACCCTGATCGAAGTCGACGGCGGTATCAACCAGGATACCATTCGGGAGGTTTCGCTTGCAGGGGCAAACGTATTCGTTTCGGGATCGGCCATTCTTGGAAGCGCCGACTATGCCGAGACCATTCGAAAATTCAGGAAATTGATCTCCTGACGGTATCTTCCGATCGTTTTCGGATTTCCACAGATATAGGGCAGATTACAATCGCAAAGAGCAAAGAGCAGAGGGCATAGGGAATCCGTTTCCATCGGCTCTTTGGGTATGCTCATTTTTTCTGCTTACTTCAGGATTAAATACCGTACTGTTCGAGTTTCCGCCTCAGCGTGTTCAGGCCGATTCCGAGACATTTTGCCGTTTTGGCCTTGTTCTCATTGAGCTTTCGGTAGACATTGAGAATGTGTTGCTTTTCCACGGTCGTCAAAGGACAAATCGGTCCTGAAGGGGTTTCCTGCACCGTTTGATTCTGCGGTTTGATGTTCCTCAGGTAGGTCGGCAAAAACTCCGGGGTGATGGGTCGATCCTGGGCCAGATTGAGGGAGGATTGGATGATCGATTTCAGTTCCCGCACATTCCCGGGGAATTCGTAATCGCCGAGGATCGAAAGCGTCTCTTGTGGAACCGTGGGGATTCGACCTGATTTTTTGATTTGCTCTAAAAAATGACGGGCCAGCAGCGGGATATCCTCTTTTCGTTCACGAAGCGGCATCAGATGAATCCAGGCTCCCTTCAATCGATAGTAGAGGTCTTTTCGGAAGGCGTCACCGGCCATGAGTTTGTCCAGATCTTCGTTGGTCGCAGCGATGAAGCGGATGTCCGCCTTTTTAGGCTGGCTGGTACCAAGCTTGATATATTCTCCTTCCTGCAGGACCCGCAGCAGCTTCCCCTGGAGCTCGATGGGGATGGTACCGATTTCATCGAGAAAAAGCGTTCCATGGTTTGCATGCTCCAGATAACCGGAACGGTCCCTGTCGGCCCCGGTGAAAGCCCCCCGGGTGTGGCCGAAAAATTCGGCGTCGAAAAGCGTACCGGTCAACGACGCCATATTGACGGGAGTGAAAGTGCTTTCGGCCCTTGAACTTGCCAGATGGATGGCACGGGCGAGCAGTTCCTTCCCTGTTCCGCTTTCACCCGTGATGAGCACCGGCACGTCGCTTCCTGCATGCAGTTCGGCTTCCTTCAGCACCCGCAGCAGCCGGGCGGATTGTGTAACAATCGGTTTGAAGGCTTCAGGGCAGTTCAGGCGGATAATCCCTTTTTCCTTTTCGATGTTTAAAACATCCAGCAGTCGTTTCCGTTCCAAAGCCCGCCGGATTGCCGGGATGAGCTCATCCCTGGAGATGGGTTTGACCTGGTAGTCGTAGGCCCCTTTGGTCATGCATTCGACTGCGAGCCTGGCTTCGTTGCGGGCGGTGATCATGATGCATTCGGTGTTCGGACTCGTGTTTTTGATCAGCTCCAGGAGTTGCACGCCGCTCATTCCCGGCATGGTGATATCGATCAGGGCGACATCGGAGCCTTCGCCCCGGTGAAACAGGGCAGCCGCTTTCACGGGATCTTTTTCCATTACGATTCTTTTAAAGCCGGCAATCATCAAGGCTCGCTTTGCGCTTTGAAGAAAATCCTCCTCATCATCCACGATCAAGATGCTGTCGTACATCGGAACCTCCTGTGAGAGCGTTCAGCGTTCAGGGTTCATCTATGCCTCTGGCCGCCGAAGCGTATCTTTTGATCGAGAAACTTTCCTCAAATGGCTATATTTGATTTTGTTCCTTAATTCGATGTTGAACGTTCGACCTGCCCGCCGATGCCCATGTGCGTCCGCTATGATATAAGCAACCGCGTCATTGGTGCGTTATTTTTCCCGGAAGCTCCGATGGCTATGGCAGGCGGGTGTTCGACGTTCATCTCTTTGTTCCTGAGCACTGAACTCTGAATCCCGCCTCAGCGGGAAACACTCAAATAGACCCGAAACGTGCTGCCGATGCCCGGCCGGCTTTTCACTTCGATCCGACCGCCGATCGCCTCCAGCCGGGTTTGACAAATATAGAGCCCGAGACCCGTGTTGCCCTCGCCGGTTCCCTTGGTGGAAAAAAACGGATCGAAAATTTTTTCGATTATGGATTCGTCCATCCCGCAGCCGTTGTCCCCGACTTCGATGATGATCCGATCCTGCCTCCTGCCTTCTACCGTCACTTCCAGCCGGATCCAGGACGCCGCCTTGTCCAGGGCTTGTGCGGCGTTGATGAGCAAATTGACGGTCACCTGTTCGATGACTTCCGGGTCGGCGTAGACAGGCGGCAGCCGATCCGGGATTTTCACCTCAAATGAATGCGTCACTTTTTCGATTTGGCTCCGGCAGAGGGCGATTCCCTTTTCGATGACCGATGCTAAATCGATCTGCTGCTTTTGGGAATGGTCCCTCCTTCGTGAAAATTCTCTCAATCTGGACACCGTTGCGTTGATCCGGCTGGAGCCGTGTTCGATGTTTTCGATAAGCTTAAACAGGTCCTGGCGGAATTCATCGTAGGGCATTCCGAAAATCTCGAAATCCGGATGCCGCTTGGCATGATCTTCCAGAATGGGAATCATCCCGCCTAAATAATCCCTGAGGATCGGGATGTTGAAGGAGATAAAGTTGTTCGGGTTGTTGATTTCATGGGAGATACCGGAAACCAGCAAGCCGAGTGACACCAGTTTTTCGTTCTGCATCAATTGACGCTCCATCAATTTGGCATCGGTGATGTCGCTGATCCGGATGATTGCGCTTCGGCCTTTCACAGATTCTTCATGCAGGGGGTAAATCACCACCTGTTCGAGCCGGTTCGGCGCTATCAGGCCTTTCCTTTCATAGGAGGCCGCAGCCCCCTTTTTTATGGCCTTCGGGATCGGGCATGAATCACAGGGCGCAGGCTGCCCGCAAAGCGCAGTGAAGCAGCGCCTGCCCACCGCGTCTTGAGAATCGGCACCGAAGTATTCCGCGGCGGCTCTGTTCAACATTCTTACGGTGACGGACGCATCCAGCATCATCAGGGGGTCGGAGATGCCGTCGAAAACCGATTGGAGAAGCTTTTTGCCTTTTAGAATCTGATCTTCCACGCGCCGGCGTTCTTCAATTTCAATCTGAAGCTGCTCATTGGCCGCAAGCAGTTCGGCCGTCCTTTCCTTCACCCGCATCTCAAGGTTGTCGTGCGCCTGTTTCAGCGCGGATTCGATCTTTTTCCGGCTGAGGAGTTCGGACTCGAGCCTCCGGTTGGCTTGCGTCAGCTCGATGGTGCGTGCTTCCACCCGATTTTCCAGATCGAGCTTCGAATCCCTGAGCTGACGGATCAGGATCTTATTCTCCTCCTTGAGCCTGCGGCTTTCCAGCGCCTGGCTGACGGCAATGAGCAGCTCATTGATATCGCCAAGCGGTTTTGTCAGATAATCGAAAGCCCCCTTGTTTCGGAAAGCTTCGATCACGTTGTCCAGGGCGGCAAAGGCGGTCAGGATGATGACTTCGACATCTTCATCGATTTCCTTCAGCCGCCTCATGACCGTCAACCCGTCGATGCCGGGCATCCGCATATCGGTGATCACCGCATCGAACGGTTCGGACTTGAAGATCTCGATCGCTTCATAGCCTCCGGGCGCCGCCCTCACCCGGAAACCCTCCTGTTTCAAAATGCTGCTCAACATCTCCCGGATGTCCGATTCATCCTCTACGATCAACAACTTCTCATTCATATCAGGCTCTCCAGCGCTTTGCGCCCGATCTCATCCAGGCCGGCAACCATCTTTGCGGCTCCAATGGCGATCGCCTCTTTGGGCATGCCGAAAACAACACAGCTTTCTTCATCCTGAGCGATGGTCATGGCGCCGGATTCTTTCATTTGCAGAAGCCCTTCGGCTCCATCGGCTCCCATTCCGGTCAGCAGGATTCCCACGGCATTTTCGCCTGCAGTCTCTGCAACCGAGTTGAACAGCACATCTACGGAGGGGCGTTGGTGATGAACCTGCGGACCCTTTTTGACTTGAACCCGGTAGCGGCCTGAAATTTTTTTCAGCAGCAGATGGTAACCTCCCGGGGCGATGAGAGCCGTGCCGGAATCGAGCGGCTCGCCGTCTTGGGCTTCACGCACCGCAATGGCACAGAATTTGTCCAGCCTCTCGGCAAAAGAGAACGTAAAGCAGGCAGGCATATGCTGGACGACGACGATTCCGGGCCCATCGGCAGGCATTTGGGAGAGAACGGTATGGATGGCCTCAGTTCCGCCTGTAGATGCACCGACGGCGACGATTTTATCGGCTGCGGCAGCCGCATTCAAATGCGATCCGCTATGATCGGGGTTTTGGAAAGACCGCGTATTGAGGTTCGCAACGGCGGCGGCATGGATCCTTTCGGTCAGCTCGACCCGCAGATCCTTCACCGAATGGGATGCAGACGGCTTCGAAACGACATCCACCGCACCGAAAGAGAGCGCCTCCAGTGCGAGCCTGCTCCCTTTTGCAGTCAGGGAGCTGATGATGATCACGGGGATCGGATAATACCGCATCAGTCTCTTCAGAAAAGTGAGCCCGTCCATTCGAGGCATTTCGATATCCAGGGTGATCACATCGGGTTTCAGGCGAATGATCTTGTCCCTTGCGACATAGGGATCGGGGGCCGTTCCGATCACCTCGATTCGAGGATCCTTTGACAGCTCGTCGGAAAACACTTTTCGAACGACGGCCGAATCGTCGACGATGAGGACTTTTGTTTTGCTCACTTGAGGTCCTTTTCCGCTCAAACCTGAAATTTTTCCATCGAGGTCTGGATGAGCGTCGAGCCGGTTTCCATGATCAGCCTTAAGGTTCGATCCACATGACCGCCAACCTCTTCATAATCGGCAAAAAGGTGCAGTTTTTTGAGACACTCTCGAGTCGCTCCGAAATTTCTTCGGCCGATCTTAAACGGTCCCGCCGGATCCAGGATCTGAGCCCCGCCGGCGACCACGATTTTCATCCGGTTCTTGAGTGCACCCGATTTCGTGAGGGCACGAATCATCGCAGGAACGCCGGTATCGGCAAAGACGAAAGGATTGCTCTGCGCCTTTCCGCTGTTCAACGAGGAATCCGGGAGCATCAGATGCAGCAAACCGCCCACTTTTGCCGCAGGATCGTATGCCGTGACCCCGACGCACGATCCGAGAGAATAGGTGACCAGAATATCTCCCGGGTCTTTGCTGATCTTCATGTCCGACATGCCCACGACGATAACCACCGGTTTACTCCGACCTTGACCGATCCAGAAGCCCCGCGATGTCCAAGATCAACCCGATCCTTCCATCTCCCAGGATGGCACCTCCTGCGACCCCCTCGATTCCCTTCATGGTCTCTCCCAGGCTTTTGATGACGATTTCCTCCTGCCCGAGCAGCTCGTCCAGCAGCAGCCCCGCTCTTTGTCCGTTGTTTTCGACCACGGCGACAAGTCCCTCCCACGGGGAGCTCAGGTCGCTTTTAACCCCGAACAAACGGTCGAGCCGGATCAGGGGAATCAGGCTCCCCCGAGCCATGATCAGTTCCCCCCTTCCATGGACCGTGTGATAGTCCTTTCTCTCCGGCTGAAAGGATTCTACGATCGAAAGAGTGGGTATGATATATCTCTCCTGTCCGACCCTGACCCGCATGCCGTCGATGATGGCAAGTGTCAGGGGCAGGGTGATGATCATTCTGCACCCTTGTCCTGAAACCGAATGAATGCCGATGCGCCCCCGAAGCTTCTCGATTCGTCTCTTTACAACGTCCATTCCGACTCCCCGGCCGGATAGATCGGTTATTTCCGCTGCCGTCGAGAGTCCGGGTTGAAAGATCAGATTGAAGATTTCCGCTTCGGTCAGATCGACCTCCTTTTTAACCAGGCCGGCCGCAAACGCCTTTTGAAGCACCCGCTGCCGATCGATTCCCCGGCCGTCATCGGAGATTTCGATCACGATATGCCCGCCGCTGTGATAAGCCCGGAGTCGAACGGCTCCCTGTTCGGGTTTGCCCGCTGCTTTTCGCTCCTCTGGGGTTTCAATCCCATGATCGACGGAATTGCGAATCATGTGGACCAGCGGCTCATAGAGTTCTTCGACCAGATTTCGATCGATTTCGGTCTCTTCTCCGGACATTTCCAACCGGATTCTTTTGCCGGAGTTCTTGGCAAGATCCCGGATCAAGCGCAGCATCTTTTGGAATGTGCTTCGGATGGGAACCATGCGCAAGGACATGGCGGTCTTTTGCAGGCTGGAGACGATCTGGGTGATGCGGCCGAGATTCCGGATGAACGGGTGATCCGTGATCGTGGTCAAAACACTGCTTTGCCGCAGCATGGAATGGGAGATCACCAGTTCTCCGGTCAAATCCACCAGGCTGTCCAGCTTCAGGGTGTCGACTTTGACCTGAAAATCGGAGGAGCGGCCTCCCTGTTTTTGATCGCGCAGCGCTCTGATGACGTCCTTTGTTTTCGCAAGCTTCTGGTCCACCAGAATGCTGCCGAGTCTTTTTTCCGGCTCCCCTTTCTGGCTCTCGAGCCCTCTTTGCAGATTTCCTTCATCGAGGAGGCCTTCTTCGACGAGCATCTCTCCAAGCCGCCTGTTTTCAGACTTTTCATGACGCAGAACTTCTTCGATGCTTTCGATGAGGGAATCGACGGCTACATGACCCTCAAAATCCGTCCCCCCGGAACCGATCGCCAGCTCCACACAGTCGATCAGCCGTTTGAACGTGTCTACCGATTCGAGAATGACGTCGGTGATCCGGTCGTTTATCCGAATTTCCCCCTCCCGCACGGAATCGAGAAGATTTTCGGTGGCATGGGAGAGACGGTTTATCTTCCGGAGGTTTAAAAAGCCGGAGACTCCCTTGATGGTGTGGAACGCCCTGAAGATGGAATGAATGGTCTCCCGATTCTGGGGATCCTGCTCAAGGTCAAGGAGGTTGAGTTCGATCCTGTTCAGATTGTCAAACGATTCGACCACGAAGTCCCTGAGAGTTTCGATGTCTTCGCGGGAGGCTTCTTCCTTGCGCCCGACCGCTTCCGTCGTTTCCGGGCCCGCAAGCTTTTCCAGAATCGGCTTCGGGTCGGAACGGGGCGGTTCTTTGACGGCCAGGCACCGGAGCATCTCCTGGAGCATCGAAACCCCTTCCTCCAAGGGGTTCAAATCGGTCACAGCCCCTAAAACGAGCCGTTCCAGGTAGCTTCTGAGCCCCCCGCAGATCCTGGACACCGTCAAATTTCCGAGCGCATCCGCCTCCTTTTCAAAAACCGACAAGTCATTCAGCAGCAGTCCCATCGCCGGGATGTTCCCTTCTTCCAGGGTGACCAGGTGCATGGCGATCCTTTCCAGGCTGCCGCTGACCTGTTTGATGACCCCCTCCATCGTTGCGCGCTCCGATGCTTTGACTGCAGTTTTCTAAAATTTTTTTCCACGAGAGGATGCAAGGAATATGCCGCTGTCTGAAGGGAATCGTTGCACGTTGAAGTCGTTGCACGTTGAAGTCGTTGTACGGAAGACACAAGATTAAATTCCAAATCACAAGCATCAAATTCCAAACAATATTCAATATTCAAAAACCCAATAATGATGTTCTCGCAAAAAGTCGAGAATTCGCTTTTATCGTCATTCCGGCGAAAGCCGGAATCCAGTGTTTTCAATAGCTTCTGGACTCCGGCTTTCGCCGGAGTGACGCGTTTTGGACTTTTTACGAGTTCATCAATAATCAGTTAACAGGATTTTCGTTTGGTTTGGTTTATTTGAATATTTCTTCAATTGATTATTTCGTCTTATTGTTTGAAATTTGATGCTTGGAATTTGTGATTTCTCCCTCTCTCCCTCTTTCCATCTTTCCATCTTTCCTTCTACTCCATGTCCTCTGCCGCCTGCTCTTTGCCTTCTCTCAACAGGCGTTTGTACCCGATGGCGAGCGGAAAATAGGTTGCCGAAAGGCACGCCGCCGCTGCGCATGAGAATCCGATGAAGGCCCATGCCCATTCGTGTGGCGCCGGATTCCGCTTCTGTATGCCTGCGGCAACGAGGTTGTAAACCGGATAGGCCTCTGAAACGATGACGATGACGATCAATCCTGCAGCAAGCAGCATATACAGCAGCCCTCCGTAACCGGTAACGGCCTGGGCCGGGTTTTCGGATCGGAAATCGGGATAAACGGCTCCGATTCCGACGGCAAGAGCGATTACCCCGGGAACCAGGAACAAGATGGTTGCCGTCGATAGAATCATCATCGGCAGTGTGACGCGAAGCAGTAGATTGGTGGCGATGATGAGGCATTCGGTTAAGACGAGAGATGGCAAAAAGTAGATCAAAAACTTGATCAGAAGAAAAGTTTTCAATGAGACCGGGGCCGCTCGCACGATCCAGAAGGCTTCCCCCTCCATCGCCACCGCCGGAAACGCAAATCGTGCCGCCATCGCGGACAAAACGAATGCGGCCAGTCCGATGTTTAGAAAAGAAATCAGGTTCTGCAGATAGACCGTCCGAATGGGTGCCCTTTCGATGGGAAGCACTTTGATATTGTAAATATAAATAAAAAAAAGGGCTGCAATCAGGAAAAGCTGGGACCATTGGGTTTGATCCCGCAGGAAGGTTCTTATCTCCTTTACGGCAAATGCCCGGGCGGGCCCCCGGTGGAAGAGCTTTTCGATGCCACGGGGAGATCGGATCGGATTCGATCCGGCCTGCTTCGCCCGGATCCGGTTCGACCGCGTTCTTTTCATTCGTACGGAAGCCGTCTGCGATTTCGACATGCCCCTAAAGTAGATTTTTTCCGCCAAAAGGATAACCGCACAGACGAGGGTCATGGCAAAGCAGAAGGACATGAATCCATGATAGAGGGAGGAAACGAAATCTCCGGACAGGGATGCTTTCAGACTGTCAAACGCCCATGTGCTCGGTAGAAACGGGGATGCGGGGGCATCGAGTGCCTTTAAATAGGAGAGGGCGGTCATGAAGGCCTCCGGGTCGGCCAGG
>QZKK01000183.1 GCA_003599475.1 Desulfobacteraceae bacterium
TATCCTCACCTCGGGACGCTGCCTCCGGAAAAAATCGAATATGAGCTGGCGGCGTCGAAAGCAGCCTTGGAAAAACGGCTTGGACAGGTTGTCGACTGTTTCGCATATCCGGGCGGAATTCGCCGATATGGGGATCTCAACTGCAAAACCGAACAAATACTGATTCGCTGCGGCTATCAGATGGCCTGCACTTCGATTTTCGGTCGCAACGGTTTCGGACAGAATCCTTATGAGCTAAAGCGCATCGGTATCGGACGTGCGGACACCTTGCCTGTTTTCATGGCCAAGGTCTCAGGAGCCTGTGATTGGATAGAAAATGTCCAAACGGCGTTTCAGCAGGTCTTCAAAAACGTCTACTAATCAGAGGTTCAGGGTCCAGCGTTCAGGGTTCAGAGGTTCAGCGTTTCATTCGATGTTGGACGTTCGCTGTTCGATGTTGGACGTTCATCTTTTAAATCAAATTTCACACGAGACAATAAAGTTATGCGACGCATTGCCTTCATCATGTCCACCTTTCCGACGCTTACCGAAACGTTTGTGGCCGGAGAAATCAAGCTCTTGATCTCTCATTTTTCCGGAAGCAGAATCTACTCGCTGAGGCCGCCCTTTGACAAGACGCTTCACACCGAATCTGTCGATTTGATGGAAAAGACCGTTTATCTTCCCTCATCCCTTTCCACCGTCTGTTTGAAATCGAATGCCCGGTGGTTCATCAGACACCCGATCCGTTATATCCGCGTGCTGCTTTATTTGATGTACCACACCGCTTCCAATCCGCTTCATCTGGTAAAAACCTTTTATCTCTTCCCTCAAGCGGCCCATCTGGCGGAATTGCTGCAAAATTCGGACATCGATCACATCCACGCGCACTGGTCCGGCTATCCCACTACCGTCGCGTTGGCCGTCTCACGGCTTACCGGACTTTCCTTCAGCTTCACTTCTCATGCCTGCGACATGAGCATGATCAAAACCCTGGTGGCCGAAAAAGTCAAACACGCCCTCTTTGTCCTGACCTGTACCGTCGATGCCCTCAAATTTGTCCGCTCCTTCCTTCCGGCCGAGCATTTGGATAAAATCAGAGTGAACTACCACGGCTCAAACCTTCAGAAATTCCGCCCCGAATTCCGTCGGCCGCACAGCGGGTCGCGACCTATCATCGTATCGTGCGCAGACCTGCACGAGCGCAAGGGCTTTCCCTATCTGCTGCAGGCTTTGGCCATCCTGAAGAAAAGAAATCTGGATTTTTTCTGCTTTATCGTCGGGGAGGGGCCGCAGCGGCCCCTCTTGGAAAAAATGGTTCGAACATTGAAACTGCAGGACCAGGTCGCGCTCCCGGGAGCCGTCACGCAGGAAGAACTGATCGAGAAATACTATGGCGTTGCGGATATCTTCGTTCTGCCCTGCATGATTCAGAGACTTCGGTTTTTTAGAAAAAATGTGGATCTCGGCCGACTAAAGATCCTGGAATGCAAGATGAGCCGCGGCGAGGGGGTCCAGAAGGACGGCATCCCCAATGTTCTGGTGGAAGCGATGGCGATGGAAATTCCAACGCTTTCCTCGGAAATCGCGGCCATCCCGGAGCTGATCAGGCATAATCAAAACGGGTTGCTGGCACCTCAGAAAGATCCGGAAGCCCTGGCCCTGCATCTGACCGCCCTCATCCAAGATGAAAAGCTCCGGAGCCGCCTCGGGGAGGCGGGACACCGAACCGTCCACCAATTTTTCGACCGCAGCAAGAACATCAGGGAACTGCTTGACATATTTTCCCACTCGTTTCTTTACGGACCGATAGATTCAAAGGAAACCGAAGCCAGAAACCGGGCCGTAAAAACCCTGCTCCACAATTCCTGAGTAAGCCCCGCCTCATCGAGCCGCCTTCAGCAATCATCGCAACTCGGATGTTCCATCGATATCTTGAACCATTGGAGGATTCCATGACACCGAAGCACTCGAACTTTCCACGGGTAACGATCGTCATTCCGGCCCGAAACGAAGAAGAGCACATCCGGGAGTGCCTGTCTTCCCTCCTGGAGCAGGACTATCCCGCCGACCTGCTGGAAATCGTGGTTATCGATGGGATGAGCGAAGACAGGACCGCCCAGCAGGTGCAGGAATTATCAACCCTGCACCCGCGGATAAAGCTTCTGCCGAATCCGCGGCGGATTATTCCTTCCGCTCTCAATATCGGCATCGCACAGGCCGAAGGTGAAATCGTCATGCGGGCCGATGCCCATACCCGTTACGAAAGGGATTACGTACGGCTTTCCGTAGAATTACTGCAAACGACGGATGCTGCCAATGTCGGAGGAGTCATCTTCCCAATCGGGCGGGGGTTCATCGGCCGGGTGATTGCCGCCGCAGTCTGTTCCCCTTTCGGAATCGGCAATGCGTATTACCGCTTTGCCCGCAAAAGAATGTGGGTCGACACGGTGGCTTTCGGATGCTGGAGGAAAAAAACGCTGGTCGACCTCGGCGGTTACAACGAAAACTATTCCGCCAACGAAGATTATGAATTGAACTACCGGCTACGGGCAAGCGGGGGGAAAATTTTGCTCGACCCCCGGCTCAAGTGCCAATATATCCCGAGAGATTCGCTGCCGAAAATCTTCCGGCAGTATTTTTCTTATGGACTGTACAAGGTCAGGATGCTTGCCCAATATCCCGAATCCATGGTGTTACGCCAGGCGGTAGCGCCGGTTTTCGTATTATGCCTGGCAGGGTCGCTGGCCCTCTCGCCCCTGACCTTCTGGCCTTTGGTTCTTCTGTCAGTCTCTTATCTGACAACCGGAGCGATTTTCTCCCAACGAACGGACTGCGGTCGAAATGTATTTCGCACGCTCACACTGCTCCTGACCTATTTGACCATTCATTGCGCGTGGGGAATAGGGTTCTTGTATGGTATGAAAAGATTCGGTGTGCCGAAATTCCATAAGATTTACCCAATGAAACCGGTATCCGGTCCCAGCCCCGCCCCCGCACATGCCGATCGTTGATTTCGATGAACCGAATGAAGTTAAGCCTCGGCGGATTCGAAATCGTCCATCCATATATTCTATGCAGTTCCTGTCCTCTGCAGGTTCAAATCTTAGGACGACCGAAAACAAGGAGGTGGAGAAATGAAGAGGTTCTGTGAGATCCTGATTCTTATGGGCATCTTGGCGTTCGTTGCGCCGGTGTATCCGGCGCAAGGGGTGACCGTTACCGATACCCTTTTTGTCCGATCTTCGAGCGGCGACGGTTACAACAAGCCTTATAACGGAACGGCGAATATCACAAGCACTTATGCTTACATCGGTAACGGTTTCCTCATCGGCTGGCGGTTTGAAGGAATTCCGATTCCACCCGGCTCGGCGGTGCAGGAGGCGACGCTGGAGGTCTTCTGTCACATCGGAGCGGATGAACCTGTCAGTATCCGTTACGTTGGAGAGGCTGTCGATGGTGCAGCTCCTTTTTCAGGTACGGGTTATGATATGATCAATCGTCCGAAGACTTTCACAAGCCTCATCGATGTGCCTGGACCGTGGCTTACCATGGGCTGGAATGCAAGCCCGGATCTGTCCCCAATTCTGCAGGAGATCATCGACCGGCCGGGATGGAGAGCTGGAAACGCGGTCGCTTTCTTCGCCGAGGAGACCTCCGCCGCAGGCAAACGCGGGGTGTATATGATGGAAAAAGGGGATGCATATGCCGCGCGATTGCATGTCACCTATACGATTTCCAAAATCGATTTCGATACGAACGGAGACGGCTCCCCGGACATGACGATGAAGGATGCCGACGGCGACGGGTACTTTGAATGCCCGGTCGGAAAGACCGAATACACGGGCACCCTGACGATCGACAAACCCCTCGAGATCATGGGGTTTCCCGCTACCCGAACGGAGACCCTGTTCAAAGGGGACGGGTTCATGCTCAAAAATGGGGGGCAAATCATCAGCGATCTGACCTCGCCGATCGTCAGCAGCTATTTCCCCGGCCTGAAGGGGAACGACCTCCAGGTAGTTTCACGCGACTTCATCTGGATCCAGTACGGCGCCAAAATTCTTTTGGGCGGAGACTCCAACCAGGATTTCGACGGAGACGTTTATCTAGAAGCCACCCGTCCGGGTGCCGACGTGGAGGTTAAGGAAGATGCCCTTATCCACGGCCGCCATATCGATATGATCACGTATGGGGGAGCCGTCTCCCTGCGCCGAAATGCCGTTCTGCGCGGAAACTCTCATATGAAATTCCGTGCCAATCTTTACGGCGATATTCGACTCAATCGGGATGTTACCCTTCAAGCATCATCCGTCGATGGAGATTGCTTTATCACCTTTACCGTACAAGAAGGCGATCTGCATATGAATCGGAATATCTTCCTGAATGCCGATGTGATCGATTTCTGCGGCGTTCAGGGCAATATCTGGGATGACGGGACGGTGACCCTGACCGGAAAAACCGAATGCTGGTAAAAGGGATCAACGCATCCGGCCCCCAAAATCCTTTCCCCACGTACACCCGCTCGTACCGGTCGCCGATCCATCCGATAGCCGTGCACCCTTGCCTCAAACCGTTTTCAAGAGTCGTAAAGCAACTTCTCTGGATGAACGCCGGCATCTGTTGCCGCCTCTTTGAACGGCCGTCAAAAAACGGTTATCCGATTCTGCAATACCATTCCGTCAGCCCGCTCGAGCCGCACCAGCAGTGGTATATCCATCCCAGCCTGTCGCTTCATCCCAGGGATTTCGAAAGGCAGATGGCATTCGTTCGCAGGCGCTTCGAGCCCCTCCTCCTCGGTCAATTGCTGGGCCGCGTGCAGGAGGGCAGTTACGGGAGTAAACCCCTGATAGCGGTAACCTTCGACGACGGCTACCGGGACAATTTCATCCATGCGCTTCCGATTCTGCGCAAGTACCGGATTCCGGCCACATTCTACCTGACCAGTGAGTGCATGGACGGCCGGGTCCCGCTCTGGACGACTGAACTGAGAGCGCTGCTCCTCAAGAGCAGCCGGTCTCGAATTACGCTGTCCACCCTGCAGTGCTCGTATCGGCTCGACGGACCGGCGTCGCGAATCGAGGCGATCCGTCACATCAAAGCACGGATGCTGAAACTCCCCCGCGACCAGCGGGAAAAAGCAATCGAAGAAATTCGCAGGGTTACAGCAGCAGACCGCCGCCATTTCGCATGGATGAAAATGGTCATGCTCGATTGGGAGCAGGTAGAATACATGTCCTGCTGCGGCATGGAATTCGGATCGCACACCATGACGCACCCCTCCTTGCCCCATATCCCCGCCGACGAGGCGCTTTTGGAGATCGCCGGCTCAAAAGCCGCAATCGAGGCAAAGATCGGAAGACAGATCGTCCACTTCAGCTACCCCAATCCGGGAAACGTCCCTAACTTCAACAGCCGGATCCGGAGGATGTTGAAAAACTGCGGATTCGTTTCAGCGGCGACATCGGTTCCCGGACGTTTTGTTCAAGAAGCGGATATGCTGGCGCTCAAACGCAAGGGGATATACCGTCCTTATCATCAGAATCCGGCCGAATTTTTCTTCTGGATCCAACGTGAATCGCTCATACCTGCGTGAAAGGAAGAGACTCCGCATGAAACCAGAAATTGCTCAAAAACCGACCGCCGTCGTGTTGGGTCTCGGGCAAAACGGTCTTGCCACGGTCCGCGCGCTGGCGAGAAAGGGAATTCCGGTCATCGGCATCGACCGCGATCTGAAGCAGTATACGGCCCGCACCCGGTACTGCAAGCGCCTGCACTGCCCCGATTTCAAAACCGGCACGGACTGGATCGAACGGCTGGTGGAATTGGGGCAAGCACTGCCCTGCAAGGGAGTACTCTTTCCTTCGGGGGATTTCAGCCTGCAGAAGCTGTCCGACCATCGGAAGCGTTTGGATCCTTATTTTCACTTCACCTTCCCCGTAAAGAAAGTGGTCGACCTGTGTCTCGATAAGAGGGCGTTCTACCGGTTCGCAGCCCTCCACGGTTTTCCGATTCCGCAAAGCTTTTTTCCCGAATCGGACGGCGATTGGCGGGCAATCACAGACAGCGTTCGTTATCCATGCGTCGTCAAGCCCTATCAGCCGAGCCTTGGATGGCGCCGTATTTTCCCGGAACACAAACTGTTTGAAGTCGGCTCGGCGGATGCGCTTCTGAAATTGTCCCGCCGGATCCGGCAGCTTCATTCGGATCTTGTCGTTCAGGAACGGATACCGGGAAAGGATGACTCTCTATTTTTTTCATTGACCTATCTTGATTCGAACTCAAAACCGCTTGGCATGTTCACAGGGAGAAAGCTTCGGCAGCAGCCGCCTCAATCCGGAACCTCCAGCATGGCGGAAAGTCTGTGGCAGCCATGGATCGCCGATACGAGCACCGCACTGCTGCAGGCGATGGGCTACACGGGGTACGGTTCGGTGGAATTCAAATGGGACCCTCGCGATCGAGCGTTTAAAATCATCGAAGTCAGCGCCCGCACATGGTTTCCGCATGGAGTCAGCGCCGCTTGCGGAGTCAATCTGGAGTATATTGCCTACTGCGATAAAACCGGGCTTCCGATCCCGCCGGCAAACGGATTCCGCCAGAAAGTGAAATGGATTCACGAAGAAAGAGATCTGCGCAGCAGCATCGCGTATCTGAAAGCGGGAAAGCTGACGCTTCCACAGTGGATATCCTCCTATCGGGGAGCACGCACATATGCCATTTCCTGCCGGGACGATCCCGGCCCCGTGCTTTACCTGATGCTGCATCTGATCACCGTACCATGGCGCAGGGTGATCAGGAGCCTTGCCTGTTGAACCGACGGGATTGAAGACTGTGGACTGCTTCCCTGTTGGCTACTTCATTTGAGAGATGAACGTCCAACTTCGAATGAAAAGACGAGTGATTCGTTATAAACGATGAAGCTGTATTTAACGTGCAACGTGCAACGAGTTCAACGCGCAACGATTTTTTAAGCTCCGAACGCGGAACCCCTGGCATGTATCTTCGGCTTAAAAAGCTATTCAGTGAGTCATCCATCTATGCGGTAGGCAACTTCCTGCTGCGTTCCTTTTCGGTGATCACCATGCCGGTTTTCACCCGCTGCATGCCGGCGACACAGTATGGAATCCTTTCCATCGTGCGCACCGTCAGAGACCTCGGCAGTGTGCTCTATGAAGCGGGTACTTCGGCTTCGTCGATGCGCTTCTACTACGATTGCCGTGATTCGGAAGATTTGAAACGATTGTTTTCGAGTCTATTCTTTTTTACCACCACCTTCAGCCTGGCCTGTTCTTTGGTGCTCCTTACGGTCGGCAATTTTTTCTGGAGCCGCGCCCTCAAGGACATTCCCTTCCATCCTTACGGCTCTCTGACCGTTTTCACGCTGCTGATGACCTCCGTCGGGATTCTGCCGCGGACCATTTTTCGAGCCTTAGGCCAGGCAAGGCGCTTCGTCCTGATCAATCTGCTCCAGGCGTTGTCGATCGTTCTCCTCTCGATCATACTGGTCGTGGCATTCGACATGGGGGCTCTTGGACCGATCCTGTCCACCTTCATCGTCTCGTGCGTATTCTACGGTGTCTTTCTCTATTATCTGGGACCTTATTTGAGCTTCTCCTTTTCCTGGAAAATCGTCCGCCAGTGTCTGGCGTTCGGCCTGCCGGACAGCCCGGTGCGTTTCGGCAACTGGGCGCTCAAAGTGGCCAACCAATTGATCCTGCAGTATTATCATCCTCTGGCGATTGTAGCCGTCTACTCCGTCGGCTTTTCGGTGGGCCACATCCTTTTCGATGTTGTGGTCACCGGCGTCCATTGGGCGTTTTTGCCTTTCTACTATGAAACCGCCAAAAGGGAGACGGAAATCGAGGCAAAGGAGATATTCGCCTATGTGGCGACCTATGATTTCATCCTGATTTCCTTCCTGACCCTTTTCACCATTTTTCTGGGCAGGATTCTCCTGCTGGTATTTGCCTCCTCGCTCTACGAGGGGGCAGAACCGATAGTGACAGTCATCGCCTTGTCCGCATTCTTTCAGTTTCTTTTCTTCATTCCCAGCCGAGGCATCTATGTGGTGAAAAAAACCGTATACATGCTCCCCCTCCTCCTGATTACCGTTGCCGTCAATCTTGGACTGGGTTTTTTGCTGATCCCGCACTACGGGGTGTCGGGAGCAGCCTGGGCAACGCTGATCGCCTATATGGTTCGCTGCTTTCTTACCCTTTTTGTCGCACAATGGATCTATCCGGTCCCTTATCAATACCTTCGTCTGGCCAAAGCAACCTTTGTTTTAATCCTCCTGCTGGCGGCAGGGAGCCGCCTGTCCGGTCTGCCTCTGCCGGTTGAGATTTCTGTAAAGCTCGCTCTGCTGTCCATGTTTCCCGTTCTTCTTTTTTTGCTGGGATTCTTTGAAAAACAGGAACTCGCCCGATTCCGGCTCCAGACCCGCACCCTTTCGCGACGAGTTTTGATGTTCCTGCCCGGCCAATCCGGGGGGTCACCGAATTAGACTCTCCGACCCAGCAACTACGGGATGGAATCCACCTTTTCATCACCCAACATTTGAAAGGAGTCACCATGCAAAAAGCACATCGTTCCCTCAGTTTTTTCATTCGGTTGATGCTTATTTCGGGCTTGATCGCCACAGGGCTGCCGGGAGCCGCCGGTGCCGCAAGCTGCAGCGAGATCGATCATACCGGCCCGGCGGTGTCGATTACATCGCCGACATCGACCGGGGCCTATGAGACCACGGCAGATACCATCACCCTTTCCGGCGAAGCAATGGAGAATTGCGGCCTCCAGATGATCCGTTGGTCCGTCGATGGCCAGGCAGGGGTTCAACTCGCGTCGGGTCAAACCGACGACTGGGGCGTCTGGTCCTGGCAGGCAAAGGATATTGAGCTTGCAGAAGGCTTGAACCGCATCGTAGTTGCGGCTGAAGACGCCGCAGGCAACCTGGGCGAAACATCCATCGATGTGACCTATACCCATTTCGTCCCCCCGCCTCCTCCGGCCGGAGAAACCGGCCAACTGAGTCCCAAACAGGCAAAATTCACTTTCTATTTCGGAGGGGAGGGCTACGAAGACCTGGACCGCTTCAGCGTCGTGAGCTACCTGAAGAAGCAGGCCGATGAAAAATTCATGATGCCTTTTGACCAGGACGTAACAGTCACAGTTCATGTGTCGGGGATCGGGGAACAGGAACCCATTTTTTCGCAAACCATACCTGCCGGCTCCGTTGCAGGCACTTCCAAATACCGCTACACCAGTTATTCAGGGGTCCGTGATCTTACCTTGATGAATGCCACAAGCACCTCTGTGTACATGTATGTTTTTGTCGACAAATGGAACTTCTTGCCAGAATTAAGAAACGACTTGAGCCCCGAAGCCTATCGGGCCAAAATTCAGGAAATCGACAGCTTCACCATCACCCTGGAGATGGGATCCGACAAAACCTGGCAAGGATCGGCTCCTCTAAAGGTCAGCATTTTCAACGATCATAAACAGGAACTCCACTATAATCGATAGGTCCCGGATCGCCATATCGAGTTGCCGGCGATGCGTTTGGTCGCCGGAACAGATCCGGAATGACCCGGGTTCCGTGAGGTGCAAGATGAAATTCATGAGTTGCTATGTTCACCTTTTTGGATCCTGCATGCGGCGGCTCCTTCCGCCGCTGGGCCGGGCTCTCACTGCAAAAACCTTTATCGCAAGGAATCCTTCCGGGGTTCCTGAGAATTCCATCGTATTCTTTCCGCTTTCTTCAAATGTCCTGGCCTGTGGTCTCGTCGGAATCGTGGCCTTCAAGCCCCGGGCGGATATCGGAGCGACAGATGATTTGATGTTCATGGAAAAACTCGTTTCCCGTATCGAAGAGACCAGCCCTGAAGCCGGAGAGCCCGGCGAAGATGAAACCAGACCGGGAGCAAAAGAAAACCGAAGCGACGGCGGGCTGCACCTGTTGGAATCCGGCCCGATCGATCTGCTGTCCAGGGAAGCTTTTGTCCTGAAAAACAGTCGCCGTTTTTTCGAAGTATTTCGGAATCGCCGCAGTCAGGTTCGGCTGGAAAAAGTGATCCTCCGATTGGGGGAGGTCATCCGCCGGGAGGAAGCCTTTTTCAACAAGAATATGGGGAATCTGAGCACCGCCCAGGCTTCGATAATATCGCAGCGTATTGAAAACCTGAAAGACATCTCTTGGAGCCTTTCGAGGGAAATTCTCGACAATGTCGTAAAGGTCAAAGAATTCCTGGGAAAGGCGGAGGCTGCAGCCCCATTTGAAGCAGTACGCCTCTTCAAACTGATCAATGCAACACTTAACAGCCTCGACCGCCTCGAAGTCCGGGGCCGCGATTCGGCGGGTATTTCGATCATGTTCAGCTTGCCAGAAAATGAATTCAAGCGCTTCACGGACGAACTGGACCGATCCGGACCTCAGGGTTTGCCCGAGCAGTGGAAAGAGCGCTTGAACCGCGAGGTGCTGGTCAACCGGGATATCGGACTATCTGAAAAAAACGACACCGGGGTTCATCTAATCCTGACTTATAAGGTGGCCGCCGAAGTCGGCGGCCTGGGCGACAACATCGCTTTTCTTCGAAAAGAACTCGCATCCGATGAAATTCTAAGACGCTTGGCTTGTCTTTCCTACGAAAGCTTCACGCTTTCAGCCCATACGCGATGGGCTTCGGCAGGGGCGATCACCGAGCCGAACTGCCATCCGGTAGACAACGGCTGCAGCGAAAGCCGCCCTTTCTCGAAGTCGAAAATCCATGTCTGCCTGAACGGAGACATCGACAATTATCAGGAGCTCAAGCACCGGTTCGAAGAAAACGGAAGCCGCATCCCCTGCGAAATTACGACAGACACAAAAATCATACCCCTCCAGATCCAAACCTATATCGATCTGGGATACGGCATCGCTGAAGCTTTCCGATTGGCGGTCAACGACTTCGATGGATCGCACGCAATCGCCATGCTCACCGATTTGGCTCCCGGAAAGCTGTTTCTGGCGCAAAAAGGGAGCGGCCAGGCGATTTTTATCGGCCTGGCCCAGGACCATTACATTCCTGCTTCGGAAGTTTACGGGTTTGTGGAAGAGACACCGTTCTATCTGAAGATGGACGGTGAAAAAACGGTCGACGGAAAATCCGGTAAAATCAAGGGTCAGATCTTTATCCTCGATCCGGAAACAGACGATGCTCTGAAAGGGATCCAAGCCGTTTATTATGATGGTACTCCGATTGGACTCAAACCGCAGGACATCAAATGGACCGGAATCACTTCCCGGGATATCGACCGCCAGGGATTTCCTCACTACTTTTTAAAGGAAATCAGCGAGTCCCCGGCCTCGGTCGAAAAAACCCTCGCCAACCGATGGAAATTTTCCCCAAACGACCGCAGACTCAGAGTCGTTCAAATAGATGAAACCGTGATTTCTCCGAAACTCGAAGAGGCACTGCGAAAGGACAAAATCCGGCGCGTATTCTTTATCGGCCAGGGCACGGCCGGAGTTGCCGCCACAGCCTGTGCCGATATTTTCAAATATCATCTGGATGATCCCTTGCTGCCGGTTACAGCCGTCAAAGCCTCAGAAATGAGCGGATCCATGCTCAAGAACTTGGACGATACCCGCAGCCTGGAAGATACCCTGGTCATCGCCGTTTCCCAATCGGGAACCACCACAGATACCAATCGAACCGTGGACATGGTCCGTCAACGAGGCGCCTATACCCTGGCCATTGTCAATCGAAGGGATTCGGATCTTACATTCAAGGTCGATGGGGTCATGTATACTTCAAGCGGCCGGGACATCGAAATGTCGGTGGCCTCTACGAAGGCATTTTATTCCCAAATCGCGGCAGGTGCGCTGATCAGCCTTCACATCGCCGGTCTGAAAGGACGACGAAGCGAGGAGTTCATCAGCGAAGAAATCAGGCACTTGCTCATGCTGCCGTCGGGGATGCAGAAAGTCTTGGCCATGCAGGAAAAGATCGCTGCGTCTGCCGGGCGGCTGGCGGTTTCAAGGCTGTACTGGGCCACGGTCGGCAGCGGTCCGAACAAGGCCGCCGCAGACGAGATTCGAATCAAACTCAGTGAATTGTGCTATAAAACCATTTCCTCCGACTACATCGAGGACAAGAAGCACATCGACCTGTCTTCAGAACCGCTGATTCTGATCTGTGCGGCAGGTGCCGGTCCGACGGTCATCGGCGACATCATTAAGGACACAGCGATTTTCAAGGCGCACAAAGCCGCCACCGTGATCATCGCCGACAAAGGCGAAGACCGGTTCCTCCCCTATGCCGACGATCTGTTCCATGTGCCGCGAACACTGCCGCACCTGGCACCGATATTCAACACCCTGGTCGGGCATCTTTGGGGATATTATGCCGCATTGGCCATTCACGAGAGTTCAATTTTTCTAAGCGGCTTCCGGGAAGAGCTGCATAAAATGCTGCAGGCTTACGCGCGGAAAGGGTTGAACACTTATGAAGTGGTCCTGGAGAAATCCTTCCGTGAAAAAATCCTGACCTTCTATACGGAACTGATCCGGCGGCGCAACGAAGAACGGCTGCCTGGCATCATCGGCCTGCGCCCGGTCTCGGATCTTATGCTGCTGCTGAAATACCTTGCCGGCCGTCTTCCAGTATCGGATTTCGAGATCGATTTCGGAAGGAAGGGGACCGCCATGGACATGCTTGAGATCCTGTTCGAATGCCTAGGCAAATCGATCAATGCGCTTTCGCGTCCGGTGGATGCCATCAAGCACCAGGCCAAAACCGTCACCGTGGGGACCAGCCGGATCGACGAAAAGTTCGACGGCGCGGTCTTCTCGACTCTGGCTGCACACCGGATCGGTCTGGGGCGGTTGACCCATCAGAATGTCCTGGTTTTAAAAAACCTCCAGGGAGTGATCTCTGCAGTCAACGGCTCGATACTCTACCGGATCGAGGGGCTCGATCTTCTCGGCCAGCCGACCGAGGAGACAAAGATTGCAGTCGTTCGCAAGGAGGGGCTGCTCCAATCGCTCTCATCGAGGGTGGAGAAAAGCCCCATGCTCAGGGGAACCAAACGAATCATCGTCTGTCAGGGAAACGTCTATATCGGCAAAGGACTGGAAGACGGCAGAAACATTCTGATCGTACCGGTGCTTTCGGATGATTCCGCCGCTCCCAGAAATATTTCCCGACTGCTGCTGCTCAATGTCTCGTTCAAAGAGAAGGCCCCGCTTGAGGCGATCGTCAAGGCTCTCGGAGGAAAGTACGACCATATCAAAAATATCGTACATGAGAATAACATTTCCTGGCAGGATCAAATACTGGCCCCCTTCCCCCTCGAAGATCTTTTCGGCAGATCCGCCGAAAAGATCGCAGAATCCATCATGACGATCCATGGCAAACCGCAGGAGCACAAAAGGGTGCAGGCGGCCTGATGACGCTCGCGAAGGCTCAGCCGGAATGATAGGTTGCGCTTCGCTCCACCCATCCTACTGAACTTCGTTTGAAATTCGAAATCCGAATCTCGAAATCCGAAACAAATGCAAAATCTAAAATTCAAATGATCCAAACAGTCTGTTTTCTGGCCGTTTCGGCGGCTGGCGGCCATGCTGAACGCTGAACGCTGAACCCTGAACGCTGAACCCTGAACACTGAACACTGTAAATATGAAAGGAGGCACCCTTCAATGCTCTCGTTGTCTGAACATCCGGTGCTGGTCACCGGGACTGCCGGTTTCATCGGTTTTCATTTGACTTCAAAGCTGATTGAAAAAGGCGTGCAAGTTGTCGGTTTAGACAATTTGAACGACTACTACGATGTTCAATTGAAAAAAGACCGTCTCGAGCAACTGGAAAGACATCCTGATTTTTCCCTCCAGCGGCTGGATCTAACCGACCGGGTGGGGGTGAGCACGCTCTTTGCCCGGCATGATTTTGAGGTGGTGGTTCATCTGGCCGCCCAAGCCGGTGTGCGCTACTCTCTCAGCCACCCGCATGTCTATATCGACAGCAACATTCAAGGTTTCCTGAACATTCTGGAAGGCTGCCGCAGTTGCCGCCAAATCAAACATCTGGTTTTTGCATCCTCGAGCTCGGTCTATGGGGCGAACACGGCCCAGCCCTTTTCCGTTCATCAGAACGTGGACCATCCCCTTTCTCTTTATGCGGCAACCAAAAAGGCAAACGAGCTCATGGCCCACACCTATGCCCACCTGTACGGAATTCCAGCGACAGGGTTGCGCTTTTTCACCGTCTACGGCCCTTGGGGACGACCGGATATGGCTCTTTTTCTCTTCACCCGGGCGATGCTTTCCGGAAAACCCATCCAGGTGTTCAATTACGGAAACATGAAACGGGATTTCACCTATATCGATGACATCGTGGAAGGCATCCTGCAGGTCATGGTTCGCCCGCCCCAACCGGACGCCCAGTGGAGCGGTGCACGCCCGGACCCCGGCAGCAGCCCCGGACCTTACCGCATCTACAACATCGGCAATAACCGGCCGGTTGAGCTCATGGAGATGATCGGAGTGCTGGAAAAGTGTCTCGGAATCGAGGCCAGGAAAGAATATCTGCCGCTGCAGGCCGGCGACGTGCCGTCCACCTATGCGGACATCGACGATCTGACAAGGCTCTTCGGTTTCAAACCGAAAACCACAATCCACGAGGGAATACCGAATTTCGTCCGCTGGTATCGAGCTTACTACGGCGAAAGGATGGTCGGTGAGGAAGGTTTGTGCACCGCTGTTGCCGTTTGACTTTTCCGACGCTGACGCGAACGGCATTTGGAGAAAACAATGGCCAAACTCGTTTTGATAAGCCACAGAGACGGCAGGATCAGGGAGAATTTCCGCGAGGAGGCGGAACATCTCTCCCAAAGGCTTACCCCCGACAACATCCCGCATGCTGCACCGGCAATGATTGTAAGCGGAGGTATTCACATCGCCGTATTCGGGGAAACGGCAGCAATATCGCTGAAAGAAACCGGCGTAGCCATGGGGCATCTTCATCACCCCGACAAGAGCTGGTTCAGACCCGGCGAGGAAACGCCGGAGGGGTCTTTCGCGTTGTTCAAAGCGGACCGCCGATTCATCGAACTGGCCACCGATATCGTCGGATCGAGAACCATCTGGTATGCACAGACCCCGGAAGTGTTTATCGCTGCAACCTCACAGCGTGCTCTTGTGTATTTCCTGCAGTCCTTCGAACCCAACGAGGAGGCTTTTGCATGGATGCTGTCTGGAGGCACCCTCGGGCCGGGGTTGTCCTGGGACCGGCGTGTGCGATTCCTTCCACCCAACAGCCGCCTGCTGCTGGATCGTTTCTCCTGGAGCCTTTCGTTGAATATCCTGCCGGCTGTTTTCGAACCGGAGCCCCTGTCGAAAAGAGAGCATCACAGGGTTCTTGAGAAGCAGATAGAAGACGTCCTTCAGGAGGTTAGTTTCGATCCCGAAAAATGGGTGCTTCCTCTGTCCGGCGGGTATGACAGCCGGCTGCTGCTTTTGCTGCTCAAAGACCGGTTCCCGGCGATCAAATGTGTCACCTGGGGCAGGGATGGGGCTTTGTCTCAGAAATGGAACGATGCGCAGATTGCACAAGACCTGTGTCGAATGCTGAATGTAAGGCATGACTATTTCGTAACAGAAATATCGGTAGAGTCCATCGAGAAGGTATTTGGAAGGTTTTTGACAGCCGGAGAAGGAAGAATCGATCACCTGGAGCCCTACCTTGACGGTTTCTTTGTCTGGAAACACCTGTCCGAAAAAGGGGTAAAAGGGATCATCCGCGGAGACGAGTGCTTCGGCAGTCGGTGCCTCTATTCGGAGCTTGATTTTCGCAAATTCGTTTTTGCCACGATGATCTCGGATTACGCTGAGCTCAGGGAAATGGATCTTCCCGCCTCCTTTGGCCAGACATGGCCGGAAAGGT
The DNA here is from genome assembly GCA_003599475.1 of Desulfobacteraceae bacterium. The sequence goes on from QZKK01000183.1 coordinate 15,902, forward strand.
TGAGAGCCCGAAAGGACGAGACGCTGGAAACCTGGCGGGACAGACTCTATTGCGAATATTACTTTGCCCACGGTCTTTCCGCGCTGAATGACCTGAAACTGAGCTACGTCGAGATCATGAACCCGCTCATTTTCAGAAGGATCGTTGAAAGAGTCAGGAAACTCCCGGACAGGCTGCGAACCGAAAAAATTCTTCTAAGAAAAATCGTCGAGCGCCGCACCCCCAATGTGCCGTTTGCAAAGTATCCGGCCATCGATTTGCGAAGGGATTACTTGAAGGGGAAAGAGGTAAGGGAATTTTTAAACGATCAGCTTTTTTCAGCCCCCTGCCGGACGGTGCTGCCTCATTCACTGATTTCGAAGATCATGGAAAATCTCAACAACAATCATTCCGGCGGCGTCACACAGCGGTTTCCCATTATCCGAACCCTCCGCCCCTTTTTCCCGCCTCCGGTCATAAAAATGATTAAAAAGACGCTTTCCCTGGAAGAGCGAATCGATTATTTCGATCTGGCACTTCGTTCCTGTATCGTCGGCAGTATGACTGCCCTGCTTTCCCGGGATGCCCGGGAGCTTGCCGAAATATACAAACCCAAGCGGACTATTCATGCGCCATCGGAAAATCATTGTCCAGTAGAGCCCGCCCCGTAACTTCTGCCGGACCTGATAAATTCCACCAACGTGTCATCGGTAAGATCCAGTCCCGCCCAGGCGGGATTCCTCCGTAGGGAATTCTGTCAAATTTTGATTCGCTCGCTAAACCCAGCGGCAAGCCGCGGGGAATGCCCTCGGCCATGAGCTCGGGCCGAATGGCGCTCGCTAGAGCGGTTCAAAAGGCATCATGTTATTTGCGGGTCCGGATGGAGGGAAAGGAGATTTCGATTCATCACGTTACTGCCAAAAAAAGGAGGTGATGACAAAAAGTGATCGTGGCAAGGCTTCAGAGGTCTGAGAACTCAACTGTTTGTACAAACTAAAAAGGAGAGTGACAAATGAGCTGCAAAACGAATTTCACGTCCAAGATGCTGTTGGGTTTGGCGATCTTTTCGCTGTTGATCATTGCACCAACCACCGCATCCGCCATTGAGTACCGCCTGGCGGACTTTATGATTCTGGTCGACGATCAGCTCATCATCAAGGGGGCTGCGGATGTGATCAGCTTCCAGGGGGGGATATTTCAGAACAAACAGATGCGGAGCGACCTGGGGAGCCGCAACTTCGCCCAGATCGGCGGAAGACTCAGCTGCCGGATTCCCGTTGATGCGCCCACGGTTGCCGATGTGGCCATCATCGCCCCGAACGTGACCCTGGGGAATTTCGCCAAGGTGAGTCATGTCATCTACGATGCCGCAACAGGGTCGTTCAACGACATCGGCACCTCCGGAAGACTCGGCCCTACCCTCCTTGAAAACGATCTTGGGAACAACAGTCTGAACGACACCGGTTTTAAGAATCTGCCTGATTTCCCGGCCTTTCCCGTGTTCGCTCCCGGAGCGGCCGATGTGATCGTCCCGTCGGGCGGAGTCACGAGCATCACACCGGGCAATTACCGGGATCTGATCGTAGGCCACAAGGGGACGGTAAACTTCGCATCCGGCATCTATAATTTCAGGAGGATCATCATCAATGTTGCAGGTGAATACAATCTGATCTTCGAAGACGATACGGAGATCCGGGTCAAGCAGTTTGTCCGCCTTGCCGAATACGGCAACGTCAACCCGACATCGGCGAACAATGTCATCATGTATGTGGAGGGGGAAGACGGCGACTACGGCGGGGCCAACAGAAACCAGGATGGAGTCTACGGCCTGCCCGCCGCCTTCGAGTATGACGGGGACGGGAATTTCAGCCTCTGCTTTGTCTTTGTCCCAAACGGCACCATGAACATTCGCGGGCATAGCCAGCCGCCCTATGCCACCCAGTGGCTGGGAAAGTCCTTCCAGCAAATTTCCTCGTTGCGGATCATTCTCCAGCAGGCCATCGAGAGCTGTATTCCGCCCGGCATCGACTGCGCCTGCATCACCGACTTCACACGCCGGAGCGATGGTACCCTGCAGGTCAGGGGGATCAATCTCTCGGAGGATACCGTCGGGAAGCTGGCCATCTTCACCGAAACGGCCGTTGCCGGCATCGGGGGCCTGACGGGAGGAGACGCCGGTGCGGACCAGGCTGCGACGGATCTCACCTTCATCCCTACAGACCGGTTCAATACGGATAACAACGTGGTTGCAGCACTCGCTGCAGGGCATACTTCAGGAGACAAGTTCTTCCTTGGCATCATCTACCCCGAAGTGCCTGATCCAGTAACTGGCTTCCCTTTCGTTCCCGGATATTGCATCCTTACTGGAAAGCTTCTGGAGCTTCCTTAAGCGCAGATTCAGTCACCGGCAAGCTGCTGCCTGATCGGGTCTTCAAGACCCGGCCAGGCGGCCGCGATAAAAGAAACATGATTAATGGCTAGCCTGCCGCAAAGAGCACTTCTTGCGTGGGAAAAAAGCAATGGAATGAAAGAAAAGCCGCCAGGAAGCCGCTCCAGAGACTTTACATGGGCATTGAGAAGCAGGTATGCACTTAATTTGACTTCGTAACTTTACTTTGGTCATTTTACATTGGCCCTGATACTTCTTGATTCCGAGTATGTGATTCTATGGCAGCTTGGCGCATGCGG
>QZKK01000079.1 GCA_003599475.1 Desulfobacteraceae bacterium
TTTTCACGACATCGGAATCGTTCAGGATTTTTTTAATGTTCCGGATGCTGACCATCTCTTTTACATTGGGGCTCTTGCGCAGGGCGATATCGGCGGCGGATGTCCGATAGATGGCAAGATCATTGTCCAAGACCAGAATCCGGCCGTCCGATTCCTCCCCCTCCAGAATGCGAAGGTCGAGGTCCCGCTCCCGAAAGGACCGGAACCCCCCCATGTCCAGAAGCTGTTTCGCCTTTTCCATGTCGATGCGCTGCCCGCTTCCGGGAGGGCCGTAGGCGCCGATAATTTCTTGGGCCAGGTCATCGATCTTCATTTTTTTTAAAAGGTTTTCTTTAAATGGCATCGGCCCCCCCTCTTCTAAAATGAAGGAACAAACGTGTAAGCGTTCAGGGGTTCAATGCAAATTGAATTCCCAACGGTTGAACCTTTTAACGCTGAACCAGTGAACGGTTACAAATGATTATACATCATTCCGGCTCTCGTTCAAAATCAAGGTCGCAGCGAGCTTGCCGGGGGAGATGGTTCCGAGGATTGAAGACCTGCAGCGAACTTGTCTTCCTCCGTAAGGAATTCCGTCAATTTTTGATTCGCCCGCTAAACCACCGCGGCAAGCCGCGGGAATGCCCTCGGCCATGAGCTCGGGCCGAATGGCGCACGCAGAGCGGTTCAAGAACTTTTAAAATCGATGTTCGATCTGCTTCAAGTTCAAAGCCGCCGCATACCGCTCCATCGCAGACCGGACGGCCTGGCGTGTCTCAGCGCTTCCTGCGCCCGCTTTGTTTGCGGATTCGTAGCGCAACGAAAGAATATGCAATGTGCGGGACACTGTATCTGCTTTCAGATCGACGCGTGCGACCAGCCGGTCACCGGCCAGCACAGGCAGGCAGAAATAGCCGTATCTACGTTGGGGGGCCGGCTTAAAAACCTCGAGAACCTGTTCGAACCCGAACAACCGCTGGACCCGACTGCGTTCCCAGAGAAGCGGATCGAATGGCGAGAGCAACACCCCTGTATCGGATCGCGGGCGCACCCGATTCAATCGGTCGGCCAAATCGAGATCCGCAGGTCGTATCCAACCCGGCGATTTCTCATGATGCTCGCCGACCAGGGTGCATGCCACAATCTCGCCCCGCTCGACCAGCCGCTGCAGCGCCGCTTTGATCTTGCCGCTGCGGTTTCCCAGGCGCCAGGTCTGAGTCAATGTGCCGGTCGCGGCCCAACCATGTCCTTTCAGCGCCTGCAGAAGCAGCTTTTCCAGGGCGTCGGCTTCCGGTACACTCTGATTGCGCCAGTATTCCGGAATGACTCGCTCGGTCAGGTCGTAAAGCCGTTGAAAATTGCGGCGTTCGCGAATGGCCAGTTCGCCGGCCGACCAGAGAGCTGTTGCCACCTTCTTGGCGATTTTCAGATCCCACCACCCCCTGCTGCCGGCACCGTCCATGTCGAGCGAGCGCAGCGGCCCTTCCGTCCGGATGCGGCGGCGAAGATCGTCGGCCACTCGCGGATGCTTACCGATGAGATCGCCCCACCAGGGATGGTATTGAAATTCTTTGCGCCGAAATCCGAAAAGCGGGTACAGTTCGATGGGAAGCCAGCTTACTTCATGGCCCCAGTATTCAAACAGGGGTTCACCGGGTTGGAGCAGGTTTTCGGCCAGCATCGGATCGAAGCCGTCCAGCCGGGAAATCAGAAAAATGGCATGGCTGCGGGCTCCTGCAATCGAGACCGTATCCAACTGAAGATAGCCGAACCGTTCGATGGTCCGAAGCGCCGCCCTGCGCGCCCGAAGGCTGCGGCCGGCCGCCCTCCTGGGCATTCCCGTCCACTCCGGTTTCAACAGGCCGGCCCGTGCCAGCGCAAGCCGGCGGGCCGATGGGATGCCGATGGTTTCCACGGCTCCGATTATGACTCCACTCGCTTCATTCCACAATTGCAGGGCTTTTAAATGTCGATTCGCTTATGGGCGATGAGATGCTTCCTGCTGCGGCCGACTCGGCAGCCTCACTTCGGGTTGGTATCACGGAGACGACGGGCTTCGATTCTGGCAATCTCGCTCATGAGCACATAGCCCAGTCGAGGCTGCTTCTCCATGAGGTTAGCAAGCGAGGCATTATTCAACTCGACGAGATCGGTTTCTTCGAGAAGGATCAAATCGGCGCTGCCGGGAAGCCCGTCGAGAAACTCGAGCTCGCCGACGAGCGGCTGTCCGGAAAGGGTGACGATATGCTTTCCGTTTACGCGAACCTCGGCCCGGCCTTCCAGGACGATGAACATCCTGTCGAGGGTTTTTCCCTGCTCGATGATGCGTTCTCCCGCCCTGCCGCGTCGCAATGTAGCCGCCGATTTGAGCGCATCCCTCTCTGCATCGGTCAGCCCCGCGAACAGCTTGACTTGTACCAGAGCGTCGGAAAGCGCCGAATCCCTGGCCTTGTCTGCGGCGAACGAATCGGTCGCCGAACTCCCGAACACCGCGAACATGACGACCCCAGCGATCCAAACCAATCGAAGTGCCACTCCCGTATACATCGTTTATCTCCTTTCATTGTCCATGCCTGCTCATTCAATTGCGCTGCGGCTTCTTCAAAAAAATGCGCATTCCAAGCAGACCGATTTCAAAAAGCAAATAGAGGGGCACCGTCATCAGCATCATATTGAACAGATCCGGGGTCGGGGTGAGGACCGCCGAGACAATGGTTATTGCCAGAACGGCATACCTCCGATATCGGCCGAGCATGGCCGCATCGACCAGTCCGATCCAACCGAGCACGATCATGACAAGGGGCAGTTCGAAAATAAGGCCGAATCCAAAAATGAACATCAGGCAGAAGGAAATAAATCTCTTCACCGAAATGATCGCCTGAAGGGTTTCGCTTCCATAGCTCAGCAGAAATTTGACCCCGTACGGCAGAGTGACAAAAAGACTGAAGAGAGCCCCGGTATAGAACAGCAATACGGAACCGATCCAGAATATGAGCATATCCCGGGATGAGACCGATGGATACATCCGGGGCAGCACGGAAAGGATCTTAAATTGGAGATAAGGCAGGCTGGCCATCACCCCGATGCTGAAAGAAAGGGTCAGATATGCAAAGAAAGCCTCCGGCAAACTGAAGGAAGCAAGGGTAACTCCGGTTGTCTGATGAAGATATTTCACGACCGGATCGGAGACAGCATACCCCAAGGCTGCAAATGGAAGCGCAATCAGCCCCGTACGGATCATGGCGGAGCGCAACGCTTCCAAAATGATCAGCATCCGTTTCGAATCACCTCCGGAATGATGACCATCGATCATAATCCCATCCGACTGCCCGCAACAGGTTCGGATTGGTTCTTCATGACCTTTTGTTTATTGATTTTTCGGATCGTACGGAAATGCAAACAGCAGCACTTTTATGAGCAGCATGAATAAAGCTAATACCGTAAACACTCCCAGAATGCCGTAAGCCATCAACTGGAGTCCCAAAGAAAGTGGATTCATTTCCTTACCTTCCTTCCTGCCTATCCCAAAAGCAGCATCGGAACAAGCGCCAAGACGATCGATCCGGCTACAACCGATCCGATCTGCCCGGCCACATTGGCCGTTGCCGCCTGCATCAGAATATTATTAAAAGGATCCTCGCTTTGCGCCATCTTTTGGATCACCCGGGCGGACATCGGAAAAGCTGAAATTCCAGCCGCGCCCACCATGGGGTTCATCTTCTCTTTGGAAAACAGATTCAACCCTTTTACAAAAACAACCCCCCCTGCCGTATCGAACACGAAGGCGATCAGTCCCATTCCCAGAATGAAGAGCGTCTGCTTCTGAAGGAACTGTTCGTAGTACATGGTAGAACCGATCGTGATTCCCAACAGCAGCGTGACCAGATTCGCCAACTCGTTCTGCGCGGAGTCGCTGAGCCGCTTCAGAACACCGGATTCCCGGATCAGGTTCCCGAACATCAGGAAACCGATCAGCGGGACACTGGAGGGCGCGATGATGCCGGTAATAGCGGTTGCGGCAATCGGGAAAATGATCAAAACGGTTTTGGATAATTTAATGTTGTTGAATGGGACCCCCAGTCTCCGCTCTTCTTTCGTTGTAATCAAACGGACTACCGGCGGCTGGATGATCGGCACCAAAGACATGTAAGAATAGGCGACTACAGAGATGGGACCGAGCAGATCCTTGGCGAATTTGCTCGCCACATAAATCGCCGTAGGGCCGTCTGCAGCGCCGATGATCCCGATTGCTGCAGCATGGTACAGATCGAAACCAAGAAACTGGGCGGCAATGATGGTTGAGAAAATGCCGAATTGGGCGGCCGCACCCATCATCAGCATCTTGGGGTTTTTAAGCAGAGAGGAAAAATCCATCATGGCGCCGATTGCAAGAAAGATCAGCACCGGAAACATCTCGTTGAGGATCCCCGATCGAAACAGCACCTGGAGGATGCTGGGCTCCTGTTTGAACGCCTGGCCTCCCTGAAAGATATAGTGGAGATGTTCGATAAAAAACGCTTCAAGTTCCGGAGACTTGGCAACGATCGCCGTGACGATCGGATCGAGCATCGGCTCGAACTCCCATATGGTCTTCAGCGGAAGGTTTACAAGGATGGCACCGAACCCAATCGGAAGCAGCAGCATGGGTTCGTACTCCTTCTTGATTGCAAGATAGATGAGTGTACCCCCGATGGCATACATGACGAAATGCCCCACTCTTAAAGCGAGTACCCCTTCAAAAAGAATTGCGATATTATCCATTTTCTATGCCTCTTTCCGGAACAGCGAACAACCGACTGAAGTGTAAGATTTTGGAGCACCTTTTTGCTCCAGGCAATCGAAAGTATAAGAAAGGTTGAGCCTTGGCAGATTTGAGATAAAACCCATCGGTGAGCCTGATCCGGGTGCAAACTGCGAAGATGGGAGCCGCAGCGATGGATAAAGCAGAGATGAGGAGTAAGAGCTTCGGTTCAACGCCGGTAATTGTGCAAGTACTCAGCCAGGATGTCATCCGGACTGTCGGTGACAGGCAGAATGCCATAAGGAAAGCGAGTGTTATCTGGAGTCGTTTAGAATCGTCTAATGTCATAAGTCAAAAGCAATAATACCCACTCAGAGGTACCCCCGATTTCAAGATCGGAAGGGCGCTCCATGTCTTTTGCGTCAAACACGTTGCGGGGGATTATTACAAAGGGGAAGCAAGTTTGTCAATAGAATAGATCGGGGGCTTCCTAGCTTCGTCGATAATAGGATAAGGCAATCAAAAGACCCATTCGTATCGCCGCTTTCGACGTGCGCCCTTCGCATAGGCGGGATCATCGATCGGCACCTCTGTCTCGTTGATAAATTTTGCCCCCAGCTTCTCGATGATTCGCATCGATGGCGCGTTTTCAGGATCGACCGTCAGGATTACCCGATCATAGTGAAGCCTGATGAACGGCGCCATGGCAAGACAGGCATGATACGAATATGAGGCGCCCCGATACTCGGGAAGAATTTCGTACCCGATGTGGCCGGCAGTCATTGTCACATGCCGCGTTGCACCGATTCTTAAGTTGATATGCCCGACTTCATCTCCGTTTGTGTCCAAAACCTTGAAACGATAAAACGGCACCAAACCCAGCAAGGGATCGCCCGGCACAATCCTCTCGAACCGAAGCCGTACCGGACCCGAACCAAGATCTGCAGGAATACCAGTAAGCATTTGTGGCATATGGCTCTATCCTGATTTCTGCCGGCTGCAGTCTCCCCCGGCTAACGGTGCCACGTTCGGACGCGCCTTAGAATCATCGTTCTTCTAGGGGCTTGAAGCATAGCGGGGAGCATATCCTCGTAAGCTTTCCGATATTCTTTCATCTGATTCTTGATGAACGCTTCCGGGGACGGTTCACGCCACCTCTCGTAGAGACTGAACATATTTGCATCTTCTGTACTCTGGTCCAATAGACATGTCACAAAGGTATCCTCCTGTGACATACGATCGATCAGTTCCGTTACTGCTTTCTTCCACTCTTCGATACACTCCGGCTTGAGGTGAAGCTGCACGAAGAATACCAGATCCTTGCTGGACATCATTTCATCTCCTTGGTTCATAATTGGTTGAATCAGTCACCTCCCGTCCTGTTTCCCCATCTACCGACATAATTCAACGCGGGTGCCGCAATAATTCCATGTACAAAAATTGAAATAACCACCACTAGAGCCACGAGTGGCCACAGTTTTTCGTCATCGGCGAATTGACGCTGGTTTAATGCATAAGACAGGTAATACAATGAGCCAATTCCTCTTATTCCGAAAAAACTTACGGTAAATCGCTCGGGCCATGACATCCTGCAGCCGGCCAATGCGGCCAGTCCGCATGCAGGGCGCACGACGAAGACAATCAGCAGCGCACATAGCACCAACGGCCATGTCAAAGGCGCAAGCAGCCCATCTGCAAGCGATACACCGAATGCGACTACGATTATTGCTGTCATTACCCGTTCGGTAGCTTCTGAAAAAACGTGCATTTCCTTGTGATAATCATGATGCCTTTCATATCCGCGTATGACAATACCACCGACAAAAACGGCGATAAAGCCGTACCCACCAGCATACTCTGTAGCACCATAAATCATCAAGGTGGAAAACAATGAACCAAGCCCTATCATTGATTTTTCCAGTGGGCTCTCCGCCGGCAGCGCAATAACGATGCGGGCCAAAACACTGCCGATGGCTATACCAAAAACTGCACCAATGAACAATTTGTACAAAACATCAACCAGCAGCCACGCTCCTATCCAGTTTACCGGGTTGCTTCCTGCAATCGCCATTGCAATTGCCATATTCGTAAACGGAAAGGCCAACCCGTCATTCAATCCGGCTTCGGATGTCAGCGCAAATCTTATCTCTTCTTCCTCTTGTTCACCTTTATCCGATCTTTGCTTCGGCATGCCTTCACCTGGAGCTCCGACCTGCACTTCTGAAGCCAACACAGGGTCTGTAGGGGCAATTACGGCTCCAAACAGGACCGCAACGGACGGTAGAAAAGCAGCAACCCACCACCCGATGAAGGCCGTCAAAGCGATGGTCAGAACCATCGTGATTCCAAGCAGCCGCCAAGTGGAATTCCATCCCTTCATGCTGAACGGTCGATCTATTTTTAAACCGGCCCCCATGAGAGTGATGATCACGCCAAACTCGGTAACATGTTCGATAATCCTACCGTGTCTCTTTGGATCCGGTGCCTCCAGCCCCAAAGGCAGAACCGCTGTCATATAGCCGATCAGCAGCAGGACAATCGGCAGGCTTAACGGGTATTTCTCCAACAACTTCGGGAGTATCGCCGCGGCAAGGATGGCAGCACCAATAACGGCGAGCCACATGTCGTAACTGTCAAAGGCTTTGAACAATTCTTCAACCATATTCATCTCGCTGTCAGGTATGAAAGCGTCATCTGGTCAGCAAATGACAGCAGTTCTAAAGGTTCTTCTCCATAAAGTCCGCAATCGCTTAGTACGCGTGCTTGCCATCGCTTGGTCATCGCTTTCAACCTATTGAAATGAAACATTTTATTGGAATAAGCATCCCCAGTTGAAAACCTGCCTATATTCAGGCGTTGCTTATCAAATATCAAAAACCATTATATATTGAAATAACTGGAGGTACACGGATTGCCCGATCCTTGGAGACCCGCCGGCTCGAGTAGAGGAGTCATGAGGTCTTAGAAAACGCTGGAGCCATCTTGGCATGGGTATTTTCCGGTCCGGCTGAGAAATAGTCATCAAAAGACGGTTTTGGGCGATGCGTGTTTCAACACAGAATCCCGGTACATAAGGTCCGGCGAAGTGCGTATAAGTATCTGTTGTTAAAGGAAATACATGATTTTGCCCATTTCCTGCAAACATCATAATGCATATTTTTTTAATTGAGCGGGCGCTTGAATGGAGACTTGAGTGTCTTCATGCAGCGGCTGTACCTCTATCTAAAAAGGAGACGCCAAATTATGGAAAAAGTATTGGGAACCCATAAAAGGCATGTGATGTCTGCTTCAACGTTAACAAGCGATTCCGTTGTCAACACCAAGGGTGAGGATCTCGGAAAAGTTGAAGATATTATGATTCATATGGACTCCGGGAGAGTTGCCTATGCCGTATTGTCTTTCGGCGGATTTCTTGGCCTTGGGGATAAACTGTTCGCGATCCCCTGGGAAGCGTTGACCATCGATGAAGACAAAAAGCATTTCATTCTGGACATTGACAAGGAAAAACTTGAAAACGCACCGGGTTTCGACAAGGACAACTGGCCCGACATGGCCGACGCAGATTTCGGAAGCCGGATTTATACCTATTATGGATACGAGAACCCTTCCTGGATTTCGGGGGAGCGGGAATTCAGGCACTCAAGAGGATTTGAGAGGGAAAGTTGCGTTGAAATGGGTACATGCTGATCCCGGAACCGCTGTGTTATTGAAGCCGTGAAAAAACTGACAAACACCATAGCCAACCGAGCCAACCGCCTTTGAGGCGGTTGGCTTTTTGTTTTCGATCGGCTTGTTCGCTAAAAGGTTATTACCGGTAAAAGCGGCGGGGGTGAGCGGTACCGGGAGGTTCAAGATCGTGGGACCGCCGTCGAATGCGGTGTCAGTCGATCACTTTATACGACTCTACCGTCATTGTTTTTGTTTCGGCACCTCCCTTTACCATTCCGCTGACTTCAACCTTTTTATCGATCATCCCAAACAGTTCTTTGCCTTTTCCGGAATTTTCAACGGTCATTCCCGGTCCTGCACCCGTTTTGATTTCGATGCTCGTGACCTTTCCGGCCGCATCCTTGTCCTTGGCGGCAACAGTTCCCGAGGTGGTTACCTTTTCAGTCACGAAGGCTCCGTCAGAGCAGCCGGTCGCCACAACAATCGCGAGTAAAATGGCAAGAAAAGCTATCCTGATCTGAGTCACAGCTTTCATGTTTCTTCTCCTATGTGTAAAAATTTCGAAATGAAGTTTCGTTGCTCCCGCCATATTGCAAAATGATGGATCGAAAAACCTGCGGCGGTGAGAATTTCAGGACAAACTTTCTACGGGTCAATCGGATTCGCTGAAGCGGCAGACGGGAGGTGCCCTGATAGGAATTACCATGCTGTCCATGGAGGGGACAAAGCCGGCTTCGTCTTCGAAGAAGGGCAATGATTTTCGGGCGAAAAGGATCGGCGGCCGCCCGGGTATCAGCGCGGCTTTGAGCAGATCATCAAGCTCATCGGCAAGCCGGCTCCGCATGCGAGCGGCGAATGCCGAAGACGCGCCGCCGGATGAGGCGGATATGAAGAAAACGGGTTTTGATTCAACGCCAGGGCTGTGCAATGCACCCAGCCATGGGGTCATCATGGCTGTCGGTGAAAGACAGAGGATCAGAAGAAAAACCAGCGTGATCCGGAACCGTTTAGAAGTAGTTTCTGGCATCAGTCAATTCGGAAATCGACATCGATCAATAATTCTCCAATGAGCATTTTCAAGGATTTTCAGGCCAACGCCCCTTGTCTGTCAAGTCGAAAATTTGTGGTAGAAATTATCGCAAAAGGGAAAAAGCTTGTCAATAGGATCAGTTGGAGAATGGATTGGAGGATAGATCGAAGGCAGCAATTCACGGTGAAGCTGAAATCGTACAGTTTCAACCGGGCAACCGGTCAGCTTTTCCCATTCCAGCAGTCCTTTCGATGAGTTGTACCTGCAAAGGAGACAACTCAAATATGCGGTAGATCTCAGAGTCAATATTGCAGATCTCACGGTGAGTTGAGATTTTCACATCATGCCATTCTTTGAAGAGGGTGTGATCTTCCTTTGTTAGGATGGGCAATGGTAAGGATTCAATATGGCTTCTCAACACCTTTTTCGAGTTGAAGAGCTTTTTGTACAGGAACGCATACAGGCCGCTATTGAAGAGCACAACGATGGTTTCCCATGGGTAGTCAGACGTAGGAATGAAAAGATTTGCACTATTCAAAAGCAAACGACCCTCAGTATCGATGGCACAAACCAAGCGATCTGCGATGAACCTGTAAATGATCTTGCGCTGGCGATACAATTCGACAGGAGCGACTTGTTGATATATTGACGGGTTGAATTCTATGTGAAGTGAAGGTGAAAGAGGTGAAAATGGCGCGATATCCTTCCCACGGTAGATCGGCTCCGAAGTTGCCGTCGGGAAACGTAGAAGATGTTTGTCATTATTTCCCGTCACGATACCCAGTGCGAACTTTGCATTGCCTTTCAGAGTTGTGTGAGGTTTTGCAGAAACTGCCTGCGATATTGTCGCGTCTTCAGAATTTATGGTTGCCGAAACGATGAAATCAGGAGGAGTGACAGAGCGAAGAGGAAGTGTATAGGATATGCCTTTTGCTGCTGACACAATTTCAACATATTGCCTTCGGCTATTCGATGACAGATCTAATCGAATCGCATCCGACATCACGCCTTTGAAGGCATTGCCAAAGAGGTGCAGCTTGATCTGGTATGCATCACGGAAGATCAGACGCCTGATTTCTTTGTGCACTGAGACATTAAGAAATGAGTAGGGTAGAAAAAAGACCAGTTTGCCGATTGGAGTGAGCTTGTCAATGCTGTTGGCAAGCGCAATCGAGAAAGACTCTGTTGAATTCAGATATGAATAGCGCGTTTCGATTTCTTTCTTCTGAGCCTGAGTGAATTTGCTGCCCCAAGGTGGATTCGTGATGATATAGTCGAATCGCTCAACATTTTGATGTGCGAAAAGGCTGTTTGAAGGTTCTTCATCAAATACAATGTCATGCTTTCGAATGTTAGGGTTTGCATTAGGATCAGCAAAAAGCATTGTTAGATTGATCCTGCATATCTTGAGTGCCAATGAATCTATGTCATATGCGTGGATCAGGCGAGAATCGTGTCCTTTCTCTAAGATCTTGAGCAAGATGCCGCCACTGCCGCAACAAGGGTCCAGCACCGTACACCCACTCGGAATGAACAAGTCATGGAGCAAATGCCCTGGTGTGTAATAGGACCCGGCACTCGATCGCTGAGCGATACTTTGGACGGACTGATAGAATGCACCGATAAAGTCAATGCCGGGGCAGAGGGCGGGAGGTAATGGAAAATGCACGTTGGAAAACGGGCAGTCATTCTTCAAAGCGAAAGACCAGCCGGACATAAACTTCTCTATTTCTGTTGTCGGTTTGACCTCCCATTCCATGCTTAGCAACCGTGCGGATGAAAGGCTGTCGATAGACAAACAGAAAACACTCTGTTCAATGGATAGACCGCATTCCCTGTGCACTGAAAGAGCTTGCAGCAAAGCTGCCTTTGTTTTGTCGTCCTCGATACCTAAAAAACAGACGAACTTGTCATTCATACGAGATCGGTTTGCTCTGCCTCGTAGTTTGGCCGATTCGTCTGAGGCGATGTGGGAAATAATCTCATCGAACTGTTCCTCGCCGTAACCCACCGCAGATGGTTCAGGTATAACACCAGTCTTGATCCAGTTGTTCACCGTGGTCATCGAAATGTTGAGGGCTGCCTGAATGTCTTCCTTTGTCTTTGTTTGCGACGGATCACCTGCCGCCGGAACATTGCGGATAGCCTGTATTTTCATTATTCCGGAAAGATCTTGCCGGGATTTAGAATCCCGTTTGGATCGAACAGATCTTTGATGCGCTTCATCCACCCGAGGCTTTCTCCATGCTCGGTTTTCATGAATTTGCGCTTGCCGATGCCGACGCCGTGCTCTCCGGTGGCGGTTCCGCCCAGAGAAAGCGCTTTTTCAACCATGCGGCAGTTGACCGCATCGATTCGGTCCCAGACCTGCCGGTCTCCTTTTTCGCCGACAAGGTTCAGGTGGATATTTCCATCGCCTGCGTGGCTGAACGTGTAGCCGGTGAGGCCCGTTTCCTTCAGCAGTTTCTCTGCCATGCCGATCATCTCGGGATAAGCGTCAATCGGTACGGCCACATCGATGATCAGGATCCCGCATCCCGGATGCGTCCGCAGCAGCATCTCCCCCAGCTCATGGCGTGCCTTGAGCAGGCGGTTGCGTTCGTCGCGTCCCAACGCCATCCGCAATTCAAGGCATCCCTGCTGCCGGCAGATCTCCTGTACGCTTTCGAGCCGCTCCGAAAGCTGGCCGAGGCTGGGACCGTGAAATTCCAGAAAAAGAGTGGGAGAAACCGGAAGCGCCAGGTCGGTCTCGCCATTGATCAGATCGAGGCAGGCGGCATCCAGCAGTTCCAGTGCCGCCGGATCCAATCCACTGCGGATGATTTCGTATACCGCCCCTGCCGCGGATTCCACGGATGGAAAGCTCACCACGGCTGCGGAAAACTCTTCGGGAAGACCCACCAGGCGAACGGTTGCTTCGACGATCAACCCAAGAGTCCCTTCGGATCCCACGAAAAGGTGCAGCAGGTCATATCCCGAGGAGGACTTGCTGGCCCGGGTTCCGATTTCGATGATCTCGCCGTCTGCCAGAGCCACCGCCAGGCGCAGGACATGGTCCTTGGCGGAGCCGTAATGGACGCTTCGGGTTCCGGAGGCATTGTTGGCGATGATCCCTCCGAGGGTGGCTCGTGCACCCGGGTCCGGCGGGAAAAAAAGCCCGGTGTGTCGAAGACGCTCGTTTAGATCCTGATAAACCACTCCGGGTTCGACGTCCGCCTGGAAGGCCTCGGCCCGGATATCGAGAATCCGGTTCATCCGGGTGAAATCGATGACCAGCCCTCTGCAGACGGGAATGGGGTTCCCCTCGAGGCTGGAACCGGCGCCCCGGCCCGTTACCGGCAGGCGATTGGCATCTGCAAATTTTAGAATCGCCGCCACTTCTTCTTTGGAAACCGGCCAGATGACCGCTTCCGGAAGTGTGCCCGGATGCCGGGACTGATCCTTTGCATGAAGCTCTAAAAAGGATGCACCCGTCGAGAACCGATCCGGCGATACCATGGAACGTAATCGCTCGATAAGAGCTGCGCTCAACGGAGCAAATGGCGGGATCTGGTTGGAGATCGATGGCAAGTTCGGTGCCTTCCCGGCAGCGCAGCCCGGAGCAGGCCGCTCGCCGTTATTTTTCTTGACTTCATTGTGTATCCTGAATAGTTATTTAAATCAAGTAATCCGGCAAGTTCTCCTCGGAATAATGGAATCGTGGAAATGCCGGAATAATCCATTCTGCCATTTCATCAACCTATCCTGGCAAAGGAGGTCGCAATGAAACGCTCTGTATCCTGCCCCCGAAATCCAATCCTTTTTCTTAGAATCGCCGCCCTTTGTGTAATGGCAACGTTTCTGACTGGCGTCCATCCGGCGGAGGTGCCGGCGCGCAGCATCAAGGTTGGGATTATCGACTGCTACAGCGGCCCGCCCGCCGTCTACGCCAACGATGCCGTAAACGGATTCAAGCTTGCCTTGGAGGAGATCAATAAGAGCGGGGTGCTCGGCAACAAGATCGAATTCACGACCCGGGATGATAAATTCAAGGTCGATCTGGCGCTGAACATGGCAAAAGAGCTGGTCATGCGGGAAGGCGTCGATCTTCTGGTGGGGACCACAAACAGCGGATCTTCGCTTGCCGTATCCGAAGCCGTCGCCAAAAAGGAAAAGATCCCCTTCATCGTGTGGATTGCAAAAAGCGAACGGATCACCGGAGAAAAAGGACACCGGTATGTATTTTCATCCGGAGAAAACAGCGCCATGGCCGGCAAAGCCGGGGGGGTTGCGCTTGCCCGAAAACCCTATACCCGCTACTGGATCGCAGGGGACGATTACGAATACGGGCATGCCATCGCGGATGCCGCCTGGCGGAACCTGAAAAAATTGAAACCGGAGGTGGAAGCGATCGGAAAATCCTGGTGGAAGGTGGGAGAACCGGATCTGATGCCCTACTTCACCTCCATTCTCGCCGCAAAACCGGATGCCGTGATTTTCGCCACCGGAGGGGGCAGCATGACCAATGTCTTGAAGGCAATCGAGACAACCGGCATGGCGAAACAGATTCCGATCTGGATCCATACGTCAACCGACCATGCCGTATTGAAGCCGCTGGGCCTTGGAGCGCCGGAAGGGGTGATGGGAAGCATGGATTATCATTTCTATTACCCGGAGACCCCCGCCAATAAAAAATTCGTCTCCGATTTCGAAAAGGCTTTCGGCAACCCGCCCGGTTTTCCGGCATTTCACGGATACATCACCGCTCATTTCATTGCCGAAGCATACAAAAAGGCCGGCTCGACGGACAAAGAAAAGTTTGTCGATGCGTTGGAGGGGCTGAAAATCGAAACGCCGGTGGGCCCGGTCGAGATGCGTGCCTGTGATCATCAGGCGGTGCTCCCTATCTTTATGGGGGTGACCCGGAAATCCCCCGACCACGACTTCGTCATTTCGAGCGACATCGTAACCCTGAGCGGAGGCGAAGTCATGCCGGACTGCAGTGAGATCATGGAGGAGAGAAAAAAATAGTAGAAGTCGGAAGCCGGAGGTCAGAAGTCAGAGGTCGGAGGTTGAAGAAGAAGTTCAGAAGTTGAGAAGTTGAGAAGATTAGGGCTTGGCTGAACACCGAACGCTGAACACTCGCACGATGGAATCTCGATCATGAATGCGGCGCATACCATCGATCTTGCGGCAATCGGAAGCCACCTGCTGGTGGGGCTGAGCCGGGCGATGATTCTTTTTATCGTTTCGGCCGGTCTCAGTTTCATCCTGGGGGTTTTGAGAGTCCCCAATGTGGCACACGGTTCCCTTTATATGGTCGGTGCCTTTGCAGCCTACGGCGTATCCAGTTTTTTCGGGGGGGGTGCGACCGGATTTTGGATGGCCTTGATCCTGGCTCCGCTTGCAGTGGCTGCAATCGGGCTGGTTGCAGAGCGGTCGCTTTTCTGCCATCTGTATGAACGGGAGCATCTGATGCTTCTTTTGTTCACCTTCGCACTCATGCTGATCCTGGGAGACTTGGTGAAAATCGTTTGGGGGGCCGACTACCGCTCGATCATGGCCCCGGATTATTTAAGGGATTCGGTCCGGATCTTCGACTCTCCCATTCCACGGTACAACCTGTTTCTGATTGTCGTAGGGCCTCTGGTCGCCGTCTGCCTTTGGCTGTTTTCGACTAAAACCAGGATGGGTAAAATTGCCCGTGCAGCCGCCGTGGACCGTGAAATGGTGGGGGCGATCGGAATCAACGTAAGCTGGGTATTTGCCTTCGCATTCGTGCTGGGATGTTTCCTGGCAGGTCTTGGGGGGGCGCTGGTGGCTCCCACGGTGAGCATCACACTGGGGATGGATCACGACATCATCATGGAAGCGTTTCTGATCGTTACCATCGGCGGGCTGGGAAACCTCTGGGGAGCCATGGTCGGAGCCTTGATCTTCGGGGTCACCCATTCGTTCGGAGTGCTGTTCTGGCCTCAGTTTGCCATTGTCTTCCCCTATGCGGCCGTGGTCATCGTATTGACGCTGCGCCCGAGAGGTCTGCTCAAATCCGTATGGTAAGATTGGCTTCGAAAAAAAACGTCGATGTCGATACACGCACCCCTTTCATTTGGACGGCCGTTTGCATCCTGCTTCTGCTGGTGCCGCTTTTTTCCCCCCGGTTCTATGTCTATATCTTTTCCCTGATCTTTGTGACCGCACTGCTTGCCATGAGTTTGAACCTGGTGGTCGGCCACGGCGGGCTCTATCAGTTTCACCATGGGGTCTTTTACGGAATCGGCGCCTACACCTATGCGCTCCTTGCGACCAGAACCGAGCTTCCGGTTTACTTCGGATTCGTCGCAGCCCCGCTTGTTTCCGCATTTTTTGGTTTTCTGATCGGCCTTTTCTGCGTGCGCCTGACAAAGCTTTATTTCGGAATGCTCCAGATCTCGCTTGGATCCCTGATCTGGGCCGTGGCCTTCCGCTGGTATGCCCTGACCGGAGGCGACGACGGCATCCACGGGGTGCCGGTGCCGGACCTCCTCCAGTCGCCTAAAGAGATCTACTACTTTACCCTGATCGTGCTCGGAGCCTGCCTGTTCGTTTTGTACCGGATCCTGAATTCGCCCTTCGGAACGACCCTTTGGGCCATACGCGACAACCCGGAGCGGTGTTCCGCCGTCGGCATCGACGTCCGCCGGCATCGGATGGTCGCTATCGTCATCTCCGCCTTTTTTGCAGGAGTGGCCGGTGCTCTTTTCGTGATGGTCGAAGGATCTGTTTTCCCGGATCTCCTGTTCTGGGTGCTTTCACTTGAAATTTTCATCATGTGCCTCCTCGGCGGCTGGTACACATTTGCCGGCCCCATGCTCGGAGCCGCCGTGATCGTTTCTCTGCGGACCTTTGCCGGCACCTATACGGAATATTGGACCTCGATTCTCGGAATCATCCTGATTCTTCTGATCTTTTTTCTTCCGGAA
This sequence comes from Desulfobacteraceae bacterium, assembly GCA_003599475.1. The sequence goes on from QZKK01000079.1 coordinate 16,361, forward strand.
GGAATCATGGGTTTCCTGGAAAAAAAGCTCGGGAGCTCAAAGGAGGGAAAGGGGCGCGCACGTGCTTGAAATCAGAGGCATCCACAAGGCCTTCGGCGATTTCAAAGCCGTAAACGGCGCAAACCTTCGGGTCGAAAGGGGCGCGCTGGCGGCGGTGATCGGCCCGAACGGCGCGGGGAAAACGACCCTTTTCAACCTGATCTGCGGGCAACTGAAGCCGGACAAAGGAAGGATCCGATTCCGGGGGGAGGATATCTTCGGTCTGCCGCCGCATCAAATCTGCCGGAAGGGGATTGCACGATCCTTTCAGATTGCAAACATCTTTCCGCGCTTGACCGTGTTCCGAAATGTGCAGGTATCGGTCCTTTCCCATCAAAGGAAAAGCGGAATCCTTTTCCGGCGGGTCGGCGCCATCGCCCTGGATGAAACAAATCAGATCCTTGAAACGGTAGGACTTCTCGACCGGGCCGACGATATCGCAGGCACTCTCTCCCACGGAGACCGCAAGACATTGGAGCTTGCGGTTGCACTCGGAAACAAGCCGGAGTTGATGGTTCTCGATGAGCCGACCGCCGGCATGTCCCCCGAAGAAACCGCATCGGCCATGGCCCTCGTCCGGAGCCTTGCAGAAACACACGGGCTTACCATCCTTTTCTGCGAGCACGACATGGGAATCGTATTCGATACCGCCCAAAGCATCATGGTCATGCACCACGGAGAGACCCTCGTTCAGGGGCCTCCTGAGGAAGTGCGGGAAAATCCTCTCGTACAGCAGGCCTATCTCGGGAGCGCGCGCGATGCTTGAGACGGAAAGAATCAACACCTTCTATGGGCTGAGCCACGTCCTCTTCGATGTATCGCTGCGGGTCAAAGCCGGGCAGGCGGTCTGCATCCTGGGTCGAAACGGAGCCGGCAAGACAACTCTCCTTAAAAGCATCATGGGTCTTGCTCCGCCAAAGACCGGATGCATCCGGTTAAATGGCGAAGAGGTGACCGGATGGGCCCCTTATCGGCTTTCCCGCAGGGGGATCGGCTATGTGCCGGACGATCGGAGAATCTTTGCCGACCTGACTGTTGAAGAGAACCTGCAGATCGCAGCAAGGGGTCCCGGGAAGGGGGACTGGAGCAAAGAGCGCGTCTACGAGCTCTTTCCCAAACTCGCCGAAATCGCTCTCCGCAAGGGGGGTCTGCTTTCCGGGGGGGAGCAGAAGATGCTTGCCATCGCGCGGGCGCTGATGACAAATCCCACGCTCCTGCTTCTGGATGAGCCCACTGAAGGGCTCGCACCGGTGATGGTCCGAATACTGGAAGAGCGGATCGATCGGTTGAAGAAAGAAGGCTTGACGGTGCTTCTGGCCGAACAGAACATGGATTTTGCCCTTGGCCTGAGCGGCTACGGGTATGTGCTTGAAAATGGCCGCATCACTCATCGAGGAACCATCGAGGAGCTGACCGCAAACGAAGCGGTCCGGCGAACCTGCGGAATTTAGCGTTTCCGGATCTTCCTGCACCTCGGAATAGGTCGTCGGAATAGAAGAATAGATAGAAGAATAGAAGAATAGGGGACGGATAGAAGAATAGATAGAATAGGGGACGTTCGTGCAGAACGTTCATAACACCAAATCAAGGTCCCCTATATCCTGTTTTCCCTCTGCTGAAATCATTCGCGTCACGCAAGAATTGGTAACACCAAGAAATCTTGCAATATCAGCCCCGGAATAACCCAGTTCCCGTACACCGATCCACGATATTGCACGCCGTGCTTTCACTGCTTCCCTTCTTCGACTCCCTGACCGAAGCTCGCCAATTGAGACATTGTACTTTTCAGACACTTTCTCGGCAAGCGCTTTGATGTCTATTCGCTGTCCAGACAGCCTTAAGTTCTTTTTAACAAGATCGTCAAGACCCGATATAACCGTCTTGACAAAATCTCCGTCCCCCAGTATCCGCTGATCGGAAGCCTCCCTTTCACCGCGCCTCCGACTGGCAAGCACCGCCGACCAGCCCCCCATGCTCCGTATTAATCCTCCACCGACCAATTCTGGTCTCCGGCCCTGATCAACACCCTCTTTAACATATTGTAACCTGAATTTTGCACGGCAGATGACCTGAAAAACTAAAAAACCATCTGGGCACCATTTATGATAAGGGTTTATCAGGTTAAACAAAATCATAAAGGA
>QZKK01000253.1 GCA_003599475.1 Desulfobacteraceae bacterium
AACTATTTCGAACGCCTGCTTATGCAGCTCACCCGGCATGAATTAGACGGACACGCCGAGTTTAAAAAAGACGGGGTCTTCCGCTTAACCTCCCAACCTTTTCCGGAGCTGGGCGACAAGATCCAACTGGGGCTTTACGAATTGCCGCGCCGGTCCGGCGGTGCGCACCTTTACAGGTTCAACCATCCTTTGGCAGAGGCCATTGTGGCCAAAGCCAAAGCGCGCCTGCTGCCGCCGGCTGAAATCTACCTCGACTATGGCCTGCACGACGGCAAAGTGTCGATCCTTGAGCCTTTCATCGGGCAATCCGGTTGGCTTATCGCTTGGGTTTACACTGTCGAGTCCCTTGATCAAGCTGAAGACCACCTCATTCTCGCTGCGAAAACTGACAATGGACGTTTTATGGATAATGAAACGGCCGCCCGAATGCTCAGTCTGCCGGGGAATTTCATAGGAACGATATCCGGCGGGCAGACCAACGGCGCCTTGGGAGCGATTTTGCAGGAGCGCCAGTCCGCTATCCAAAAAGAGATATCCGAGCGCAATGCCCGCTTTTTCGAGGCCGAAGCCGACAAGTTGGATGGTTGGGCCGATGACCTCAAGATCGGCCTGGAGCGCGAAATCAAGGAGCTGGATCGGCAGATCAAGGAAGCCCGTCGCGCAGCCGTTCCCGCACTGACGTTGGAGGAAAAGCTCTCCGGCCAGAAACAGATCAAAGCCCTGGAAGCGCAGCGCAATCAGAAACGACGCTCCCTTTTCGATGCCCAGGACGAGGTGGATCGCCAACGGGAGGAGTTGATCGCTCGAATTGAAGGAAAGTTGCAGCAGCAGACAGAGCTCGTTCGGCTCTTCGAGATTCGATGGAGTATCAAGCGAGGGTACACCGGGGGGTACAAATGAAGGTGCCGGAAAACTACCGCAATCGTGAACAGAGCTATGTCAAGCACCAACTGCTCCGGACCTACTTGGAACGTTTGTTCATGATTATCGGCCAGTATCAGGGCGTCATTCGTTACGTGGATTGCTTTTCCGGGCCATGGAGCGAGCAAGACGAGAACCTTCAGGATACTTCCATCGGTATTTCCATAGAGATCATACGCCAGTGTTGGGAAGGTTTGAGGCGCATGGGAAAAAGAGTCAAATTCCAGGCGCTGTTCATTGAGAAAGATAAACGAGCATTCGAAAAACTTGAAACATTCTTAAGCGCAGGCGCTTCATCTGATGTTATAGTAACAGCCCAAAACGGTGAATTTTATGAACTCAGAGATCAAATCCTGGATTGGTGCGGGCAAGATGATTTCACCGTTTTCTTTATCGATCCGAAAGGCTGGAAAAAGGTTGTTGAAATTCCTACGCTCGAACCGTTTCTGAAACGGCCGAATTCCGAATTTTTAATAAACTTCATGTATGATTTCCTGCTTCGAACCCACACTCAGCATTCTTTTCAGGAAGATATGCGAGAAATATTCGGCGATGTTCCGGACACTGCCGGAATGACATCAAAGCAGAAAGAAGCATATTTAATAAGCTTGTACCGCAACCGACTCAAACAAAGCGCGCCTTCGCGGGACGGAATTCCTCGTACCGCACATGTCTCTATACTCTATCCTCTTCGGGACCGAACCTTGTACCATTTGGTCTATCTGACGCGGCATGCCAAGGGGCTTGCCGTATTTATGGAAGCGTCGGAAAAACTCGAGATTGTCCAAAGGCAGGTGCGTGAACAAGCTAAACAGGAAAAGAGAGTGTTTCGAACAGGGCAATGCGAATTCGATTTTCAATTTTGCGACGATTTGAAAAGCATAGAAAACCTTGATCTTGCAGAAACCAGATCTTATTGGCTGCGCAAGCTGTCATTTCACCCACATCGATTCGGTATTGAACAACTGGCCGATATGATCGAGGAAACTGGGTGGTTTGAAAGTGATTTTCAGGCGGCATTTGGGGAACTGGCCGACCGGGGGATTGTGGCGAACCTAGATGACAAGGCTAAACGACGCAGAAAGAAATTTGTGCATTTCGATGCCCATCACAACCAGGGTGAACACTTGATAAGGTTGACATCATGAGCGCAAAAACATCCATTGAATGGACTGAACATACCTGGAACCCAACGGTCGGTTGCAGCAAAATTTCACCTGGCTGTACCTATTGTTATGCTGAAACTATGGCTAGACGCCTGAAGGCGATGGGCGTGAAGGGTTACGAAAATGGTTTTAAATTGACGCTTCTTCCGGAGCGGCTTGAAGAGCCCCTCATGCGCAGGCGGCCGACCACTTACTTCGTCAACTCCATGAGTGACATGTTTCACGAGGATATTCCAGACAGTTACCTTCGAAAGATACTATCCGTTATCCGGCGATCCCCCCAGCATACCTTTCAAATTCTGACCAAGCGCGCTCAGAGGATGGCCGAGTTTTTTCAAGGTGATACACCGCCTCCTAATGCCTGGTTGGGTGTAACGGTTGAAAATCGAGCGGAAGGTTTACCCCGGCTTGAATTTTTAAGGGCAATTGACGGATGCATACGTTTCGTCTCAGCCGAGCCTTTGCTGGAAGACTTGGGCATTTTCGATCTATCCGGTATTCACTGGGTTATAGTGGGTGGTGAATCAGGACCAAAGGCGCGGCCGATGAAATGCGAATGGGTCTTGAACATCAAAAATCAATGTGACCAACAGCAAGTAGCCTTTTTCTTCAAGCAGTGGGGGGGCTGGGGGGCTGATGGCAAAAAGCGGCCTAAAAGGCAAAACGGTCGCCTTCTGAATGGTCGTACGTGGGATGCTGTTCCCGAACAGATAGTGTATTTACAGTCACGAGCAAAACATGTTCCAAATGAAACTCAAATCAGCAACTTGCATATATCTACAGGGTACTAATGAATTCTTTGCGGCCACATTATCAAACGCTTCTAGAAAGAACATTGAGTGACAATTTCATACCACATCTTCCGCCACTGATTGATCAAACTCGCCCTGCGGAAGAACAGCAGCGGAAGAACCTTTCGCGAGCGTTTAGTGCATTTGCTCTCCATCGACTATGCCATATATCGCAAATCGATGCGGCCAAAGCTGTAATCGATGATTTTGATGATAATGGTATCGATGCGATCTACTACATGGCCGGATCTGAGACCCTATATATCATACAAGCCAAACTGAAAGTATCTGATCAGTTCAGGCAGGAGGAAGCATTGGCTTTCTGCCAGGGGATTAGAAAGATTTTAAATCAGGATTTTTCAACATTTAATCAAAATTTCCAAAACCGATTAATCGAAATTGAGGATGCATTTGTTGATTGCAGCCATATTCAACTTGTGGTGGCGCATACAGGACCCAAAATTAGTGAACATGCAAAAACTGCTATTAAAGATCTGATTGAAGAGGATCATGGGGAAGAGCGATTCATAAAAAATTTGATTGACTACAATGCCACTGAGATTGTGAAAGACCTACAAAGTGTAAAGGCTTACGAACGAGTTGACGCTGACCTTTGGATCCAGAAGTGCTCATCAGTCAACGATCCCCGCACGACTTACTTTGGTTTGATTCAACTCAACGACCTGGTAAAACTTCACCAAAAGCACGATAAAGCTCTTTATGATAAAAACATTCGTACCTTCCTTGGGCATAAAACCGACGTAAACAAGTCCATCCGCCAGACCCTTGCAAATAATCCGAAAGAGTTCCTGTATTTAAACAACGGTGTGGCATTGCTCTGTCAAAAAATCGAGCCGAAAGGATCAAACAGATTAAATAAAGGGCGAAAGAAGCTCAAGATAAAGGGCCTTTCTGTTATCAATGGCGCCCAGACAATTGCCTCGGCAGCGTTTTTTTTGCACGATAATGATGATGCGGATATTTCGGAAGCCCGGGTTTCAATAACGCTCATTAAAGCATCCGCAGACGGCGATTTTGGAAAGTCTGTTACGCGTGCTCGTAACCATCAGAATCCAATTTTTCTTTCAAATTTTGTTGCTTTGGACGACGGACAAGAAAGATTGCGAAGAGAACTGGCGCATCTACATATTCACTATGCTTATAAGGCTGAAGCAGTTGGTTGCAAAGCTGATCCTCAAACGATCGGCATCGAAGAGGCAGCGCAAGCCCTTGCACTATTCCAAAATGATCCCCGTTTTGTAGTTTGGCTGAAAAATGAGCCCGGAAGCTTACTCGATATAGGTACCGATCAATACAAAGAGCTTTTTCCATCGACTATAACAGCCATTCAACTGGCCAATGCAGTTCGATTTCTAAGATATGTGCAGTTAAGGACAATGGAAGAAGGCCGCGGGGTAGGTCCTGAACACCTTTCCTACAGGCACGGGAATCATGCTATTGGCTGGGTACTTGCTAAGAGAATCATGAAAGAGCAACAGGGGGCAAAACTTTTAGATGATTCAAAATTGAGGAATTTGCTTGGTGTACCATTTGATCAATTACGTCAAATACATTGGACAGAAACGCAAAAAAGACTACATTTAAAGGGGCCTCTTGCCTTATTCAGAAATCAAACAGAAACGATACCTCTGCTGGAGACTATTCTTATTTCCTATTATAGATTGGAATCAGATCCGGCATTGGGCTACAAAAGCAGCCAACATACTGTGGGAAGCCCATACCCGAAGGAGCTGTTTGACTATTTGATTTCAAAAGCGCCGCAGATTGGAAACCTTTCATGAATAAGAAACAAAAACTTGAACTCACCTGGATCGGAAAAGAAAATCATCCCAAGCTGGAGCCGCGTATTCTGCTCGAAGACCCGGAGAAATCTTATCATGCCAAGCACCGAATAAAGAACCAAGATATTTTCGACAACCGGTTAATATTTGGAGACAACCTTCTGGCATTGAAGGCTCTGGAGCAGGAGTTTTCCGGACAGATAAAATGTGTTTATATTGACCCGCCTTACAACACAGGCAGTGCATTTGAGCAGTATGAGGATGGGTTAGAACACTCACTGTGGTTATCATTGATGCGGGATCGTATGGAGCTCATACGCTCTCTATTATCAAACGAAGGTTCTGTTTTGATCTCGCTTGATGACAACGAAAGTCATTACTTTAAGATTATGATGGATGAAATTTTTGGCAGACAGAACTTCATCGCTACAATTGTATGGCAAAAAATCTTTACAGTGAAAAACTCTGCTCGACATTTCTCTGATATGCATGATTACATAATTGTATACGCAAGAGATGCAAGCACGTGGCAACGAAACCTGCTTCCAAGACCAGCTGAACTTGATAATACATATACCAATCCAGATAATGATCATAGAGGGCCTTGGACAACCAATGCTGTTCAAGCGCGTAACTACTACAGCTTGGGTTCGTATGAGATTCGCTCCCCATCAGGAAAGCAGTTTTTACCACCAAAAGGGACTTACTGGAGAATTTCAAAAGAGACCTTTGAAAAATTAGATAAGGATAAACGAGTCTGGTGGGGAAAAGATGGGACAAGCATTCCTAGGATAAAAAAATATCTCTCCGAAGCAAAGCAAGGTGTAGTTCCAGCAACTCTCTGGTTTCACAAGGATTGTGGTACTAACGCTGAAGCGAAAACAGAAGTCCGAGCGGTTTTAGCAGGCGTAACTGATGCTGATTTGTTCGTAACACCTAAACCAGAGCGCCTGTTAAAACGAATTTTTGAAATTACCACCAGACCAGGAGACCTCATCCTCGACTCATTCGCCGGCTCCGGCACCACCGGTGCGGTAGCTCATAAAATGGGACGGCGCTGGATCATGGTGGAACTGGGGGAGCATTGCCACACTCACATCATCCCGCGCTTGAAAAAGGTGATCGACGGTGAGGACCCCGGCGGCATCACAAAGGCGGTGGATTGGAAGGGCGGCGGCGGCTTCCGCTATTATCGCCTGGCGCCGTCGCTGCTGGAAAAAGACAAGTGGGGCAACTGGGTAATCAACAAGGATTACAACGCCGCCATGCTCGCCGAGGCGCTGTGCAAGCTGGAGGGGTTCACCTATGCCCCCAGCGATTCGATTTATTGGCAGCACGGCTATTCCACGGAGCAGGATTTCATATATATAACCACGGCCGACCTGAATCACGAACAACTCCAGCAGCTATCCGATGAGTTGGGTTCTCATCGTACGCTGCTGGTGCTCTGCACCGCCTTTCGCGCCCGGGCAGACCGCTATCCCAACCTTACCGTAAAGAAGATCCCCAAGGCAGTTCTTGCCCGCTGCGAGTGGGGTCATGACGACTACAGCCTGAGGGTTGAAAACCTGCCCCAGGCCCCGCCTCCCAAAGGGCAGATCGACCTGTTCAACTTAGCTGAGGATGAAAATTCATGAGCAGGCGTCCATCACTTTACACTCGAATCAGAGTTATTCTTGAGTCCGCGCGGGCCGGTATCTCTCGGACGGTCAATAGAACTCAGGTCATTGCAAACTGGTTGGTGGGTCGCGAAATCGTTGAAGAGGAACAACAAGGCAAACGACGTGCGGCTTACGGTAAGAAGGAGATCGAAAAGCTTTCTAAAAGATTGCAGGCCAAATTTGGTGAAGGGTACTCGGTACAAAATCTTTCCTATATGCGACAATTTTACCTGACGTTTCCTGATCTTCTGGAAATTTTGCCGATTTTCCACGCATCGCGTGGAAAATCTCTGATTAAAACGGTGCGCTTCCAGGATGAAATTTTCCACGCGATGAGTGGAATATCCGTTGAAGTATCGGGAGGGGCCTTCTCTCCTGGAAAATTTAATCCCAACCTGTCATGGACTCATTATCGGACACTATTACGCGTGGAAAAACCTGAAATACGTGCTTTTTACGAAATTGAGGCGGTAACAAATAACTGGGCGGCTCGTGAGTTGGAACGCCAGATCAACAGCCTGTTGTATGAACGACTTGCCCTTAGCAAGGATAAAAAAGGGCTTATGGAGCTGGCAACCAAAGGCCAAAAGGTCCAGAAGCCTGCCGATGCCATCAAAGATCCGCTTGTTATGGAATTTCTTGGAATTCCGCCCACCCATCGGTTGGTAGAAACGCAGCTAGAACAGGCGCTCATCAGTAACCTGCAATCTTTCCTGCTGGAATTAGGCAAAGGTTTCGCGTTTGTTTCACGACAAGAACGCATCACCCTTGACGGCGATCATTTCAATATTGACCTGGTATTTTACCACACGGTCCTGAAATGCTACGTGCTGATTGATTTGAAGGTTGGAAAGCTTACCCATCAGGATCTTGGACAGCTACAATTTTATGTCAATTACTTCGATCGCGAAAGGCTGACCGTAGGGGACAATCCGACGATCGGCATCATCCTTTGTACCGATAAAAACGATGCCGTGGTTCAATACACCCTTGGAAAGGGTCAAAGCGAGCGGCTTTTTGCAAGCCGGTACAAGTTGCATCTGCCAACCGAGGCTGAGCTGCGCGCCGAAATAAAACGGGAGTTGGGCTATCTTACGTCGTCTTCATCAACAGTGGCGAGGAAAAAGCCAAAAACCTCAAACAGGAAATAAAATGAATCGACACGTTAACGCCATCTCCGGCCGCCTGAGCCTGCGGCCGCCCCAGCGCCTCTCACTGGAAATCCTCGATCGCATCGCCGAGATCGCCCCGCCCGGTAAGGACACCGACACGAATGCCCAGCTTGCAGCAATCCAAAGCGAGTTTCCCTCAGTGGCGGATTTCGAGCGCGAATTTCCTTCCCTATGCTTTGCCTTGGCCACCGGTGTGGGCAAAACAAGGCTGATGGGCGCTTTTATCAGCTACCTGTATCTGGCTCATGGTATCGGCAACTTTTTTGTGCTGGCGCCCAACTTAACCATCTACAACAAATTGATTACCGACTTTACCCCAAACACTTCCAAGTATGTATTCAAGGGCATTGCCGAATTCGCCGTCCATCCTCCTACGGTGATCACCGGAGATACCTATGAAAGCGGTATCGGTGTGCGCGAGGCATGGCGCAAGCAATCCGCCATGTTTCCCGAACTGGAAGGTGTCCACATCAATATTTTCAACATCTCCAAGATCAACTCCGAAGTGCGCGGCGGAAAGTCGCCCCGCATTAAACGACTGTCCGAATACATCGGTGAGAGCTACTTCGACTATCTGGCCGGCCTGCCCGACCTTGTGCTGCTCATGGATGAATCCCATCGCTACCGGGCCAGCGCAGGAATACGGGCGATCAATGAGCTCAATCCCATTTTAGGATTGGAGCTGACCGCCACCCCCTTTGTGGAAACAAGCCGTGGTGCAATACCGTTTAAAAACGTGATTTATGACTATCCCCTGGGAAAGGCCATGGCCGATGGGTTTGTAAAAGAGCCGGCGGTGGTGACGCGTAAAAATTTCAATCCAAACGGCATGCCGCCGGACGAGATCGAACGCTTGAAGCTTGAAGACGGAATACGTCTCCATGAAAGCGTAAATGTCGAGCTTGAAACCTACGCCCGGGAAAGCGGAAACCCAATCGTCAAACCCTTTCTGCTGGTAATTGCCCGCGATACCACCCATGCGGCCCAGCTGCTTCAGTTGATTCAGTCCGATGATTTTTTTGAAGGCAGGTACAAAGACAAAGTGATCCAGGTGGATTCCAGCCGGACCGGCAAGGACGAAGAGGAGATGATCGAGCGTTTGCTCAAAGTGGAGCAGACGGATGAACCCACCGAAATCGTCATTCATGTCAACATGCTCAAGGAAGGCTGGGACGTTACCAATCTTTACACCATCGTACCGCTGCGGGCCGCCAACGCACGAATTCTCATCGAGCAGTCCATCGGCCGCGGCTTGCGCCTTCCCTACGGCAAGCGCACCGGGGTTATGGCCGTTGATCGGCTGAACATCGTGGCCCATGATAAATTCCAGGAAATCATCGACGAGGCCAACCGGCCGGATTCCACCATCCGCTTGCAGAAAGTGATCCTGGATGATGCGGAGCTTAGCCAAAAGACAGCCACTTTGGTATCCCGGCCAAGACTTTCCGGAAAATTGGGATTGAAGCCTGATCAGCTAACCGCCAATACCCGATTGGCCGGACAGGATGAGGTCCCGGTATTCACCAAACCGGAAGAGCAGAAGGTGGCCAAAACAGCCTTGGAAGAGATCCGCAAGCTGGAGAACCAGCCCCAGAAGCTGCCGAGTGTGACCCATTTGCAGAATCCGGAGATTCAGGCAGCGATAATCAAGGCAGTGGAGGAGCGGCAGCCGTCGCCAGAGCAGATGGCACTGGAGGGTTTTACGGAAAAGGCGGATATCGCCGCTGTAGTCGCCAAGACCATTGAGGTAGTGACACAGCAGACCATCGACATCCCACGCATCCTGGTGGTGCCCAAAGGGGAGATGAAGACAGGGTTCAAGCCCTTCGCCCCGGATTTGAATGCTCTGAAGTATCCTATGGTTTCTGACGAGCTGTGGATTCAGCATCTGCGCACTCCACAATTGGAAGTATTGACCCTGGGACATGGCGGTAACGATGAGGCGAGGCTTGAAGATTACGTAGTCAGCGGCCTGATGGATTTCGATGACATTTCCTATGATAAACATGCCGATCTGCTCTATGATCTAGCCGGTCAGACGGTGCGGCATTTCCTAACCTATTTGTCCGAAGAGGAAGCCCGCAAGGTGCTGCGCTGCTATCAGCGCGATATCGCTCGGTTTATCCACTCACAGATGCAGTTTCATTACTGGGAGGAAGCGGTTGACTATGAGGTGGTGATCAGCAAAGGCTTTACTGAACTGAAAGAGAGTGCTTATTCTTATTCGGTCGCAGAACTGCCTGTTGACTATCGTGTTTCCCCGGAGGACAAAAGCAATATGGCCAGATACCTGTTCGCTGGATTCGACCGCTGCCTTTATCCGGTGCAAAAGTTCGACTCGGAGGCTGAACGCAAGCTTGCCATGACCCTTGAGAGGGATACAATCAAGTGGTTCAAACCCGCAAGGGGGCAGTTCCAGATCTTTTACCGCCACGGTGCCGACTATCTCGAATACCAGCCGGATTTCGTGGCTGAAACCATAGATACGGTTTTCATGCTGGAACCCAAGGCCGTGAACCAAATGGTCGATCCGATAGTGCTTGCCAAGAAAGAGGCTGCCGTAAAATGGTGTGCCAATGCCTCAAACTACGCACAAAGCTATGGGGGTAAGCCTTGGCGATATGTGTTGATTCCTCACAATGAGATCGCAACAAACATAACACTGGATGGTTTGGCGACCAGGTTCGGTGAATAATATCATTCAATGGCGCCGAATCTTTTTAAAAAAGCCGACATGTATCGGTGACGAGTTTCCCGGAATTCAATTGCTGTAACGAGATGAAAAACAGAGGGCTTCGTCGACTATTTCGAATATCCTCATAAAGGCTTCGCCAATCTCCTGCACAATAGGTTGGGATATCTGCGAAAGATCATAATTCCTCCCAAACCTGCGATACGAGAATACGATCGAAACAATCTATGGTTGATACCTGACTGAGGTTTGTAGAACTCTGACTGCAATTAAATCCCGAACCAGGGCCGGACGGAAACGCCGCGGCGGGTGAATGCCTGGTCGCCGCCGAAGACCAGCGTGGCGGTTTCCGGGGGTTGTTCGGTGAGGTGGGTCCACCAGAGCAGGCTGTCCAACATATCGCCGGAGAGGGTTTGGCCCGACTTGATTTCCACCGCATAAAGGCGGCCGGCATCGTCGATAATCAGATCGATTTCGTGGCCGGTGCGGTCCCGCCAGAAAAAAAGCGGCGGTGTCCGGCGGTGGTGCAGATAGGCCTTGGCTGTCTCGGATACCACGTGGTTTTCGAATAAGGCGCCGCGCAGGGGGTGGGTGGGGATCTGGGCAGCCTCCCGGATGCCCAGGAGATGACAGAGAAGCCCGGTATCGTAGAAGTATAGCTTGGGGCTTTTCATCACCCGCTTGTTGAAATTGCGGTGGTTGGGCGGCAGGAGAAAAACGATGAAGCTGGTGTTGAGCACCGACAACCAGCGCCGTGCCGTATCCACCGAGATGCCGGTATCGGCAGCCAGGCCGGAATAGTTGAGCAGTTGAGCCGCGCGGCCGGCGCAAAGAGCCAGGAACCTGGAGAAAAGGCTTAAATCGCCGATGTTGGACAGGCTGCGCACATCCCGTTCGATGTAGGTCTGGAGGTAGTCGGCCAGCCAGACTTGCGGCGGGATGTGCCGATCGTGAATGCGCGGGTAAAATCCCGTGTGCAGGGTCTGCCAAAGCTCAAGACCTTTGTGCGGGCTGCCGAACAGATCGGACGGCGAGCCCGGCTCCGGCTGCTGCTGATCTTCGAGTTCCGCCCGGGAAAAGGGCAAAAGGTTGAGGATGCCGCAGCGGCCGGCCATTGTCTGGGCCACTTTGCTCATGAGCAGGACGTTCTGGGAGCCGGTGAGCACAAATCGCCCGGGGGCGGGGTCCAGGTCCACTGCGGCCTGAATGTAGGACAATAGGTCGGGTACGTGCTGGATCTCATCGAGAATGGCGGGGCCTTCGAGCTGGGCCAGAAATCCCCGCGGATCTTCCTGGGCAAAGCGCCGCTGGTCGATCAGCTCCAGTGAGAGGTAACGATAGGAGGGGAAGGCGAGCCGGGCCAGGGTGGTTTTACCGGACTGCCGCGGTCCGGTAAGAGTGACTTACCGGATAGTAACCGGCATCTCGGACGAGATAATCTTGCAGCAACCTTTTTTTGAGGTCCATATGGCTAATTTACGATTCGATCGTCAATATGTCAAATCTTGTCGCTTTCGGTAAAAAAACCGAAAACTCATCGAAATCGTCAAGGAGTCCGGTTTGAGGCGCTCGACCTTTTGCGCGGCTTGATCATGATTCTGATACTGGCTCGATCCGATTCGCCTTCAGAACAGTGGCGGTTTCAATCGCCTTGAGTTGAAACAGTCGGCGTATAATTGAAGAACAGCAAAAATCCCTTATTGAGGCATGGAATGAATATTTTGGCAGTTGAAATCGAAATCCATATGCCGTGGATGTTCAGACGACTGATGATACACTGACCGTCGACGTAAGTGACGGTTGTACAATTTCGGTCCCGTTGGGTTGATACCAACGCCTCGAGTTTTGCCACCATCGTACAGGTTGTGCCAGTCGCATCGCCGCTCAAGTCCTCAGCCAACCTCAAGCGGAGGGCCAACCACCTTCATTCCATGGGCTTCAAACGCCTTCTCCACCTCTTCCGGCGTGGGGAGATTCGCGTGCCTCGTGGTGTCTCGAAGGAAAGTCTCGAATGTCCCGGCGGGGCACACAAGTGTCAGCAGTGTACCCGGCTGGTCGCTGATGTGAGCCCAGCCGTGAGGGACATTCCGGGGGGCAAACAGCGAATCGCCCGGCTTGAGCCGAAACTTCTCGTCACCGATCTCGAAAGCGAACTCCCCCTTAATCACATAGAACCATTCATCCTGCTCAAAATGCACATGCCGTGGGGGGCCCCCTTTGCCCATATTGGTGTGCTCGAACACGTACAGATCCCCTCCCGTGTCTTTGGACGACACCTTGTTGGATAGCGGGAGCAAACCCCAGATCATCCGTCCGTCTTCTTTGAACCTGTCCATGCCGGCAAAGACATGGATACCCTTCTTCAACGCACCCGAATTCATAAGCAGGCTCCTCTCGACAAAGTAAATTTGGACATCACTCAAAATTTATTCCGTGCATCCGCTCGTCAAGCCTGGAGTCGAAAAATACCGGATCTTTCATGTCAAGGTACCGGTTTCACCCTATTTGCTCGCTCAAATGAGCAGATTTAAATTCGGAATCTGAAATGTTCCGGAGTATTGACTCCTTGTACCCATCCGGTTAGGCTTATTCTATGATTTGCCGGTGAGACATTTTTTTCGGCTTTCACCCGGGTAGAGCCGGAGGGGGCCTTGTTCCGGCCTTGCCTGCGGGAAGATCTTTCTGGAGACCCTGACAGATGCCGGACGAAAGCAATCCGAAGCCGGGTGTTTCCGAACCCGTCTGGACGTATCGCGGCTATGAACTGAAAGCCAGCGAGTTTACAACCGCGATGGTCCATTTTTTCCGCGGAGAGGTCGCGCGCGCCAATACCTGGCGCATTCGGCTGGACACCACCACAAATTGGGCGGTGCTCACGACCGGGGCGGTCGTCTCCTTTGCCTTTACGCAGGGGGAAAGCAGTCATCTGGTTATCCTGCTCGATCTCATCCTGGTCACTTTCTTCCTGCTGATCGAAGCCCGCCGCTATCGCTATTATGAGCTGTGGAGTTACCGTGTGCGCCTGATGGAGACCGATTTTTTCGCTCCCATGCTGGTGCCGCCTTTCCATCCATCCCCCGAATGGTCCGATGCGCTGGCCGAGAGCCTGCTGCACCCCCAGTTTCCGATCTCCGAATGGGAAGCGCTTGGAAGGCGCATACGCCGCAATTATCTCTGGATCTATATCGTAAACGGCATCTCCTGGCTGGCGAAGCTGGGCCTTTTCCCCGTGCCGGCTGTTTCGCTGGCAGAGTTCATCGAGCGTGCCGGCATCGGAGGAATCGGTGGGGGATGGATCGTATCGTCGGTCGGCACTTTCTTCATCGCCCTGCTGGTGGCGGCTGTCGCCACCTCCGCTTTGCGGCAGACCGCAGGCGAGGTGCTGCCCCGCTACGGTCTGGCGCGTGAATTCCTCCATGGGCTGGGGAAAGCCGGCACGGGCGCCGGGGCCTGGTTCCGGCCGACCCGCAAGCGACAGCAGGAACTCCTCTTCATCATCACCGAACACTCCGACCGGATCGCCCGTCGCATCCTCAATGACTTGAACCGAGGCGTGACTTCCCTGCAGGGGACGGGAATGTACACTCATGAGCCGCGTGCGGTTCTCATGTGCGCCATGACGGTCACCGAAATCCCGCATTTGAAGGCCCTGATTGCGGAGGAAGACCCAAAGGCTTTCGTCGTCGTTTCCCCGGTGCAGGAAATCATCGGCCTGGGATTCGGGTCGTGGAAAAAAGATTGATGGGCCTGCCATACTGGCTTCGACCGAGCCGGTACCCTGCGCATCGGAGAAAACCCTTCCCGGCCTCAGTCGGGGTTGCAGTCAATGCGTTTTTAGGGGATTGAATCCGGTTTACCGACTCCCGCCTGGAGTTCACCGGGAAGTGCCGGGATTTTGGATTTGATTTTTGCTACTCTTTCGGTTAATGAATCAGCGGGCTTAAGGCTCCTTTTTTTGAAACAAAACTCCGGCATCCTTAAAGAAACACAATTCCTCCGATGGATTCGGTTTCAGAATAGTTTCTACCGTAGAGAGGCAGGGCTCCATCTTCTATCAACAAACGAAAAAACGAAAGGAGATCGACCGATGAGAGGCTACAAAAGATGGCTACTGGTTTGTGGGTTGATCGTATTTGCGGGTTCCGGCCTGGCATTTGCCGGCACTCTCGATGAGGTGAAGGCAAGGGGGCAGGTCGTGGTGGGTGTAAACGGAGGCGTTTTCGGATTCAGCATGCCGGATGAAAAGGGAATCTGGAAGGGCCTGGACGTCGATACGGCCAAAGCCATTGCTGCAGCCGTGCTGGGGGATGCCTCCAAGGTGAAGTTTGTGGCATTGACGGCCGTCCAGCGCCTGCCGGCTCTTCAGTCAAAGGAAATCGATGTCTTGTGCAGAAATACGACCCAGACGTTGACCCGGGAGACCACCAACGGCCTGAACTTCGTCCATGTCAACTATTACGACGGCCAGGGTTTTCTCGTCCCTAAAAAGCTTGGAGTCAAGAGCGCAAAAGAGCTCAACGGGGCAACCGTTTGCGTCCTCCCCGGAACGACGACCGAGCTCAACGCGGCAGACTACTTCAAGGCAAACGGCATGCAGTGGAAGCCGGTTGTGATCGAGCAGAATGCGGAGCTGAACAAGGCCTTTTTTGCCGGTCGGTGCGACTGCCTCACATCGGATGTTTCACAGCTTGCGGCCCAGCGCTCCGTCGCTCCGAAGCCTGAGGATTACACCATCCTTCCGGAAATCATCTCCAAAGAGCCTCTTGCTCCTGTGGTACGTCACGGAGACGACCAGTGGTTCGACATCGTCAACTGGGTGGTCATGGCGCTGATCCAGGCCGAAGAATTCGGGATCACCTCGGCAAATGTGGATCAGATGCTCAAAAGTGAAAACCCGGAGATCAAACGCTTTCTGGGAGCGACCCCCGGGAATGGAAAGGCGCTTGGACTGGAAGAAAACTTTGCCTATAACATCATCAAGCAGGTAGGAAGCTACGGCGAGATCTTCGAGCGGAACGTGGGCCCCAAGACTCCCCTCGGACTCGAACGCGGCCAGAACGCCCTCTGGACCCAAGGCGGTCTGATGTATGCAGCCCCCTTCAGATAAAGATGACGCGGGGACGCGATGATTCGGGAATGCAGAGGAGAAGATGACGCGGAGGGGAAATTGACGCTTGGACACAGCGAAACGGTAAATATGCACGTATTCTCCACGTCTCCGCGTCTCCGCGTCTCCGCGTCTTTCCCTTGTGTTTCCACGTCTTCCCGTCTTTAAGAAGGAGGTCCGGTGGCAAACGAGGCGCCAGAAAAGACCCCCTTCTGGCTCAACCCCAGGGTTCGTTCCATCTTCTACCAGGCCGGCGTGCTCGGAGCATTCGGGCTGCTGGCCTGGTACCTGATTTCAAATACGCTGCAAAACCTGGAGCGTCAGGCGATTGCGACAGGCTTCGGATTTTTAGGGAAGGTCGCGTCTTTTGAAATCGGTGAATCCCCGATCTCCTATTCTTCCGCCGATTACTATGCACGGGCGCTGCTGGTCGGCGTTCTCAACACGGTGAAGGTATCCTTTGCCGGCATTGCCATCACCGTGATCCTGGGAACCCTGATCGGCATCGCCCGTCTCTCGCGAAACTGGCTCCTGTCGAAGATCGCGGCGATCTACATCGAAGTGATGCAGGACATTCCGATACTCCTCCAGCTTTTTTTCTGGTACGCCATCCTCTATGAATCGCTTCCTTCTCCGAGACAAGCCCTCCATCCGGTTGCCGGGGTTTATTTGACCAACCGGGGAATCGCATTTGCGGTCCCTGAGCCACATCCGGCTCATATGTACATGGGAATCGCGCTTGCTGCCGGGATCATCCTTGCCTTTCTCATCTATAGATTTGCAAGAAAGCGTTGGGAAAGGACCGGAAAGCATTTTCCGGTGGCAGGCGCCTGTTTTGCGGCAGTCCTCGGCCCGCCGATCGCAACCTGGTTTGTTTTCGGCAGCCCCCTGAAAATGGATGTACCGGTACTCAGGGGCTTCAACTTCACCGGGGGGATGACGCTAAGCCCGGAATTCCTGGCGCTGCTTCTCGGTCTTGTACTCTACACCGGCGCTTTCGTCGCCGAAGCGGTGCGGGCAGGCATTCAGTCGGTGGGAAAAGGGCAGAGCGAGGCGGCCATGTCATTGGGTTTGAAGCACGGCCAGGTCTTGAAACTCGTTATCCTGCCCCAGGCCCTTCGGGTGACCATCCCTCCCCTGACGAGCCAGATGCTGAACCTCACCAAGAACAGCTCCCTGGCCGTGGCCATCGGCTACCCGGATTTCGTCTCCGTTGCCAACACCACCATCAACCAGACCGGCCAATCCATCGAAGGCGTTGCCTTGATCATGCTGGTGTATCTTTTTTTCAGCCTGTCCACCTCTGCCTTCATGAACTGGTACAATAAGAAAGCACGGCTGGTGGAGCGATAGATCATGACCGATGCGACCTCACTGCCCGTGGAAGAGCTGAAACCTCCGATCACGCATACCGGCGTGATCGGCTGGGCCAGAAAAAACCTGTTCGACGGCTGGTTTAATTCGCTGTTGACGGTGCTTACGGGTTATTTTCTCTTAAAGACGGTTCCTCCATTCATCCGGTGGGCCTTTCTGGACAGCGCCTGGACGGCCGGAAGCGCCGCCTGCCGGGCGGCGGAAGGTGCCTGCTGGTCGATCATCTGGAGAAATTTCCGGTTTATTCTCTTCGGGTTCTACCCCTATCACCTCCAATGGCGCCCCATGCTGGCCATGCTGATCCTTTTCGGATTGCTTTTCTACAGCCGGAACAGGGATCACTGGGAAAAAAAGCTCGCCTATGCCTGGGTCCTGGGGCTTATCGCGATGGGGCTTCTCATGAGCGGCGGGCTGTTCGGACTCCAGCCGGTCGAGAGCACGCAATGGGGGGGTCTTCCGCTCACCCTTCTTCTTGCGGTATTCGGGCTGACTGCAGCCTATCCTCTGGGGGTGGTTCTCGCCCTCGGCCGCCAATCCAGAATGCCCCTGGTGAAGGTTCTCTGTGTCGTTTACATCGAGCTGATCCGGGGGGTGCCGCTGATCAGCCTGCTCTTCATGGGCTCGATCATCTTTCCGCTCTTTCTTCCGGAAGGCATCACCATCAACAAGATCCTGAGGGCCCAGGCGGCAATCATTCTTTTTACCGCCGCCTACATCGCCGAGGTGGTTCGCGGAGGGCTTCAGGGCGTGGGAAAGGGGCAGTACGAAGCGGCTCAATCCATCGGGCTCAACTACTATTTGACCATGAGGCTGATCATCCTGCCCCAGGCGCTCAAGATCGTGATTCCACCGACTGTCAGTGTCCTGATTTCCGCGTTCAAGGATACCTCTCTGGTGGTGATCATCGCACTCTTCGACCTCCTGAAAACGACCCAGACGGTATTATCCAACCCGGAATGGATGGGCTTCAGCCGGGAAGCATATCTCTTTATTGCCCTGATTTACTTCATGGGCTGCTTTTCCATGTCCCAGTACAGCCGAAGGCTGGAACGGGAGCTGGATGTGGGGCGATAGAAAAACGAAAGAAGGAAAGAGGGTTAGAGGGAAAGAAGATGAGAGGATGAGAAGGATGTTATCAAGACCAATGAATGACCAATGACAAGGATCTCATGAAGCCGGAAAAGAAAGATAAAAAAGATCAGTCGGTAGAGGCCGGAAAAGACAAGACCATCATCGAAATCCGGGGCCTCCATAAGTGGTTCGATGATTTTCACGTGCTGAAGGGAATCGATCTGACGGTGAGAAGAAAAGAGCGGATCGTCATCTGCGGCCCCTCAGGTTCCGGAAAATCGACCCTCATCCGCTGCATCAACCGCCTGGAGGAGCACCAGCGGGGTCAGATCGTGGTGGACGACATCGCGCTCACCAGCAACATCAAGAATATCGAGAAGGTCCGCGCCGAGG
>QZKK01000153.1 GCA_003599475.1 Desulfobacteraceae bacterium
GCATTAAGAGCGTATCTTCGTTTTCGATACCATTAAGTCCAATGCAAAGAGACACAGTTGTAGAGATTAATAACTATCCAGAAGACAAAGAAATTCGGGCTTACCCTCCCGAAGGGCTTTCTCGATATCATCGAATCGGAAGGCTTTACCTGGCGGCCGAATGCAAAAATCAATCTGGGGCTCGGAAGGCTCTCGGAATAAAGGACGGGAAAATTTATGACTCACAGCCTGCATCGGGAAGGAAAGTTGGAGTCGCTGGAAAAAGACTATGCGGTTTTTATCTATCCGGCGAGAGGATACAACTACAAGGGGTGTGCACCGAGGGTAAGGCGCCTGGTCGAGATCGTCTATCAGGTGGGCCCGGCCAATATGATCGCAACCACCCTGCGCCGAAATCTCTACAGCGGGGTTCGACCCGAAGAGGTGCTCGAAAGCATCCGGGAGGGCGTACGGGTTTTTTCCGTCTTCGACAGCGCGGAAAAAATCAAAAAGCTGCTCGCATTGTTCAAGGATGCCGATCAGGGGATATCGATCGTCGTGAGCGGACTGATCGATAGAGTCCGGGACATGGCC
Source organism: Desulfobacteraceae bacterium (assembly GCA_003599475.1). The sequence continues at coordinate 574 of QZKK01000153.1, forward strand.
GCCGAAGTCGGACTCGACCCGCATACCATCAATGTGTCGATCGGGATTCATGGAAATACCGACCGCCTGCCGCCTCCGGAAATCCGTCAGTTCACCACGATGTGCGGGCACGGAATGGTCTCCCCGCTCCTTGTGCGGGATACCATTCGAAAAGTAAAAACCGGAAAGGTCGATTCCTGGAACGGAAGCCTGACACTGGCAAAACCCTGCAGTTGCGGTATTTACAACCCTTTGCGGTCCCGGGAACTGCTGGAGGAGATGATTCCGATCTACACCGTGAGCCGGATGTAGAGAGAAGTGTTCAGGTTTCGGTGTTCAGTGTTCAGGGAGGCCGTGCCGTTTCCGGCAAAAAATCTAAAATCAAAAATCAAAAATCTAAAATAGAAGGAACTTCCCATGCCTCTGATCGATGCCGTAAAATGTACCGGGTGCCGCACCTGCCAGCGATACTGCACGGTGGACGCCATCCTTTTTAAGGATAAAAAATGTCGCATCGATTCCGACCTATGCACCGAATGCTATGTCTGCCTGCGGATGAAGGTATGCCCCGAGGAGGCCATCTATGCGCAGGACCTCGAGGGTTTCTATAAACAGTTTCAACACGTGATCAGCGATCCGGTTGAAACCCACGGCGTTACAGGTGTTACCGGTCGGGGAACCGAAGAGGTCAAGACAAACGATGTCTCGGGACGCTATCGAAGAGGGGAGGTGGGGCTTTCGATCGATATGGGGCGCCCCGGCATGGGGGTTTATCTACGGGATGCCGAAAAAGTCGCCATGGCGGCTGCCCGGGCCGGATTTGTGCTGGCGCCGATCGAAGACACACCGCTCGCTGCGCTCATGACCGATCTGAAGACGGGAAAGCTGTTTGACGAATGCCTCGACTATCGATTGCTGTCGGTGATCGTCGAAGGGAAATGCAGTGAAGAGAATTTAAAGAACGTTCTCGAAGCCCTTCGGAAAGTCTCGGAGGAGATCGAAACCGTCTTTTCGTTAGGATTGATCAGCCGGGTGGATGTCGCCGGGAATTGCCGCTCCCTCGAAATCCTGAACGAACTCGGAATTTCCCAGCCTCACCGGGGGAAGGTCAATGTCGGGCTCGGAAAGCCGATCGCAGAAGAATAGAAGGATAGAGGGATAGAAGGATAGAGGGATAGAAGGATAGAGGGAGAGAGGGAGAGAAGACGCTGGATGCTCCCTGCTCAATGCTTTACAATACAAACCGATAAGGACTTTACCATGACGCACTCACTACACCGATCCGGGGACATCGAATCCCAGAAAAAGGATTTTGTCTGGTTTATGTATCAGACAAAGGGAGTCAATGATAAGAACATCAAACCGAAGGCTCTGGAGTTTATCGCGGCGGCCGAAGCCGTAGGATCCGAAAACTGGGGCGACGTCAAGACCGGACCAAAGATATTTTATTCCGTCGATGAGATCAAGGACCGGATCACGGACAAGTCGAGATTGCGGGGGGTTTTTACAAAAAAAGAACAGGTGGTCGAGTTTCTCAGGAGGATAAAGGAAAAGGATACCGGCATGTCGGTGGTAATCTCCGGTGTGCTCTCCGAGGTCATACCCGCCTGCAAGGAAGCCGGGGTGGCACCTCATTCGATCAACTATTCACTGGGGGTGTGGGGAAAAAAGGAGAATCTTCCCGATGAAACCACACTTTCGATCACCACCATGTGCGGGCACCATATGATTCCCCCCAAGTTCGTTCAGTATGTCACCCGGCGCGTCCAGAAAGGGAAGATGACTCCGGAAGAGGGGGGGCTTGAGCTCGCAAAGTATTGCTACTGCGGGATATTCAACCATGTGCGATGCACGGAAATCATCAAGGAGAAGTTCTTGAAATAAAGGAGGATGATATGCGGCTGAACAAGGTCAAACGAAAACTGAAAAAAGGAGAGTTTGTCTTCGGCACCATGTTGAAGGAGGAAACCGAGATCGGAACCGTCGATGTTCTGGAAATGGCCGGGTTCGATTATTTCGTCATCGATATGGAGCATGCCAAGTACGACATGGTCACCATCGGAAACCTTTTGCAGTACGCCCGAAAGTCAGAGATTACCGGGATAGTAAGAATTCCCGAGATCAACTACCTCTATGTTGCAAAAACCCTCGATCTGGGTGCCGAGGGGATCTGGGTTCCCCATATCGATACCGAAGAGGAAGCCAGGAGTCTGGTGCGATACGGAAAGTATCCGCCGGAGGGGAAGCGCGGGGCGGCCGTGCCCCCGTTTCGGCTCAAAGAATTCCAATCGGCAGGAAGCCCTGCAGAATATTTCAAATCCTGCAATGAGGAGGTCCTGCTGATCGCGCAGATTGAAAGCGGACAGGCGATCGAAAACATCGACAGGATCGCCGGTGTCAAAGGTGTCGACGTCCTTATGATGGGAACCCAGGATCTTTCGCTCGATCTGGGTTTTCCGGGTCAGGGGTCTCATCCGGAAATGGTCGCAGCGGTTCAAAAAGTGGTCGACGCCTGCAAAAAAGCCGGCATTGCCTCCGGAAACCACATCGCCGGCATCGATCCGCTCAGGCACTGGATGAAACAGGGCATGAGGATGATCACCTACACCTATCCTTCGACCATGTTGATCAATCATGCGAAGGAAACATTGAAAAAATTGAAGGATGGGTTTTAGGAATTTTAGATTTTAGATTTTAGATTTAGGTTTAGATTTGTCAAAGATACCATCTCAAGATCGAAAAAACAGGGGGGGTAGAGAGATAATGAATTTCCACAGACCAAACGCGAATGAAGCCGTTCAGAGCAGCAACCGCTCACGCGATGTCGTTCCCCAGTCAGGGATATGCAGCCGTTGCGTCGACGGGTGCCGGGGAAACTGCGATATGTTCCAGGCGACTTTCCGGGGCCGGGAGATGTTGTATCCCGAACCGTTCGGGAAGGTTACCGCCGGGGCGGACAAAAACTACCCGATCGACTACTCGCACCTCAACATCATGGGCTATGCCTTCGGGGCAAAGGGCATGGCCGAAGATCCGGACAAGGCGACCTTTCCGGCCGTAAACACGGAAACCGGATTCGGAGTGACCCACAAGGTGAAAATGAAGGTCCCGGTTTTTACGGGAGCCTTGGGCAGCACCGATATCGCCAGAAAAAACTGGGAGCATTTTGCCGTCGGGGCGGCAATCAGCGGAATTACGCTGGTCTGCGGAGAGAATGTCTGCGGGATCGATCCGAAATTGGAACTCAACAGCGAAGGAAAAGTCAAGAAATCTCCTGAAATGGATCGACGGATCGAAGCGTATCGTCGCTACCATGAGGGATTCGGTGACATCCTGATCCAGATGAACGTTGAAGATACGCGAAACGGTGTTGCCGAATATGTCATCGAGAACCTGGGAGTGGAAACCATCGAATTGAAATGGGGCCAGGGAGCCAAATGTATCGGCGGAGAAATCAAAGTGGATTCCCTGAGCCGGGCGCTCGAATTGAAGAAGCGAGGATACATCGTAACCCCGGACCCGGAAGTCCCGGCGTTCCAGGCGGCTTTCAAGGCAGGTCCGCTCAAGCAGTTCGAGCGCCACTCACGACTCGGATTCATCGACCAGCAGGGTTTCATGAAAGAGGTGGAGCGGCTGAGAAGGCTCGGCGCAAAAAGGGTCACGCTCAAGACTGGTGCATACCCCATGCGGGAGCTCGCCATGGCCATCCGATGGGCAAGCGATGCGAAAATCGATCTGCTTACGATCGACGGTGCACCCGGCGGCACCGGAATGAGTCCCTGGAGAATGATGGTCGAGTGGGGGATTCCATCGATTTATTTGCATTCCATGGCATATGAGCTTTGCGAACGATTGTCCGCGAAGGGGAAATGGGTTCCGGATATCGCCTTTGCCGGCGGCTTTTCTTCGGAAGATCACATTTTCAAAGCGCTTGCGCTCGGGTCTCCGTATTGCAAAGCGGTCTGCATGGGGCGCGCCCTGATGATCCCCGGCATGGTTGGAAAGAATGCCGAACGATGGCTGAGGGGAGAAGACAAGGGCCTCCCGGCTTCGGTTGCAAGGCACGGTTCCACCAAGGAAGAGATTTTCATGAACTATGAGGTCCTCAAGGAAAAGTACGGATCCGAAGTGGACAAGCTTCCGCTGGGAGCCATCGGAATCTTCAGCGCAATCGATAAACTCAAGGTGGGGCTCCAGCAGTTGATGGCCGGCTCTAGGAGCTGGGAAGTAAAATACATCAGCCGAAAGGATCTCTGTTCGTTGACGGAGGAGTGCAGCAAGGTCACTTCGATTCCGTATGTCATGGACGCATATCGGAATGAAGCCTTGGAGATCATCGAATCATGATCGATTTTAGATTTTTGATTGAGATTTCAGATTCCCATACAATAACGGCATAAAGAGTCGGGACAGGGGCAGGTGAAGTTCACAGCCTGTCCCTGTTATGCTTTATCATCGAATGCGGAAATGCCGTGCAGTTCTTTCCGGTCCAAGAAGCACCGATTCCAGCCGGGAGAGGCAATATGGCGGGAGAAAGCAGCAAATTGCCGAGCGAATTTTATTCCCAATTTAAAATCTTCCACGAACTGATGCAGAAGAAGGTGCGGGAGATCCTTCTCGTTTCAAGCCCCTATGATGCGTTTATCGTCGAAGAAGACGGAAGCCTCGCCCAGCGGATCATCAACGAGTACAGCGGGCTAAACTTAAGTCATCCACCACGCGTTACGCGCAAGTCCTCTGCCTCGGAAGCGCTTGCCCTGTTGAAACTGAAGAAGTTCGACCTGGTGATCACCATGCCGCACCTGCAGGAGATGGATGCTTTTTCATTGGGCCTTGAAATTAAAAAGTCGAACCCGACCCTGCCGGTGAACCTGCTTTCCCATAGTCCCCGGGGAATCTATCCACCTCCGGAGGACCAGGACTGCTCGGGCATCGATCGCACATTCATCTGGTCGGGCAACTCCGACCTGCTGCTGGCGCTGGTAAAAAACGTGGAAGACCGGCTCAATGTGGATACCGACACACAGAAGGCGATGGTTCGTGTACTGATCCTGGTCGAGGACTCACCAGTTTACTACTCTTCTTTTCTTCCCTATATGTACAAGGAAGTCGTCCGGCAGACGCTTGCCGTATTGGACGTCGGATTGAACGAGGATCATCGCCTTCTCCGCATGCGGACCCGTCCGAAGATCCTGCTGGCCACAAACTACGAACAGGCGGTCGAATTCTACGAAAAGTACAAGGCATACCTGCTCGGCGTAATTTCAGATACCCGGTTTCCCCGCAAAGGCGTGCTCGTAAACGATGCGGGCCGCATACTTCTGTCTAGAATCCGGGAGGAAATTCCGGATCTGCCTCTTTTACTGGTAAGCTCTCAACCGGAAAACCGGCAGAAGGCGGAGGAGATCTCCGCTGCTTTCCTGGATAAGAATTCCTCCAATCTGATGTCCGATCTGCATCGTTTCATCCAAAACGATTTGGGCTTCGGGGATTTTATCTTTCGATTGCCGGACGGCCGGGAGATCGACCGTGCATCGGATCTGCGGATGCTGGAGTCGAAGCTTGCGGTCATCCCCGGCGAATCTCTCTGTTTCCATGCCAGGAGAAACCATTTTTCCAGATGGATCATGAGCCGCTCGGAAACTTCGCTCGCCTCGATACTGCGGAAAGTCCAAGAGGAAGATTTCGAGCACATCGATGAGATGCGCGACTTTATCATCTCGAATATTCATACGCTGCGAAAGTGGCAGCAGAAAGGAGTCGTTGCCCGCTTCAACTCCAACAACTACGATGCCGACGTCAACGATCTGGTCAAGATCGGTCAGGGTTCCCTGGGGGGAAAGGCGCGAAGCCTGGCCTTCATGGCGGTGCTGCTGCAGCAGGAATCGGAAATCCATGCCAGGCACCCGGGTATCGATATCAAAATCCCAAGAAGCCTGGTTATCTGTACCGATGTTTTCGAAGATTTCGTAAACTACAAGAACCTGCGTCATCTTGCAAACGAGGAGGTTGAGGACCAGGATGTGGCGAAGATGTTTCTTTCCGCCGAACTGCCGGGGAGCCTGGTCGAGGATCTGAAGTCCTTTCTTCTTCAGGTACGCTGCCCGCTTTCCGTGCGTTCGTCCAGCCTGCTGGAGGACGCTCAATTCCAGCCGTATGCAGGATTATACGCCACCTATATGATTCCAAACAACCATCCCGACGATTCGGTTCGTCTTTTCCAACTGCTTACCGCCGTTCAACTCGTTTACGCGTCCACTTACTACCAGGGTCCGAAGGCGTTTTCTAAAAGCCTCTCCTATAAGCCCCAGGAAGAAGCCATGGCCGTCATCATACAGGAGTTGGCGGGAGAAGCAGCGGGGGACTATTTCTACCCATCGCTTTCCGGTGTGGCCCAGTCGCACAACTTTTATCCCGTCGGCCACATGAAGTCCGAGGAAGGAATCGTACACATTGCGTTGGGAATGGGAAAGACGGTGGTTGAAGGAGGGAGGAGCCTTCGATTCTCTCCGAAGTACCCGAACATGATGCCGCAGTTTTCGAGCGTGGACGATATCTTAAAAAATTCCCAGCGGTTTTTTTACGCCCTGAAGATCCTCGGATATCCAGAAAAATTGAATTTTCAAAAGAATTCGAATCTTGAAAAGAGAGAAGTGGAAGAGGCCGAAGCGGAATACGCCGTCCGGACGCTGGCAAGCACCTACATACCGGAGGAACACAGGATCCGGGATTCAGGACATCTTTCCGGACCGAAAGTGATGACCTTTGCCCAGATTCTCAAGCACAATCTGATACCGCTGCCATCCCTGCTGTCGGATATGCTGGAACTAGGACGGAAGGGGATGGGATGTCCGATCGAGATGGAGTTTTCAGCCAATATCTATTCGAATCCGTCAAGAAAAAGCGAGTTCTTTTTCCTGCAGATGAGACCGATGGCAGAGCAGGATGATCGAATCGAGATTAAATTCACGGCGCAGGAAATAAGCGACGCATTCTGCCGATCGGGAAACGCCCTCGGAAACGGCAAGAGTGAAAAAATCAGCGATATCGTTTATGTCAAACCTCTCGATTTTAAAACGGAAGCGACCCTTGAGATCTCGGCGGAAATCGGCAGAATAAACGCCGGTCTCCTGAAAGAAAGCCGGCCCTACCTGCTGGTCGGACCGGGCCGTTGGGGGACATCCGATCGTTGGCTGGGAATTCCCGTGCGATGGCAGGATATATCCGGTGTGGGCGCCATGATCGAAGTCCGCAATGAAAAGCTCAGGGCGGATCCTTCCCAGGGCTCGCATTTTTTTCAAAATATCACATCGCTTGGGATCCCTTACGTGACTGTGACGGAAGGCACCGATGACTATTTCGACTGGAAATGGATCGACTCCGTTCCGGCTGTTCATGAAGCGCGCTATATCCGCCACATTCGCTTGAAAGCTCCATTTGTTTTGAAAATCGACGGGAAGAGCTCACAATGCATTATGGTGCAAAACAGTTAAGGGACTTGGGAAATAACGATCAATCCTATCTGGAGGTAATCAATGGATCATATTCTGGCTTTGGTTCGGAGCAGGAACCCCGAAGAGAAAGAGTTTCACCAGGCCGTACAGGAGGTCATCGAGTCCGTTCGCCCGGTTCTGGAACGGCATCCGGAATATCGGTACGACGCCGTTCTCGAGCGATTGACGGAACCTGAAAGGGTGATCCTTTTTCAAGTCCCCTGGATGGACGACCAGGGGCATGTCAAGGTCAACCGGGGATTTCGGGTGCAAATGAATTCCTCCCTCGGACCCTACAAAGGAGGCCTCAGATTTCATCCTTCCGTGAACCTGAGCATCATGAAATTTTTGGCATTCGAACAGGTCTTGAAAAACGCGCTGACCACACTTTCTCTCGGCGGGGCGAGGGGAGGCTCCGATTTCGATCCGAAAGGAAAATCGGACAACGAGATGATGCGCTTTTGCCAAAGCTTCATGCTGGAGCTTTTCCGGCATATCGGTCCGGATACGGATATCCCGGAAGGCGATATCGGGGTGGGCACCAGAGAAATCGGGTATCTTTTCGGTGCATACCGAAAGGTCCGGAACGAATTTACCGGGGTGCTGACCGGCAAGGGATTGGGATGGGGCGGAAGCCTCATCCGTCCGGAGGCCCCCGGATACGGAGTCGTCTATTTCGCCGCCGAAATGCTGGCATCCCGAAGCGACTCGCTGGAGGGGAAAAAATGCCTGATTTCGGGTTCCGGGGCCGTAGCGCAGCATACGGCCGAAAAAATCATCGAACTGGGCGGAAAGGTGCTGACTCTTTCGGACTCGTCCGGCTATATCTTTGATGAAGAGGGGGTCGATCGCGACAAACTGGCATTCGTAAAAAGGATCAAGAACATCCGCCGGGGCCGAATCGAAGAGTACGTGGAAAAATATTCCCAAGCGATCTACACCGAAACCGACGCCACCCTGGACTATCATCCTCTCTGGGACCATTGGGCGGACTGCGCCTTTCCATGCGCCACTCAAAACGAAATCAAAGAAAAAGATGCCTACAATCTGATCAACCACAAGATCAGGCTCGTCTGCGAAGGAGCCGATATGCCCTGCACCCCCAAGGCAATCGATATTTTCATGGATAAAAAGCTCCTATATGTTCCGGGCAAAGCAGCAAATGCAGGCGGTGTGGCCGTATCCGGACTCGAGATGGCTCAAAACAGCATGCGCCTGAGCTGGACGGCCGAGGAAATCGACAGCCGGCTCAAGATGATCATGAAGCGAATCCATCGCAACTGCCTGGATGCTGCAGCGGAGTACGGCGTACCCGGCAATTACCTCATCGGCGCCAACATCGCCGGCTTCATCAAGGTGGTCAATGCCATGCGGGACCAGGGGGTGATTTAGATAGATCGAGAACTTTAGAGATTCAGAAAATTCAAATATGCCGTTTTAACAATCTGGAACTCAGGAACTCACGAAAGAGCCCCCTCCCTGATTTCCTGAGTTCCAAATTTGTGTTGTCTTTGCTCTTTGCGGTTAACGGTATTTTGAAATATTCCGAGTCCTTTACAGATTGTCAATTTGATGTGCAGAGCCGGCGAATTGACTTTGGCATAAAATCCGATTATGATGCGCTCGCTGGAATGACGGATTACCGATTTTTCCATCGTTCCAGCGAGATATCAAGAACTCGCAACCCATAATCCTGCATATCTCGGCGGGACAACTCGGGATTCGAATGCCGTCTGAGGACAAATTCCAAACCATCCTTGAAGACCGGACGATATACATCGTCGGTCCAAGAAGGCTGCAGAACAGACTTCTGTCCCAATTTGTCAGCCGCGAGACCGGGGCCGTATGCATCGAAGATGCCAATCTGGAAAGGATCTTCGGTTCAAAACCCGAAGAAGAATTTCAGATGAGCCTGTTTCTGTGGGACGCTCTGGGGGGCAATCTCGAAACCATATTGAACGAGCTGAAGCAGCAGCATGCTTCTGTACTCAATTGCTATTTCGTCCCTTTCAATGTCGATCCTTCAAACGGTCATGAAGCCCAGGCGCTCGGTTATGGGGTGAGAGGATTTTTTTATGAGGAGGACTCTCCAGACCAGATTCTCAAAGGGATCCGGGCGATCTTCTCAAATGAGTTGTGGGTTTCCAGGGAAATTCTGACCAAGTGCATCCTGGAGCAGAGAGGCAGGGGCGAAAATCCCCAGATGGAGCCGATGGAGCCAAACCTCTTGACCACAAGAGAGACGGAAATTCTCACACAGATAGCAGCCGGTGCCACAAACGAAGAGATCGCCGACCGGCTCTGCATCAGCCCCCACACGGTCAGAACGCATATTTACAATATTTTCAAGAAAATAAATGTACCAAACCGCCTTCAAGCCGCACTCTGGGCGACCCAAAATCTCTGATCGTCCGAAACCCTTCCGAACAGCCTAATACAATTTACGTATCCTCGATGCAAAAAAATACGAACAAAGTTCATACATTCGACGTATTGTATTTTCTTGGAATCCCGTTTAGTAGAAGACAATGACATTTTGGATTTTAGATTTCAGATTTTAGATTGACGGAATCATTGACGATTGATCCATTGGAACATTGAGACATCAGATCGAAGGTTTAAACACTCCATCAAACAGAACCCATGATGAACAACGCTTCATCTATCCATATGCAATACACCGATATCCATATGCAATACACCGAAAAGCGAAGGCTTGAACGGTTCAACCTGAAAATTCCCGCCCGCGTGCATGCGGTGATTTCGGAACGGACCGAAGAAGATTTCAACCTGTTGACGACCAACGTCTCCTCCGGAGGCGCATTTTTCGTTACTTCAGAGGCGCCGCCGATCGGCACCAAATTGAAAATCATTCTTGCGCTGCCGTTGAAAAAGTCGAATACGCTTCCGGAAGGTGTCAAGAAGGTCACAGTCAACCTGACGGGGAAAGTCCTGCGTGTCGAAGAAAAGGGAATCGGGGTCTGTTTCGGGGACGAATTCGAGATGATCCCCGGCGGAAATTCCACGGAATCCTGATTCGCAGCGCAGTTGCCGGACGTGATCGGTTTCTGAAGGGGTGTGGGCACAGACGCCCCGGCAGGACAGGAGGGTGTGTGTTGCACTTTTCGCCCAGGTTCCTGTCTTGTTTTCGGAAATCGACTTCCCCCTACCACCTGCCGGAACCGGTTTCGGCAAGGAGCACCAATCGCTCTGAGTATGAGTGCTCAAATTCCTTTATCAAATCCAAATTACGAAAAATATTCATTATTCGTATTGATTCCGCTTAAAGACTCTGTTAGACGCCATTATGGCTTGGAGGATTTATCGACGATTGCATTCTGTAGTTCGATCAGTTTTGTTTTACCAATGTTTTAGGAACGTTGCGAGAACAAGAGGGCTCATTCAATGAAAAATTCCTGGCGATACGTCATACTGGGTGTGATTGCGATTGCTTTAACAGGATCCTTTGCCGCTTCGGCCCGTTCCGAGACTCCCCTGGCAACGATCAGCGCCTTCGAGGGCGATGTGATCGTTCTATCCGGATCGAAGATCGCAAGAGTCGAACAGATCGGCCATGTTCTCAACGAAGGGGATCGGGTCCAGACGAAGGAGGGGACCGCAGAGGTAACGTTCGAGGATGGTGCGATCATCAAGCTCCATCCCTTTACCTCTACCCAGATCCAGGTAAAGGAGGAGGAAAGCGGTTTTTGGATCTTTAAGACCAAAGAGACGGTCCGGCGCGTGACCTGCTTTGTCGGAAAATTGAAATTCACAAGCGGCCAAACCATTCATAAAAACTATCTTCAGACTCCGACAGCCGTAGCCGGTGTCAGGGGTTCGGAAGCCGATATCGGTTTCGACAACATCAGCAGCTTCATCGAGATGATCGCAGGGGATTTCAACTTAATCGGTGAATTCGTCGAGGGTTATTTCGAAAATCCGGGTACGGAAGCGGCATCCAAGAGCAAGGTGTACAATGCCATTGCCGAAGCCTATGAAGCCTATGAGCAGGCGGTACAGAGCGGATCGGAAGGGGATCAAGCCACAGCCGAACTGAATGCACTGGAGGCCATCAAGGCAGCGGCCGAAGAGCTGACTAGAAACCCGGACCCGGAAGTCGCCCAGGAAGCCCAGCAGGCTATTCAGGCAATCGAGTCCCGGATCGAGGAGATAAAAACGGGAAGCGATGACAGCGGCGGTATAGAGACAAAGATTGAAGCATTCATGACTGAGGGAAGTGACACGACGACTCCGTCCACCACGAACCCGGTAGACACTACAATAACTATTACTAGCACTTCGACTACCTCAGAAACATCATCTACAACAACAACTATAACTTCGGTCTCGACTACGACTACTTCAACGACTTCTACAAACGACTCTACGACTACAACAAGCGAACCTCCAACCACATCAGAACCCCCGCCTCCCGCTCCGGAAGCCGACACTATCACGCTGGCTGGGAGCCTAAGCTCTGATACCGGCTTCCTTGATGGAGGCGGTGCACTTAATGGAAATCTTAACGAAGGAACGTTTTGGGTAACAGGAGTGGTCAAACAAGATGCCAATGCGCCCTACCATGACCCTGTGGGTGGAGACATGAGCGACGGGAGCGTATTTGAAGGATACCTGTCAGGGGTGAAAGGTTCCTTCCATGGCATCTTTGACAGTATCTTTGTGACACCCGAGGGCGGTGCAGGTTTCCTGCATTCAAGCATCACAGGCAGCACCGATGACAGCAGGAATCTTTCTGCAAACGGACCTCTCACGAAGACCCAGACCTATGGAAATATCCAGTTCGGGACGGGGGAGACCCTGGCCTCACTCATGTCCGATCATAACACCGATGCAAACCTTTACATGGACAAAATCCGAGTGCCCAGGCTTTCGCACATCTCATTCAATGAGTCGGGTCTCGTCTCCGAACTCGGCGAGGTTATATGGGACAGTGACAACTCGATTCGGATTATGCAAACTAACGGCATTAAACTTTCAAACGATACGCTGCTAGGCGTCTGGAGATACAGGCTTACACCTGACGATGGTGCTTACTACAACCCTCTATATGGTGACACAAGTATAACCGACTGGACAGTCACTTGTGGTCATGTGTCCGACTCCTCGATCGGGGACCAGTATTTGTTAGGCATTCTTGAAGGAGAGTATCGCGAAGACGTGCTGAAGGTCACAGGCGATCTTGACTATATGGACAAGAAGTACAGGGGCAAGATCAGCTTTGACTTCCAGGGATACTACGGCGAGGGCGAGCACTCGGCCGTGGCCGGAGGAACCATGAATCTGGTTCCCCTTGCCTTCACAGGGGATATGCGGGGAAACCTTGAGTATTTTGACTCGGATGACTTCTCTATCATAGCAACCGATGCCGTAACCGGCATTGTAGGCAGCACAGAGTCCACGCTTTTTTCAGGAGATCCGACACTTGTTCACATGATGGGCTCTTACCATTATGGAGAAGGCCACTCCGGCTCCCCTTTGCTCTTATATGGTTCAGGCGGTTACCTGTACAATGCAAAATCGACCATAAATGACGACAGCTTCAATGGGTACATCGTGGGGACTTGGAGGGGCGGGTCCGTCAATGCCAGGTCCGTGGCCCTTTACATTAAAGGAGACGACGAACATGGGTGGTCCGCAGGATTCCTCTCCGGAAGCCCAAGCGGCAGCTACTATGATACCCCGGGCGGCATGGTCTGGAGCGCATCGGCTCCCTTTACGGCAACCTACAAGGGGACGACAACCATTCCTGCGTACGATCTGGAAAAAGTTGGAAAGATTATCACAGAACACTTCGAGGGCATTTATGGATGGAGTTATGCCGGGTCAGGAGAATTCATTGACTCGGAGGGCTCCTTGACCGCTGTTGTTGCAGAGGGCGATCCAAAACGGATTTCGGACCAGTACTGGGGAATCTGGAATGCGGGGTTTGGGGGCGAGTACAGTGGAGATACTTCCGAAAATTGGAAGATGGACTTAGGAGGTGACTACAAATACGGAGAAGGATGCTGGATGGGCCATATCACCGGAACAGAGTGGGGAGCAAATGATATCGGCGGCTCGTATTCGGGCAAGGCTCTTACTGAAACCCTTCTCATCACTTTTACTGGAGAGGTTCTGGGTTCTCATTGGACGAGTGAGGGCGACTTCTGGCAAGCAGCCGGAATAGGCACCTACACCATGGATCCTCTGGCCTGGAGCGGCGATTGGGGATACGACAGCATTTATTACAACGATGAGGGGTATATCGAATGGGCAGGTGAGGACTATGGACTCATAGGCGGGATCAATCTTCCCTGGAACGGAAGCGCTCCAGAAGAATTCACGGCTATGGGCGACTATTACATCGATTACCAGGCCGATTCTTTTCTTGCCCATTCGGAGATTTCCGGCGGAGAGATCTCCGGACCAGGCCGTCTGAGCGGGATCACGTCCGGCATTTGGAAAGACGGAAATATTGCCGGGGCTGCAGTTGCGCTTTACCACACCTCTGACGACCTTTCCGGAAATGCAGGCATCCTCCTTTCCACTGATGTCTCGGGCAATTTCTATTGGATGGGCCACGATGATTACTGGGATGAAGTCGGCATGTGGGAACTCACAGGCACATTTGCGAAGATTAAAGAGGTGACGACGACCGACTCTGACAGCATGCCATCCGATTTCGACATTAATACGAAGGGCACAGGCACGGGCACGGGCCTGTTTAATGCCAGTTTGCAAGGGGGCTTCATTAACGATTCTGCGAAGAAGATTTATGGTACTAGCTCCGAATCGCTTAGTAGTACCAGCTATTACTCCTTCACAGGAGGTGATGCCAAGCCGTGGGGTATCTACAGCCTGGCAATCAAGGGAATCAAGGAAACTCAGTTTGATGACCTAGGATTCCACGGCAAACCGCAGCAGGAGAACGTTGCATGGAATGCATTGATGTCCGGGAGCGGGGACTTCGGCGGCGTGAGCCTACCTTGGGAGGCCACTGCGTTGGGAGTATGGAAGACCAGCGGCACTATCACGGGAGACGTGGACGGGTTTTTTGGATACTATGATCATGATGAAAACTCCGGGACGCCTGATGTTCCTGCCGGAGTCATCTCAGGCCTCTTCTTTGGAATATCCGATGCAGAGACCACAAGCGGCAACTGGATCGGCCAGAGCATCGGCTCATGGGAGTGGACTAAGAACATAGGGGATCTCTTCGCGGAAAGCTTGTATTGCTTTGACGGATCTGCAATCGCTCGCGTGGGAGAAGACCCCGCGAGCATCGCTATCGTGCCACGGGGGCAGGACAAATTCTACTTCCTGGCCATGGGAGATTACGGTATTTCGGAGGGACGGAGCGCCCCTTATCTCCAGCACACATCACTCTCTGGAGTTTTTGAGGATGATGGCGGTAGTGGCCAATTCCAGGGCTTCATCGGGAGCGTTTGGAACGGGGGAATCATCGATGGAGGGATCACGGCCATCCGCTCGACATCCGATGGTGGCGCCGGAATCCTTCTGGGCGACGCAGCGGGTGGATATTTCTCCGGTCTCGAAAAATGGAAGGCCAAAGGGGATCTCTTCTACGTTCCTCTGGCAACCAGCCTGGATCCCAATAACGTCCTCTTCGAGGAAAAAGACCTCGCCTGGGCCGGCACAGGCTCCTTCTTTGATGGCAGCCCTATCGAGGTGACATCGAGCATTGGATCCGGGCTTTCCATTGCCGATCAGAACTGGGGCGTGTGGCAGACGCTTCAGGCAGGCACCTACCGCGGCACCCCTTCGGATAGCTGGACCATGTCGCTATTGGATCAAACAGCGGCAACAAAGAATTGGGTGGAGGTAGAGGGATCCAAATGGTCTGCCGAGAAGCTGACCGCCCAAGCGGCAGGCGCCTGGGTGAACTGGGACCAGGCCGCAACCGGCGTGATTGGGGGTAAGCTCAAGGGCACCTTCGATCCGGCGGCGGCTACCTGGCAGGCGGCCGGGGCGGGTGCATACATGGATACCAACAGGTTCCTTGAGCTGGCGGCCACGGCAGACGGCCAGCGGAAGCTTCAGCAGCTCAATATTCCCTGTATTGAGATCGGTCGAGCGAACCTGGCCGGAAGCAGTCCGCAGATGAACGTGAAGATGAACGATGTCACCTTCTTTGCCTATTCAAACGGGGCAAACCCACGAATCTGGGCCACCAATGGAGTAAACGGCACCTATACCGGCGCACCGGCTGCGGGGCATACCGTTAACCTGTCGGGAAATGGGTTGAATGCCAACTTCCAGGTGAACAACTGGAACAACCAGAAGTGGGGCGCCAATGTCAACGGCGGCGGGGTGTTGAGCCGAAATGCCGGCGGTACCGTGAATGTGCAGATGCAGGGGGCTGCCGCAGGACAATACGGAAACGGGCAATTCAGCGGCACGGGGGCCGGGGTGGGCCGTTAGCGGTTCATAGGAATTTTGCATTTCTCGCGCAGAGGCTGGAAAGCGGACATTTCTCCGCGTTCCCGCCTTTGCCAGAAATTATCCACAAGAGGAGCACGCAAACAAAGAAAGTGACGAATTGCAAACACCTATTATTAAATCCATCGGCATCGTTACCTTATTTCTCTGTCTGATTATCCTCTTTACACCTGCTCTTTCTTTTTGTCAGGATGACTTGGAAGAGGGGATCGCGCTCTACAAAGCCGAAAAATATAATGAAGCTGTCCAATCGCTCAAGAAGGCCCGCCAAAAGGATCCTGCCTCGTCATCAGCGGCCTTTTTTCTAGGCCTCTCTTATAAACAGCTCTCCGATTATCCCGCTGCAAAGATGCATCTGAGGGATGCGGTTTCGCTATCGCCAAAAATCAAAGAGGCACTAGTTGAGCTCATCGACGTGCTTTACCAGATCGGGGAAAAGGAAGATCTTGCCGAAGCCAAAAAGTGGATTGCGGTGGCAAAGGAAAACGACATCTTTCCCGCCAAAATCACATTTCTCGAAGGGCTGGTTCATCAGAAAGAAGGGGATCATTTAGGCTCGATCGAGTATTTCGAGAAAGCAAAGTCGCTCGATCCCTCGATGCGTCAGGCTGCGGATCTGCAGATCGCGATCGGTTATGTGAACGCAAGGGATCTCAAGAAAGCCAGGGATCGGTTCGAGGCGGTTGTATCGTACAACCCGCAATCGGATATGGCCGAATTCGCCAGGCGCTACCAGGAATCGATCGATAGGCAGATCGATCTGGAAAGGCCGCTGCACATCACCGTATCTGTTTCCGGAGGCTACGACACCAATGTTGTACTCAAGCCGCTCGAGACGGAAGTGGCCCCCGATATCACCAATGAAGACTCTTTCTTCAAAAACGTCAACGCCAGGCTGGACTATCTGCCGGCATTGCCTTTCCCCTGGATCTTCAACAGCTCCTACTCGTTTTCAGGAACCTTCTACGATACGCAGGTCCGGCGTACCCACGATTCGATCAGCAACAATCTTTACGGATTGGCCGGTTATAATTTCGGATCCTATTCGCTAAACGGAATCGTAAACTATACCTATATGCTTCGAAGGAACCCGGATTGGGAAACCCTGGGGCATTTCCTGGGGCTCGGTCCTTCCGTGCGGATGAGCTGGCGGCAGAATCATCTGTTCGAGCTTTTCGGAGGTGTTTTGTTCAAGGAATACGAAGAGGACCCTTTGATCCCGGAGGAGGATAACGATGCCCAGGCCTTCAATACATACCTGAACTGGCTCTGGGGGATCACCGACCGCACCTTTCTGAGCTTGCGATACGATTTTGCGGCAGAAGATACGGACGGCGACAACCTGGACAACGATACCCACCGCTTTTCAGCCAATGTATCATTTCCCGTCTGGATCGATCCCCTCCGCATTCAAATCGGCGCTCAGGCGGCGATGCAGGATTACAACAATAATCACTCCGCATTCGGAGTGAAGCGTTCGGACGATACGTATCTCGGTTTTGCCGGCATCTCATGGGCTTTTTATAAGGGCTTTACGCTCCTATCCAACTATTCCTACACCAAGGCCGATTCAAACCTTCCCATCTACGAATATGACCGGCATATCGTATCTCTCGGG
>QZKK01000046.1 GCA_003599475.1 Desulfobacteraceae bacterium
CAAAGCATGAGGGGAAATCACAAATTCCAAGCTCCAAATTCCAAACAATAAGGCAAAATAATCAAAAGAAGAAATATTCAAACGAGGACCGGGAAGAGCCAGAAGTTTCGTGAAGGCAAAGCATGAGGGGAAATCACAAATTCCAAGCTCCAAATTCCCGGAATGACGATATAAGCAAATTATCGACTTTTTACGAGAAGGCCAAGTTTGAATATTGATTATTGAATATTGATTATTGTTTGGAATTTGATGCTTGTGATTTGTGATTTTCTTCCGGATGCTTATGTACTTGGTGCTTTTAATTGATGCTTATGCACCTTTGATTTTTTATTGGAGAGAGAAATGGACCCCATCAAGATCATGGTAAACGGACTTCCCGGGAACATGGCGTCGAAGGTGGCGTCTTTCGCTGCAGAAGACGACCGGTTCCGACTCATCCCCCGGTCTCTGACCGGCCCCGAGATCTCCGCAGACGTACACAGGGCGGGAGCGGCAACGGTCCGCCTGATTGCGTTCTCGGACCGGGAACAGGAAATTGCCGAAATCATCGATGCGGAAGGCGCCTTTATCAGCGTCGACTACACCCATCCTTCGGCCGCAAACGACAATGCCCGATTCTACTGCCGCCACCGGCTCCCCTTCGTGATGGGCACCACCGGAGGCAATCGGTCGGCCCTTGAAAAAACCGTTCTTGAATCGAATACGGCTGCGGTGATCGCCCCCAATATGGCCAAACAGATCGTCGGCTTCCAGGCGATGATGGAACATGCGGCTGACAGTTTTCCCGACCTTTTCAAAGGCTACCGGCTGGAGGTGCGCGAAAGTCATCAGGAGGGAAAAGCCGACACCAGCGGGACTGCGCGCGCCATGATCGGCTGCTTCAATCGCCTGGGAATCCCCTTCTCTGAAAACGATATCCGGATGGAGCGCGATCCCGAGGTTCAGCTTCGGCAGTGGGGAATTCCGGAAGACTATCTCCGGGGGCATGCCTGGCACACCTATACCCTGATCTCCCTAGACGGTACGGTCCGCTTCGAATTCACCCACAATGTAAACGGGCGCGATATCTATGCGAGAGGAACACTGGATGCGGTCGAGTTCCTGCAGCGAAGAATCGACGAGGGCTGCGCGGAGGGGAGGGTTTATACGATGATCGATGTGCTGAGGGGAGAGGGCAGGCCGTTACACGTTGAAGGTTGAAGTCGTTGAAATCGTTGCACGTTGAAATCGTTGAAGTCGTTGAAATCGTTGCAGGTTGAAATCGTCGGACGTTTAGAAGAAAATCACAAATTCCAAGCTCCAAATTCCAAACAATAAGACAAAATAATCAGATGAAGAAATATTGAAGATTAGATAATCTGCGGAAATCTGCGTAATCTGCGGATAGTTCGGTGAGCAAAGGAATGAAATGGATGAAGTCAGTGCACTGAGGGTGCTGGTCGTGGACGATTCGCTTGTCATCCGCCGATTGATAAAGCTTTATCTCGGCCGGTTGGGGATAGAAACGGTGGTCGAAGCGTCAAACTGCAGAGCAGGGCTTCAAAAGCTGGAAGAAGAAGAAAGATTCGATCTGATCTTTTCGGACTGGAGCATGCCTGGGAAGTCCGGGCTTGCTCTTCTGAAGGCGGTCCGAGCCGACGCGAAACATCGCCGCATTCCTTTTATCATGCTGACTGCGGAAGGGCTCAAAGGGAGTATCGCGTCGGCTTTGGAAGCCGGTGTCTCCAGGTATGTTTTAAAACCTTTCGATTTCGAAACAATCAAAAGGGAAGTGGAAATCATTCTGGGAAGGGGATGATCGAACTTTCCGGCACACCTTCCCGGCCGCGCAGGCATTATCTCCTTATTTCTCCTTGCCCTCGATCGCCCTCTTGAGCTGTTCGCCCAATGAACCAAGCGATCTGTCTGCTTCGCCGGTAAATGCTTTCCAGTCTTCTTCACTCCTTGCTTCCGCAAGCCCGAGTGAGATGCGCCGGGTATCCGGATGAATTTCGTTGATGATGACGTTGACGGCGTCACCCTCCTTCATCTTATCGAACGCCTCCGCCCCTGTGGATCCTTTGAGGCCGGACTTCGGAATCAGTCCGGTGATGCCCGGCTCCAGGTTCACGAAAAAGCCGAACTTTTCCTTTTTTTCGATCTTTCCAACCACCGCCTGCCCGATGCCAAACTTATCGTGGATCGTTGACCAGGGGTCCCCTTCCGCATCTTTCATGCTCAACGAAATTCTTCTGTTGGCGGCATCCACTTCCTTGACCACGACCGGGATCATATCCCCCGGGTTCACGATTTCCTGCGGATTCACAACCCGTCTGGTGTAGCTCATCTCGCTGATGTGGACCAGCCCTTCGATACCCGGCAGGATTTCCACGAAAACGCCGAACCCCATGCATCGGGTGACTTTCCCCTGAAGCCGGTCGGCCGTGTGAACGGTACTTGCGACCTGGTTCCAGGGATCCTGGCTAACCTGCTTGATCGATAGAGAAATCTTTTTTTCGCCTTCCTTTTTCCCCGGTTCGACTTTCAAAACCTTTACATGGACGGTTTCTCCGCTGTTTACGGCCTCCTGGGGTTTCTGAATCCTGGACCAGCTCAGCTCGGAAATATGCACCATCCCCTCCAAGCCGGGTACAAGCTCGACGAATGCACCGTATGGCATCAGTCGTGTAACCCGCCCCGGAACGACGGCATCCGGAGTCAAGTGCTCCAGAAATTCCTTCTGATTCTGCTTCTGTTCTTTCTCCAGAATTTCCCGCCTGGACAAAACGATATTTCTGCCCTTTTCTTCAAGCCGCTTCACCAGGAACTGGAAAGTTTGACCGACATATTCATCGGGTTTTTCCACGTATCTGGCATCCATCTGGCTGAGCGGACAAAAGGCTCTCCGATGAAGCACCTCGACCTGAAAGCCCCCCTTGATGAGCCCTTTTACTCTCCCCTCCACGGGAATTCCCGCCCGGAAGGCATCCTGAAGGATATTGAAACCGCCGACTCCGGCAATCGCCTTGGAGAGCTTGATTTCATTTTCATTCAGCTCGACGACATACAAATCCAACTCATCGCCGACCTGATAGGGCAGGTCTCCGTTTTTATCGACGAGCTCTTGGCGCACCGCCACCCCGTCGATCTTGGTGCCTGTATTGAGAAAAATGTTTGATTCGTCGATGGCAATGATTTTCCCCGTGATCTTGTCGCCGACTTTCAAATTATCGCTCATACCGCTCTGATAGGATTCAAACAGATCGGCAAAGCTTTCCTCATCCTGTTTGGGTTCTTCGTACTGTTCGTTTTGATCTCTAAGATCATCGTGCATGTTAAAACTTCTCCAGAATTGAAAGTAAGGATCCCGATCAAACGATCGGGTATGATGATCGGATTCCGTCCGGCTCATCAATTTAAAACTTAAAACGAAAAAGGGCATCCCAATGAAATGGCGGAATACCCTTTGATTAACTCACGTCGACATCGACTGCAAACAGGATCTTTTGCTTCTGTTCGATATCCCGAATCACACGTGATCGTCTTCTAAAAGAGCCCGGCCCGTCCATACGGATTCCGGAACTTCGATGAAAACGGGATCCGTTTTCCTGCCCGATGGATTCGAAACTCTCCGTACCCGTCGAACAAACCTGCCAATTTTTTTTAATTCATGTGACAATAACACCTTGCTGAAAAAAATCAAGTGATTTTATACCAGGGATGAATGATTTTCAATAAAAACCCGGTGCTTCGTTGTATTTCTTCCGGCAACGGTCTAAAATGAGTCATCGAGGTTGTCGGTTGTCATGAATAAAGATCGAAGTGAGGTTAAAAAATGTCAATGGGATGCTGCAGGATCAGCCTCTTTTCCATAATCCTGGTGGTAATCGCTTCTACGTTTTCTCCGGGGGTGCTTGACGCCGAAGAGGGACAGTTTCGCATCGATATGGCCCCCCCTGTCATTCGATTCGATGGCGCAACCCGCTGGTTGACCGTCCGGACGGATATTCCGTACCGTACGGTTCAAAAGGATATGCCAGTCGTTTTATCGCTGGACGGAGGGGAAAACGCCATCTCCGCTCAAACCGCATCTCAAGACGCCAAAGGGAATTTAGTCGCAAGATTCGCCATTCAGGATGTCAAAAACTTTCTCAATTTGAAGCTCGACAGGGAAAATATCCTTGTCTTTGAATGTTTTTCGGAAAACGGAGATGCACTCACCGGAAAACAGGAAGTCAAGGTCATCCAGAAGGGCAACCCCGAGGAGAAATCACAGATTCCAAGCTCCAAATTCCAAGCTCCAAATCTCAAACAATAATGCGGAGGGCACAAATCACAAATCACAAATTCCAAATCTCAAAAAATCATGCGCAATAACCAATAAATCTCAAAAAATCCAAAATCTTACCCCAACCTCGTTCTCTTTTGAATATTGAATATTTGATGAACTCGTAAAAAGTCCCAACGCGTCACTCCGGCAGATCCCGGATCGGGTCCGGGAGGAGTCCAGAAGCTATTGAAAACACTGGATTCCGGCTTTCGCCGGAATGACGATAAAAGCGAATTCTCGACTTTTTACGAGACCGTCAATATCGATTATTGTTTGGAATTTGATTCTTGTGTACTTGGAATTTTGAATTTCCCATGTGTACTTGGAATTTTCTTATCGCTCAGTCCTCCAATTCCGATGCCGTTTCCTCGATCCGCTTCCAGGCATCCTGGACATGCCTTTTTTCGGTATGCGTCTGACCGACACAGAATCGGAGCGCGAACCGGCCGTCGAGCATCGTATGCGTGAGATAGACTTTGCCGCTTCGATTCAGATCTTCAAGAAGTCTGCGGCTGATATCGTCTCCCCCCGTATGCCGGAAACAGACGAGATTCAGGGGCGCGGGAGCGGCCAGCTCGAACCGATCGGATTCCTCGACCCACCTCGCAAAATCCTGCGCGAGCGCGATATGATTCCGGATGTGATGGCGGAGCCCTTCGACACCGTAATGGCGGATGACAAACCACAGCTTCAGTGCACGGAACCTCCTTCCCAACGGCACATGCCAGTCCCGATAGTCGATTACCGCTCCCGATTCGGTGGCCTTGTTTCGGAGATACTCCGGAAGGATGCTGAGGGTCCGGATCAAGCGGCTCCGATCGGCGACGAAGAAGCAGTCGCAATCGAAATTGGTAAACATCCACTTGTGCGGGTTGAAGCAATAACTGTCAGCGTATTCGATTCCCTCCTGAATGAATCGGAATTCGGGACATATGGCGGCAGTGCCGGACATGGCGCCGTCCACATGAAACCAGACGTTTTCCTCCCGGCAGATTTTTCCGATCTTCTGAATCGGATCCATGCCGTTTGACGAAGTGGTTCCAATCGTTGCACTCACAAAGCAGGGAACATATCCGGCTCTCCGGTCCTCTTTGATCCTTGCAGCCAGGGCTTCCGGCCGAAGGGCGGAATTTTCGTCCGCTTCCACCAGCCGGAGGTGATCGCGCCCGATGCCGCCGATCTTCACTGCCTTTTCGATCGAGGAGTGCGCCTGGGTGGAAGCGTAGGCGGTCAACCGGCCGTCGCAGCCGCTTTCATTGCTCCGGTATCCGGTGGCCCTTTCCCGTCCGGAGAGAAGTGCACACAGAGCGGCGCCGGAGGCCGAATCCTGAATCACTCCGCCACCGGTACCGGTGGACTTGAACTGCTCCGGCAATCCGAGCATATCCGCCATCCAGTCCAGAACGAGGGTTTCAAGTTCCGTACAGGCCGGGCTGGTGGTCCACAGCATCCCCTGTACCCCCAGACCGGCCGAAAGAAATTCCCCCAGGATGGACGGACCGGAAGCGTTTGCCGGAAAAAAAGCATAAAAATTGGGGGATTGCCAATGGGTGATGCCGGGCATGATCTTTGTGCCGACATCGTTTAGGATCGCCTCAAAAGGCTCACCCTGCTCCGGGGGTTTGGCCGGCAGCGACTTACGGATATCCCCCGGTGCAACCGTGGACAGGACCGGATAGGATTCGATCTGATCATAATAATCGGCGATCCAATCCACCACAGCCCTTCCCCACTTTCGGAATTCATCGGTTGTCATATGATAGCTTTTTGATTCAGACACGGGCTCTTCCTATTCGTTGCAGGTTCAAATTAAATTCCAAGTACACAAGCACCAACAGCTAAATTCCAAGTACACAAGCACCAAATTCCAAACAATAATCAATATTCAATAATCAATAATCAATAATCAAACTTGACAGCCGGAATCCAGTCCGGCATGACGGGTGTTAGACAATCTCGGCCTGTTTGAATATTTCTTCTTTTGATTATTTTGAATTATTGTTTGAAATTTGGTGCTTGGAATTTGTGATTTTCTTCTCACTGGTACTATTGCCTGAAAACCGTCGGGATGCCCTCTGTATCGATTTCGATTCCCACGGTGTCTCCGGTTCGAAAACCGATGCGGCGGATCTCCTTTACGACCTGTTCATGCCTTCCCATATGCCAGTAGACAGACCAGAGCGGATTTCGAACCGTATCGATCCCGTAAGCGTTGTGGGTGCCGAGATTGAATCGGATCTTGTCTTTTGCAATCAGCGTGTCTGCCTCCGCGATGAAGTAGTCTCTCCTGTACAGGTTGTTGTGAAGCGCTTTTGAGAACTTCCTTTGGAGCTCCGGAGCATCGTCCAGGTAATGGTTTGCGATCTGAAACATGTCTTCCGGCACCTGGATCGATATCCCCAAAATGCCGAAACGCTCATGCCGGAGCGAGAACGATTCCATTTCCGCTTCATAGGCTTCGATCGCTTCAAGAAGATCATCGATCGTGGGCTGCCGGCCTTCACAACCAAGCACCATGTCTTCGCATTTGCCGATGATGCCGATATACCAGGATCTGTTGTCCATGACGAAGATGGGTCGTTCGCGGTAATTTCGCCGTTTCCGAATTCGCCGAATGCCGTCCAAACGAAGCGACCTTTCGCTCTCCTTCAACTCGAGGGTATCGAAACCGGAGATATCCTTCGCCTGGACCACATAAATCTCGCCGTCCTCGGAAACGATGAATTCGATTTCGCATCGAAACCCCAGAAAATTTTGGATTTCCTGGGAAGCCTCCAGCAGGCGCCGGTCATGGGGGGTGCCGGTGATATAGGGGTCGCTCTCCACATGAGCGGTTCGGGAATGGCAGTAGCCGAACTCCCAATGGTCCCCCAGTTTCTTGGCCATCACGCTGGTGCCGTGAATAAACGGCATCACGACGACGCCCAGTTCTTCAGGATCGATTTCCGGTGCGCTGTTGAATTTCTGCTGTCGTAAAAAAGAAAGGCGCCGGGCGGTCCTTGCCGAATTGATCATCCGTTTTCGGGCATAGACGATACCTGCGACATCGGCATAGGTTTCGATTGAATCGAAGGTTCCCCCCCGGTAATACTGTTCGAGGGGATGGCCGCTTCTGGCGATGACTTTGAAGCTCTCATGATAGTCCCTCAAAAAAGTTTTCAAGGCATCGAAGGCTTCATTCCGAAAATCATCGGCCGGAACGTAGATAAAATCCGGAACGTTGAACCTCCCCTGTTTCAACCGGTCAAGGAGCCTCGCCTTCTCGGGTATCAACGATTCCATCAGATCGACGATGGGCCGCAAGATGCTCTTTTCTCCTGCAGAAGGGCGTTCGGAAAATTGAAGATTCCCTGCAGTGAGCGGCAGGGAATCTCCCTCCGTAAGGAATTCCGTCAAATTTGATTCGCTCGCTAAACCCCGCAACAGCCGCGGGGAATGCCCTCGGCCATGAGCTCGGGCCGAATGGCGCTCGCTAGCGCGGTTCAAACCCCTTTTTTGAGCGCTATTCTACAATCAAACATGCTTGAATAAAAGAATTTTCTTCCACGCAACCCGCAACCCGCATTGAATTGTGCCCGGTTCCGAATTATACTGTAGCCGTCGCGCATCTTTGAAGCAGGGGAAAAAACAGCGGCGCAGCGAAGACTGCGCACAAAGAGGAGCCGCCGTGATCGAAAACGTAATCATTATGGGTGCGGCCGGTCGGGATTTCCATAACTTCAATGTCTATTTCAGGGGGAATCCCCGCTACCGGGTCGCAGCCTTTACGGCCGCCCAGATTCCCGACATCGATGACCGGCGCTACCCCCCTGAGCTTGCCGGCAGCGATTACCCGGACGGGATTCCGATTTACCCCGAATCGCAGCTCGCCGAGCTGATCCGCAAGCACAAGGTCGACCTGGTGGCCTTTTCGTACAGCGATGTGCCGCACGTGGAGGTGATGCACAAAGGATCTCTGGCGATGGCGGAGGGTGCCGATTTCATCCTGATGGGTGCGACCTACACCATGCTGAAGCCGCGGGTCCCGGTGGTTGCCGTATGCGCGGTGCGAACGGGCTGCGGGAAATCGCAGACCACCCGAAAGGTCGCCGAAATCTTAAAAGGCCTGGGGAAAAACGTCGTCGTGGTGCGACATCCGATGCCTTACGGGGATTTGAGAAAACAGATCCTCCAGCGCTTTTCCACTTACAGTGACTTCGATACCCAGAAGTGCACAATCGAGGAAAGAGAAGAATATGAGCCGCTGGTGGACCAGGGAGTCGTGGTGTATGCGGGAGTCGATTATGCCAAGATCCTTGCTGCAGTCGAAGCCGAAGCCGAAGTCCTCATCTGGGACGGCGGCAACAACGATACCCCCTTTTATTTCCCGGACGTTCACATCGTCCTTTTCGATCCGCACCGGGCCGGGCACGAACGGCTCTATTATCCGGGCGAAACCAATATGATCATGGCGGATATCGCAGTCATCAACAAAGTGGATACGGCCGAGCCCGCCAAAATCGAAGCAGTCCGGAAAAATATCATCACCTATGCCCCGAAGGCGGAAATCCTCCTTGCCGAATCGACGGTCCTGGTCGGTGAACCCGAGCGCATCGCAGGAAAGCGGGTCCTGATCGTCGAAGACGGCCCGACCCTCACCCACGGCGGAATGCCCTTCGGAGCGGGGGTCATCGCCGCAAGAAATTACAAGGCCGCCCGGATCATCGATCCACGGCCCTTTGCGGCAGGCTCGATCGCAGAGACATACCGAACATACCCGCACATCGGAACCGTACTCCCGGCCATGGGCTACAGCCGGGAGCAGATCCGCGATCTCGAGCAGACCATCGAAGCATCGGACTGCGATCTGGTTCTTTTTGCAACCCCGATCCATCTGCCCAGGATTCTCTCCATCCGGAAGCCGACCCTGCGCGTGCGGTACGAATACAAGGATCACGGGAGTCCGACTCTTGAAGAGGCGTTGCTCCGGAGGCTGGGAGACCGGATTTGACCGCAAAAACCCTGCTCATCGCATTGGGTGGCAATGCACTGATCCGGAAGGGCCAGGAAGGTACGGTCGAGCAGCAGTTTGAAAACTTAAAGATTCCGCTGCGCCAGATCGCAAGGCTTTCTCGAAGATACAGGATCCTCATCACCCACGGAAACGGCCCGCAAGTGGGAAATCTCCTCCTTCAACAGGAGGCCTGCAATCCCGTATCCAAGCTGCCGCTTGAAATCCTCGTCGCCCAGACCCAGGGCCAGATCGGGTACATGATCGAGTCGGTTCTGGACAGCGAGCTGATGGCTTTGGGCGTGCACGACCAGCAGACGATCGTCAGCCTCATCAGCTATGTGGTGGTCGATGAAAAAGATCCTGCATTTTCGAACCCCACAAAACCCATCGGACCGATCTACTCGGGTGCACAGATCGAAAAACTTCCCTACCCCTTCGTAAAAACCGCAAAAGGATATCGTCGCGTGGTGGTCTCCCCGGAACCGGTGACAATCGTCGAGAAACGGGAAATCCGAAAATTGAACGAGATGGGTTTTATCGTCATCTGCTGCGGCGGCGGCGGGATTCCGGTGATCCGGGAGGGCCGGGCCTTCAGCGGAGTGGATGCAGTCATCGACAAGGATCTTGCCAGCGCAAAGCTGGCCGAAGAAGTCAAAGTCGATCTTTTTCTGATTGCAACCGATGAGAGGGGGGCGGCTGTAAACTACGGAAAGCCCGGGCAGCGGTTCCTTCGCGAACTCACCTTGGATCAGGCGGGCCGGTACCTGAAAGAAGGAGAGTTTCCCCCGGGCTCAATGGGCCCCAAGATCGAAGCCGCCTGCCGGTACATCCGCAAGGGCGGAAAAAGAGCCGTCATCACCTCGATCGAGGAGATCGAAAGAGCCGTCGAGGGGAAGGCAGGGACGGAAATCATACATTGAACGGTTCAACGGTTCTTCTGCGCAGTCCGCGTTCGACCGTGACCACGAAGTCCTGGACGTTGGTCAAAATGGATCTTGCGGTCAGAGACCCCCGGTCTGCGAGCTTGCTTACGGCAAACTCGGACATGTCCACGGAATAGAAATAAACCGGCCTCACCCGGCCGCTTTCATCCACGGTATAGGAGGGCACCATGTTGCCCGTGGCAATCGCGTGGAGCTGGGTGGCCATGGCGATTACGGTGGTGGCGCGCCGCGCAAGGGCCCGCATCCGATCCTGTGCTTCATAGACATCGGCGATCACCTCGGGCATCGGTCCGTCGTCACGAATCGATCCGCAAAGCACAAAAGGGATATCCTTCAGGATGACCGCCCGCATGATCCCGTCTGCAATTTTCCCATCCTCAACCGCTTTTCTGATCGATCCTTCCAGACGAATGGCGTTCAGGGCATCCAGGTGCCTGTAGTGGCCGAGTGGAACACTGCGTTTGGAGTAAATTTCCTGTCCCAGGGCCGTTCCGTAGAGCGCCCCCTCCACATCATGGGTGGCCAGCGCATTGCCCGCCAAAAGCGCATGGACGTAGCCGTTTTCGATCAGGGCGACGAAGGCTTCCCGCGCATCGCGGTCGAAGACCACGGCCGGGCCAAGCACCCACACGATAAATCCTTTCCGGCGTTCGTATTCCAGGAGCTCGTAGAGTTCATCGTAATCGATCGAAAAAGAGGTTTCCCGGGTGAGATGCGATCGGAAAGCGAACTTCTCCGCGACATGCGGGGGAAAATCGAATGCCTTCGTATGAACAAGGACTCCCTCTTCTCCGTTTTCTTTCCGCCCGCAGGCGACAGGGTCTCCCTTCTTGATGTTCCTGAATTCCGTTACCGCAAGCGATCCGTCGGCCCGCTTGACCACCACGCAATCCATCCGCGACTCCTTGATCAATTGCCATCGCCCGCCGGGCATCCGGAAATATTCCGGATAGACCGAAGTCGCATGATACCCTTCGGGTGCGACTCCATCTTTTTGTGCAGGCGCAAACAGGGCCGCGGGTGATTCTTTGAGTGCCGGTTGATCTAAATCCGGCGGGTTGTAGGCTGGCATGATGAAAGGCATCGGAAACCTCCTCGTTAGAAACTACATATAAAATCCGAAATTCGAAAATCGAAATCCGAAACAAATTCGAAACCCGAAATCCGAATGACCAAAACCCGTTGAAAGTTTCATTCTTTGATCAAATGCCGCAAGCGGCACGGCCGGACTTATATAAAACTACATAAAAAATCCGAAATCCGAATCCCGCAGTTCTTAACCTCTGAACCTTAAACCTTTGACTCCCTGAACGCTTGCGAATTTAGAAAAGAGCACGCACCAACTTTTCGTGTTTTTCGTGTGTTTCGTGGTTAGAAATGCAAACTTCTGAACAATCCGATGGAGCCAGTGATCTTGATCGATACATCGTCCAGAAGATCCGGATTTACAACTGCGCGTACACCTTCTGCCGGGAGCGCGCGGCCGCCTGCAGCACCTCGACACGACTGTCCACGTAGTCGTAGACTTTTGCGCTTTTCCCGGGCGCCGGCCTCAGGATTCTTCCCAGGTACTGAACGACTCTGCCGCTGAATTTTATGGGAGTCGATAGAAAAAGGACCGAGAGGTCTTTGCAGTCGAATCCCTCTCCGATGAGCTGGCCGGTTGCAATCAGCACTCTGGCCTGCCCTGAATCGATTCTTTCGAGCACCTGGCGCCGCTGCAGGATGGAAAGATCCCCGGTCAGCACCTCGCTGGGTGTTTCGAACTTGTACCGCAGGATGGCGGCCAGATTCTTGCAATGTGCCTTCCGGTCCGAAAGCACGAGGCAGATGCCTGTGCTTCTTTTTGCCTCTTCCGCCACATCCGCACAGATCAGCCGGTTCCTTTCATCATGGCTGGTCAATTCGGAAAGCATTTTGCTGTATTCGCGTACAGGATCGTAATACGGTTTGAAATCGGTCTCCCGCACGACGATCTGCGCCCACAGGACATCCCCGCTTTCAATCAGGTCGGCCTTGTCGACCTTGTGGTAAACGTCCCCCAGATGCCAGAAGATCAGCTTTGAGAGCCGGTCCCTTCTCCAGGGGGTTGCACTCAGACCGAGCATGAACCTCGAATCGAATTCGGTCACCGCGTCGGTAAAGGTTCGACTCGGGGTTCGATGGCATTCGTCGACCACCAGATGGCCCACCTTCGGAGCCACCTCGCCGGCACACCTGTACAGGCTCTGAACCAGTGCCACGGTAATCTTTTCCCCGACTGTCTTCGCTCCGGCTCCGATCAGACCGGTTTCTTTCGGGGGGATTCTCAAATACTCTTCGATCCGCTCGATCCACTGAAAGGCCAGTTCCTTCGTGTGGACGACGATCAGCGCCGGCTGCCTGCGCGCTGCAATCATATAGAGCGCCATCACCGTCTTGCCGCACCCCGTCGGTGCGCTCAGGGTGCCGAATTCATGAATCAGCATCGCATGGACCGCTTTCTCCTGAAACGGCTTCAAGCGGCCGTGAAAATGAAAAGATGCGGAAGGAAGAGATCTTCTCCGATCCTCCAGGGTGTATGAAACCTGCCGGCTCTTGCAGAGAAGGAGCAGATTGCGGGCGAACCCTCTTGGAATCCACAATCCGTCCCCGCCCGCCTTATCGTAGAATTTCAGCTCCTTCGGCGTTTTCCAGTTGTAGCGGCCCATCCTTGCATTTTCGATGTACTTCGGGTTCGTGAAGGTGAGCTTCTCCGTGAGCGTATCGCGAAATTCCGGCGGGATCCCGCTCAGACGCAGATTGTTTTCAATGGCGATCCGCATAGAGAGTGTTCAGTGATCAGTGTTCAGTGTTCAGTGTTCAGCCGCTGCGGTTTCATGCTATCAAGATATGCGCTGCAGAACAAGGGTCGTTTTGTAGCCTGCTTGCCGGAAATTGCCGGTATTTCCGGTAACGACCTTGCCTTGAACGCATCTCTCCGGTATAACAGGTTGCGGATTACGGGTTATCCCGCTGAGGCCGGGTTGCGGGTTGCGGACTCCTGAACACTGAACGCTGAACACTGAACCCTTTCCAAGCTGAACGCTGAACACTGAACACTGAACACTCCAAATGGAACGAATGATCGAAAATGCGCCCATTGCCGTTGTCGGAATGGCCGGTGTATTTCCCGGAGCCCCGGATATCGACCGATTCTGGCGGAATATCGTCGATCGCATCGATACGAGCGCGGAAATCCCCGAGGATCGGTGGGTTCCCGATCGATATCATGCGGAATGGGCGCCTGACCGGTCCGTTTCGAAGCATGCCTGCCTGATCCGGAACTTCATTTTCAATCCGGCCGGATTCGCAATCGAGACCGATCTCCTGGAAGCGCTCGATCCCCTCCACCACCTGGCTCTTCATGCGGGGCGGAAAGCGCTCTCGGAAGTTTGCCTCGAGCGGATCGACCGCAATCGCATCGGAGTCGTACTCGCGGCCATCGCTCTCCCCACGGAAGGCGCCTCGGCGGCAAGCCGCAAGATACTGGAGGCATCGCTCGAAAAAAGACTCTTCCCCCGGGAGTATTCCGGTCGCGCAATCTCTTTATCCAGAAAGGAGGCGTTGAGAGCAAAGGTCACCTCGCTGCCTGCATCCATTTTGGCGCGGGCCTTGGAGCTTGGCGGCGGAAGCTATACCCTGGATGCCGCATGCGCCTCGTCCCTGTACGCGATCAAGCTTGCCTGTGATGCGCTCAGGGCGCACCGCGCCGATGTCATGCTCGCCGGAGGCGTATCCAGGCCGGACTGCATCTATACGCAGATCGGATTCAGCCAACTGCGGGCGCTTTCCACCACCGGAAGGTGCGCCCCCTTCGACGCGCGCGCAGACGGCCTTGTGGTCGGCGAGGGCGCCGGCATCCTGGTGTTGAAGAGGCTAAGCGACGCACTCCATGAGGGGGATACCGTCTACGGCGTGATCTGCGGCATCGGGCTCTCGAACGATATCGGGGGGAATCTGCTTGCGCCGGACAGAGAAGGGCAGCTCCGGGCCATGCGGAGCGCCTATGCTTCTGCCGGATGGTCTCCGGATCGCGTCGATCTGATCGAATGCCACGGAACCGGCACCCCGGTCGGAGATTCGGTCGAATTGAAGGGGCTCACCGAACTTTGGAAGGACCTGGCCGGGCCCGCAGGACGGTGCACCATCGGCTCGGTCAAATCGATGATCGGCCACCTTCTCACCGGCGCCGGAGCCGCCGGGGTGATCAAGACGCTTCTTGCCATGAAGAATAAAATGCTTCCGCCTTCGCTCCATTTTCAAAACGCCCCGCCCGGCAGCCCGCTGCCGGGAAGTCCTTTTAAGGTTCTGTCTTCTGCGGAGCCCTGGGAGAAGAGGCAGCCGGGAGTCCCGCGGCGTGCAGCGGTCAGCGCTTTCGGTTTCGGAGGCGTCAATGCGCATCTGCTCATCGAAGAATGGGAGGGCCGATCTCCACAATGGATGCAAGGCCCCAAACAGA
The DNA here is from genome assembly GCA_003599475.1 of Desulfobacteraceae bacterium. The sequence goes on from QZKK01000046.1 coordinate 14,727, forward strand.
GCCTGCCGCCGGCATCGCGACTCCGAGGTTGCGAATTCCCCGCAATGGATGACGGCGAAAACGCTGCGGATGCGGCAGCGGTTGCCGTCATCGGAATCGGTGTGTCCGTTGGTTCGATTCGCTCATGGACCGATTTTCAGGAGGCGCTGACAAACGGCCGTTCAATCGCAAAACCCCGCCCGGCAAATCGCTGGAAGGATTGCGAAGAGGCCTTCCCGGACCATGCGACCGTTTCCGGGGCCTTCATGGACGCCGTCCGCATCGATCCGGCAGCTTTCCGCATTCCTCCTGCCGAGATCCCCGATATTCTCCCGCAGCAGTTGCTGATGCTCAAAACGGCAGCCGATGCGATGCGCGATGCGGGCATCCCTCTCCGGAAGCATCGCCCGGAAACCGCTGCCGTCATCGGCATCGATTTCGATTACGGAGCGACCGATTTTGAGCTCCGGTGGCACCTGCACCGGCGGATCGGAGAATGGAATGATCGCTACCATCTGGGTTTGCCCGAGCAGGCGCTGGATGCCTGGGCTGACAGGCAGAAGGAGGCCTGCGGGCCCCCGCTTACGGCCAACCGAACCCTCGGGGCCTTGGGAAGCATCGTCGCAAGCCGGGTTGCGCGGGAGTTTCACCTGGGAGGGCCGAGCTTTACCGTCTCCTGTGAAGAGGCATCCGGTTTAAGGGCGCTTGAAATCGGAATCCGCCTCCTGCAGCAGCGGGAATGCGATACCGTCCTGGTGGGAGCCGTCGATCTTGCAGGCGACATTCGGAAGGTCCTGGTAGAAGAAGGCATCCGGTCTGCAGAAGGTCCGAGGGGTCTTTTTCCGGGAGACGGTGCAGCCGCGCTGGTGATCAAACGGCTGGATCGGGCGCTCTCCGATCGGGACGGAATCCATGCCGTCATCCGGGGAATCGGAGCATCCGGCGGCGCTTCACCGGAATCCGCCCGGAGTTTGAGCCTTGCGCAGGCCGCCGCAGAAGCCGGAATTTCTCCGGAAGCGATCCGGCACATCGAAACAGGCACCGCCGGGAAAGATTTCTTCGGAAGCTGCGGTGCCGCATCAGGGCTCATCTCGCTGATCCGGGCATGCCTCCTGCTCCGGAGAAAGGGTGAACCGGAATGCATCCGAAGAGCTTTCCTCGAAGAGATCTCTGCAGACGGCGTCTCTATGCATGCGGTGCTCGAAGCCGTCGAAACGGATCCGCCCCCGGCGAGGCCGCCCCTGGTAAAACGATCGGACGGGAAATCCTTTCAGGAAATCGTCGTTGTCACCGGAGGCAGTGCTTTGGAACCCGTCTTTCCGCCGGTATCTTTAGCCGAAAGCAAAACCGCATCTTCATCCCGTTCTTCAGCGGGAAAAGCCGATGCGGATTCCTCCTTTCACGATCTTTTCTCTGCGTTCGAGCAGACGACCCGCGCAACAGCGGAAGCGCATCGTACGTTTCTCAAGCTATCCTCCGACATTACAAATGCATATGCGGATACTTTCTCCTTTCAGATGGAACTTCTCGGAAAAGCGGCAGGGGAAGGCGAGCCCGCTTTTGACCCGGAGCCGGCTGACGCGACATCCTCTCCGTTTTTACCGCAAGCCTCCCTCTCGCAGGCCCTCGCCTTTTCCCGGGAGATGTGCATGGAATTTGCCGTGGGCTCCGTTTCCAAAGTTCTGGGTCCTGCTTTCGCCCGGGTGGATGCCTACCGGGCGCGGGTCCGGCTGCCGGATGAACCGCTGATGCTGGTGGATCGGATTCTTTCAATCGAAGGTGAAAAGGGCTCACTCGGACCGGGTGCTGTCATCACCGAACACGATGTCCTGCCCGGCGCATGGTACCTGGACGGCGGCAGGGCGCCGGTCTGCATATCGGTCGAAGCCGGACAGGCGGATCTTTTCCTGTGCGCGTACCTGGGGATCGATCTTGCCGTAAGGGGGGAGAGAACCTATCGGCTGCTCGACGCAAAGGTCAAGTTTCATCGCACGCTTCCCCGGCCGGGGGAAGTGATCCGTTACCATATCCGGATCGAGCGGTTCGTCCGGCAGGGGGAAACCTATCTTTTTTTCTTCAACTTCAAAGGATCTATCGGAAAAGACCCGTTGATCACCATGCGGGATGGATGTGCCGGATTTTTTACCGAATCCGAAATCCGCAGCTCCGGGGGCATCCTCCCCGCCGAAAAAACGATTGCGGCCGAAAGGGGGAAGCCGCCTTCTTTCCGGAGCCTGCCGATCCCCGCAAAGACCGAATCCTATGACGATGCGGCCGTCGATGCGCTGCGCGCCGGCGATCTTTCGGCCTGTTTCGGTCCCGGGTTCGAAGCGATTCTTCTTCCGGAATCCCTCAGGCTCCCAAACGGACGCATGCGGCTGATCCACCGGGTGCTTTCCCTCGACCCACCCGGCCCGGGTGGCGGCCTCTACGGGCTCGGCCGCATCCGCGCCGAAGCGGACATCCATCCGGACGACTGGTTCCTGACCTGTCATTTCGTAGACGACCCGGTGATGCCCGGCACTCTGATGTACGAATGCTGCGCCCATACCCTGCGGGTGTCGATGCAGCGGTATGGGTGGGTGACCGATAATCCCGCAGCTCGCTACGAGCCGGTGACAGGCGTCGAAAGCGTGTTGAAGTGCAGGGGGCCGGTCACTCCAAAAACCCGCCGCGTCCTCTACCAGGTCGATATCCGGGAAATCGGTTACCGTCCCGAACCCTACATGATCGCCGATGCGCAGATGTACGCAGACGACCACCGGATCGTTCTGTTTAAAAACATGTCCATGAAGATGACCGGCACCACGCAGGAGGAAATCGAAGGATTCTGGGAAAGAAGGAAAGCTCCGAGCTCATCGAGAAAAGATGCTTCCGGCGGCAGACCTTGTGCCGCCCTCGAAAGAGTTTTCACGAAGGAGCGGATTCTGGCCTTTGCAGCCGGGGATCCTTCGGAAGCTTTCGGAAAAAAATACGAGCCGTTCGATAGAGATCGATTCATCGCACGGCTCCCCGCCCCGCCCTATTCGTTCATCGACCGGGTGACCGCCTGTGAACCGGATCCTTGGGTGCTGAAACCGGATGGATGGATCACCGCGGAATACGACGTCAATCCGGATGCCTGGTTTTTCAGGGCCGCCCGAAGCCCATATATCCCTTTTTCCGTGCTGCTCGAAATCGCGCTCCAGCCGTGCGGGTGGCTGGCGGCTTACATGGGATCCGCACTGCACAGTGAAAAAGATCTCAAGTTCAGAAACCTCGGCGGCCGCGCCGTGCTCCACCGGAACATCCCGCAGGATGCCGGAACACTTTCCGTTCGTTGCCGGCTGACCAATGCTTCGGTTGCGGGAGACATGATCATCGAACATTTCGATTTCCGTGTTCTCCAGGCCGGTCGACCCGTTTACGAGGGAA
>QZKK01000103.1 GCA_003599475.1 Desulfobacteraceae bacterium
TGCTCATGGTCTTGCCGGTAATGGGAGCCGTTCTGATTTCCGCACTTGCCATCAATTTCTACCAGGTAGGCCTTCATTTTTCTTTTAAACCGCTTGAACCGAAGCTGGAACGCTTCAATGTGTTCAAGGGGATGAAGCGGTTTTTTTCGAAAAAAGCGTTTGTCGAACTGATCAAATCGATTGTGAAACTAGCCATCATCGGCTGGGTCGCCTACCGGGTCATCGACTCGGAAATCGGGCATCTGCTCCATCTGCATGATCTGGAGTGTGCAGCGATTACAGTTTTCATCCTGAAAGGGATCTTCAAGCTCTTTCTCTGGGTGCTTCTGGTGATGGCCGTTTTGGCTGTTTTAGACCATGCCTTCCAGAAGTGGCAGTTCGAGGAACAGCTCAAGATGACCAAACAGGAGATCAAGGAGGAATACAAGCAGACGGAAGGGGATCCTCAGGTGAAGGCAAGAATCAAGAGCATCCAGATTCAGGCCGCACGGCGAAGAATGATGCAGCAGGTCCCCCAGGCCGATGTGGTGGTCACCAACCCGACGCACCTGGCCCTTGCGATCCGATATGCCGCAGAGAAAATGACCGCCCCTCAGGTGGTCGCCAAGGGGGCGGGTCGCGTGGCGGAGCGGATCAGAACGGTTGCAGCGGAACACAGCATTCCGGTGGTGGAAAACAAGGAATTGGCCCGGAATTTGTATAAGCTCGTAAAGATCGGAGAAGAGATTCCGGTGCAGCTATATCAGGCCGTCGCCGAGTTGTTAGCGTATGTATATAAACTTAGAGGGAAAATTCCGAGATAGAGGAGATCGAAAGACGGCTGCCGCCGCGAACAAATGTCACTGCGCCAACGGCCGGCGCCAACTTACCCCTTCAGGGGGTTACGGATCGTAAACGTAAAATGGATACCTTGATGGTCAAAGCAAGAAGCGGCTTTTTCAATGAAATCGTAAAGGATGCATCCGATATCGTCATGGTGCTGGCGGTCATCGGCATTCTGATGGCGATGATTCTGCCGTTGCCGTCCGCCTTGCTCGACATATCGCTGGCCATGAACATCACGCTTTCGGTCATCGTCCTCATCACCGCGATGTACACGGTAAAGCCGCTTGATTTTTCCATATTCCCGTCGCTTCTTCTGGTGCTCACCCTGTTTCGGCTCTCCCTGAATGTCGCATCCACCCGTCTGATTCTGCTCCACGGAGACGAAGGACCCCTTGCCGCCGGATCGATCATCCAGGCCTTCGGCATGTTCGTCGTCGGCGGAAATTTCGTAATCGGCATGATCATTTTCATGATCCTTGTCCTGATCAACTTTATCGTCATCACCAAAGGGTCCGGGCGTATTGCGGAAGTCGCCGCACGATTTCAACTGGACGGCATGCCCGGCAAGCAGATGGCCATCGATGCGGATTTAAACGCCGGCATCATCGACGAAACCGAAGCCCGCGAACGCAGGAAGGTGATTTCCATGGAGTCCGAGTTCCACGGAGCCATGGACGGGGCGAGCAAATTCGTCCGCGGGGATGCCGTCGCCGGCATCATCATCACGGTAATCAACATCGTCGGCGGTTTCGTGATCGGAGTCCTGCAAAAAAACATGTCCGTCTTGGACGCCTTGGAAAACTACACCGTCCTGACGGTTGGAGACGGTCTGGTCACCCAGATTCCCGCCCTGATCGTATCGACGGCAGCAGGTCTTCTGGTTTCGAGGTCCGCCTCGGAAAACGCCATGGGAAAAGAGTTCGGCAAGCACATCTTTTCGAATCCGAATCCGATCTATATCGGTTCCGTTGTCGTATTTCTCTTCGGTCTGGTGCCCGGGATGCCGACATTCCCATTCGTTGCCCTTTCCCTGCTGCTCGGCGGATCCGTTTACCTGTTCAGGCGCAATCGGGCTGCTGCTGAAAGCCTTCCGGCATCCGATTCGGCTTCCGAAGAAAAAACCGACTCGGCACCCGAGGATGTGGAGCATCTTCTTTCGGTCGATACGATGGAGCTCGAGGTGGGCTACGGGCTGATTCCGCTGGTGGATAAAGACCAGGACGGCAGCCTGCTCGGAAGAATCCGAGCCATCCGCAGGCAATTTGCCACCGAACTGGGGATCGTCATCCCCCCCATCCATATTCGGGATAATTTGAAGCTGAAACCGTCCGAATATCGGATGGTCATCAAAGGGGTGGAAATGGCTCGGAGTGAACTGCTGGTGAACCATCTGCTGGCAATGGATCCGGGCGATGCCCAGCGCAAGATCGAGGGGATCGAAACGAAGGAACCGGCGTTCAATCTGCCGGCGATATGGATTCCTAGGGAGCGGGAGGAGGAGGCCAAGTTTGCCGGCTATACCGTCGTCGATATTCCCACGGTCATCGCCACCCATCTGACGGAGATGATCCGAAGCAGCGCGGGCGACCTGATGGGAAGACAGGAGACCCAGCATCTGCTGGATCACATGGGCAAGACGCATCCGAAGGCGGTGGAAGAGCTGGTGCCTTCGCTGCTGTCTCTGGGGGCTGTGCAGAAGGTGCTGCAGAACCTGCTGAAGGAGCGGATCTCCATCCGTGATCTGCTCTCCATCATCGAATCCCTCGCCGACTACGCCACGATGACCAAGGATCCGGATCTGCTCACCGAATATGTCCGGCAGAAGCTGGCACGTTCGATCCTTGCCCCGTTTATTCAGGAAGGCGGGGTACTCAATGTCATTCCGGTCGAACACGCCATCGAGGAGCTTTTTTCCAAGAGCATTCAGCGCTCCGATCATGGAGGGGTTCCGCCCATCGAACCTTCGGTGATCGCAACGATTACTGCATCGATTCAGGATTCGGTTGAAAAGGCGAACATCATGAACATTCATCCCATCATCTTGTGCTCACCCGGGATTCGGCGGCATTTCAGAAAAATTGTCGAGCAGATCGATCCGTCGGTCATGGTGATTTCGCATGCGGAAGTCATGCAGAATGTTCGATTGCAATCGCGGGGAAAGGTAAGCCTGGCACATGGCCATAAGGCGCTATAAAGCCCGGAGCATTCAGGAGGCCATCAGCCGGATCAAGGAGGATATCGGTCCGGATGCGATGATCCTTTCCACGCGCAGGCTTCCAAAAAGCGCCGATCACCGGAATCTTTTCGAAGTAACCGCCGCTCTGGAAAAACCGGCCGCCGTCGAGTTTCGCGACAGGCTTGAAGCGCAAGAGCCCTCCGTATCGAATCCCGGCAACCGGGAACCGGAGGACGGGTTCAGAGCCGGCAGGGGAGAATCGGACCGTTGCGGCACCCTGCGGGTCGATGATCTGAATGCAGGTCTATTCAGCATCAAAGACATGCTTCTCGTCATCGACCAGGGCGGCGGACTCCCGGAATTTCTGCAGCGGTTTCCGGAGAGCCTCAACTGGTACGCCAAGCTGGTCACAGCCGGAGTTTCGGAGCGCCAGGCACGAAAGATCATGATCCGGAGCCTGGAAAAGGCCCCTGCCCGGCCCCTGCCGATGGAGGAAATCACGAAACGGGTCCTCAGGACGGTGTCGGGCATGATCCGAATCAGCGATCCGTTTTCGTCCCCGAACGGCAGCTCCCGCCTGTCTGCATTCATCGGACCGACCGGGGTAGGAAAAACGACCACCATCGCCAAGCTGGCGGCGGTGTTGAGTCTTCAGCAGAAAAAAAGCGTCGGAGTGATCTCCGTGGACAGCTACCGTATCGGGGGCGTCGATCAGCTCAGGACTTATGCCGGAATCATGGGGTTGCCCTGCCTTTCGGCATTCTCTCCTCGGGATCTCCAGACTGCGGTCGAGAAAATGCGGGACAAGGAGATCGTACTGATCGATACCGCCGGACGGAGCCATCTGGACAGGGACAGGATGATGGATCTGTGCCGGTTCATGCAGGGGAGCCTTCAAATATCTTGTCACCTGGTCATGAGCGCAGCAACGGATCGAACCGATATGAGGGAGGTGGCCGATCATTTTTCGATGCTGAAGCCGCAGACCTGTGTGTTTACCAAGCTGGACGAAACCCGGCGGAAAGGAGCGATGATCGATCAACTGGCCCTGATGAAGATGCCGATCTCCTATATTACAAACGGTCAGCGCGTGCCGGAGGATATTGTTTCCGCCAGCAGGAGGTCTGTTTTGAAGCTGGTCCTGAGCGGCCGGCCGTAGAAGAAGCCCAAATTCCGATCAGATTCCGATCAGACGGATTCGATTAAGGGGGTCCCGATGATCTTGAATGCGAAGGAGTACAGCAGTGGATCAAGCAAGCAGCTTAAGAAGGATCATCAAAGAGAAGAGAGGCGTCCCGGCAGCACGGGGCGCAAATCACTCGGAACCCGCCGGTGCGCTCCCCCCCCGGGTGGTTTCGGTAACCAGCGGCAAGGGCGGGGTCGGAAAGACGCATATCGTGGCAAACCTGGCCGTAGCGCTTTCACGTCTGGGCAAAAGGATCCTCGTACTGGATGCGGACCTGGGGCTTGCCAATATCGATATCATCTTCGGGGTGCACCCGGAATATAACATCGGAGATGTGGTCACCGGTGAAAAGACTCTTCCGGAGATCATCGTGGAGGGGCCTTCGGGTGTGCGGATCATTCCGGCGGGTTCCGGTTTCGTCAATCTGACACAGTTGACGGACGGGCAGAAGATGAGCCTTATGGGCGAGTTCGAAGCGCTGGAAGACAGATTCGACATGATGCTCGTCGATACCTCCGCGGGCATTTCACAGAACGTGATCTATTTCAACCTTTCCGCCGATGACTGCATGGTTGTCGCCACCCCGGAGCCGACCTCCATCACCGACGCCTATGCGGTAATGAAGGTCATGGGACTGCAACACGGCACCCGGTATTTCAAACTCCTGGTCAACATGGTCAAAGACGACAGGGAAGCCAAGGCAGTTTACGCCAACCTGTGCCAGGCCACCGATCGGTTTCTGGAGGGAGTCGTCATCGAGTATGTCGGGTTCATTCCGCTGGACGATCTGGTCAGGAAGGCGGTCAAGCACAGGAAATCGATGATGGAAATGTATCCCGAAGCCGAGTTCAGCAAAGGCATCGAAAGAATCGCGGAAGAGCTTCTGGAGTGGCCGAGAACCATTGAATCGGACGGAAATATCAAGTTTTTCCTCAAGCGGTACCTGGAGTTTCGCGCTGAAAACGACAAGAGCTGCCGAAGACTCCAATCGGGGGTTCTTTGAGGTAAACGTTCAGGGGTTCAAAGGTTCAAGGTTCAGAGGTTAAGGATTGCGCCGGTTTCCAGGTTTCAACTCAAAATACGAGGGGACATCAACAGCAATCATTGAGACCTAACCATTGAAATTACGCCAACGTTGAACCTTTGAACGCTGAACCCGGTGAACGGTTACGGTTTGACTTCATGATCCTTTCCGTGTTTGCGAGCCTGACGGCTGAACGATTAAAAAGCGAAAAGAGACGGGAATCAAATGCATACCGCACAAAAATCGGCAAAAAATGATGAGAAGAAGGCTTTTCGGGGCTTCAACCGGAAGGAACGCGAGGCCATGATCGTCGGGTATGCCCCCCTGGTCAAACACATCGCCGGCCGGATGGCCATGCGAATTCCTTCCAGCATTTCTTTTGACGAGTTGATCAGTGCCGGCTGTCTTGGCCTGATCGATGCCATCGACCGATTCGACCCCACAAAAGAGGTCGACCTGAAGACCTATGCAGCCTACCGGATCAAGGGGGCCATTCTGGACGAGCTCCGCAGCATGGACTGGTATTCCCGATCCATGAGGAAAAAAATCCAACAGATCGAAAAGGCTTTGTCGGCTGTGGAATCGCGCGAGGGCAGGCCCGCCGAAGATTGGGAAGTGGCAAAGGAGATCGGAATGGAGTTGGACGATTACTGCAAGCTGCTTTCCAACATACACGGCATCGGGCTCTTCAGCCTTGACGAGTACATAAAGGATGAAGACAACGATACCCTGACCAAGAAATCTTTTCAGGAAAGGGTCCTGAGCGAGGATGATCCGGCCCAGAACGTGGTCAACAATGAAATGAGGAAGTATCTTGCAGAGGCCGTCAAAACACTTTCCGAAAAGGAGCAGATGGTTGTCTCGTTCTACTATTTCGAGGATCTCACCTTGAAGGAGATCGGGCACATCCTCGATCTTACGGAGTCGAGAATATGTCAGATCCACACCCTCGCCCTGATCAAGTTGAGGTCGAGGCTCAAAGGCTATCACAGAGCCTGAGAGGAGCCTGAGAGAGGCTCCGGAGATGCAGCCCATGCCGATCGAAAAAGAAGCGGAATTTGTTTCTCAGGAAGAAATCGACCGTCTTCTCGGAGATGAGGACGCTCCCGAATCGAAAGCGATTCCCGAACAGTCGGAAAATCGGGCTTCGTTAAAATCCCATGCCGGGCAAGAGGCGCCGGCGGAAATCCCTCTCGCCGATGCCCCTGCAGGGAAGGATGCAGATGAATCGGCGAAAACCTTTGCCGACAGGGTTGTTTTGGAAGAAGTCCCCCGGGAGACGATCGCTCGACCGCCGGTTTGCAGAAACAGATGGTCTCCCGGCAGGGAATTTTGGATCGCCGCATCGATGGCGGTGATTTTGGGAATGGCCGTAAACGCTTTTTTATGGGCGAACAGCCGGGAAATCCGGCACCCGGGCAAACCGGAAGTTTCGACTTTTCCAGTTGTAAACATTCCGGATGCTCAGCTTCCCGCTTCGCTCAGGATATCCCCCCTCTCATTTGACCTGAAAGGGTTCCTTGTTTCGGCACCCGCGGACCGCAAGGATTTAGCCTACATCACCGTCGATGTATCCGTCGAGCTGACCAACGCAAAGGCCGTGTCCCTGATTAAAGCGCACACCGCTTTTTACCGAAATATCATATATGAAGCGATACGGGGCCTTCTGAAATCGATCGACAAGGCAAATTTCAATGAAATCAGTCTAAAGCTGGAGATTCTCAAGGCGGTGAACAGATCTTTTCCGGAGCGAGCCGTCCGGGATATCGTCGTGGATGCACTTGTCGTGTATTGAATGCTTAGGAGAGCGCCAAAGGAGTATCGGCCATGACGACCCTTTCGGATGTCAATATCATCGTCCAGCAAAGCGGCAGGGCGAAAGCCGCCCAGAACATCCTTCACGCCGTTCAGGAGCAAAGTCAATTGGCGGCAGGGCAGCAGAGGGTAAGAGAACAGGCGCAGCGGTCAACGATTCAGAACTCCGAAGATTCAAAGCCCGCCCAATTGAAGAAAAAACCGGACGATAAAGAGTCGGATAAAAGGAAAGAGCGTCGAAGCGCAAAAGGGGGAGGCAACCCGCCGGCGGAGGATGCTGCGGTCAAACCCCGAAGCCGCGGAAAATTCGTGGATACGGTGGCATAGAGATCATGGAGATGTTTACCGTCGAATTCTGGGTCGCTTTTCAAATGCTGATCGACCTGGTGCTGATCCTCACAGTTCTCTATTTTCTCCGAAGTCATCGGAGTCCGCCCGACGATGCCTCGAAAGAGAGCGCAGGAAAGATCATCGGGATGATCGAGCCTCTGCTGAAAGAGGCCGATGCAACCGCCAAAGCCTTTGAAAATCAGCTCAAGGAGAAGAATCGACTCATCCGAAGCCTCAACGAGACCCTGGACAGTCGGATCATCAGCCTCAATCTGCTCGTCGGCCGGGCGGAAACGTGCCTGGGCGGATCGGTCCCGGGCGCCGGGGCGAAAAACGATGTCTACGATCAGCAAAAGGCTGTCCTCGCTCTTTTCGATCAGGGCCTCGATTCGGATGCCGTGGCGCAAAGGCTTTCCATGCCAAAGAGAGAAGTCGATATGGTATTCGAGCTCAAACGGAAGTTTTTGAAACTGGAGCGGGACATCCCGAATCCGGGAGCATAGTTCGGGTTGCGGGTAACCCATGAACCTCGGCATTTCTCAGATCATCGCTTTCGGTTCGGAAATCCAGGTGGAAGACAAAGGTGTTCCCCCCGGCCGCGTGCTTTCCGGCCTCGGCAAGGGTCAGATCGTTGAAGCCGAGGTCGTTCGCAGCATTTCTCCCAGGCAGGTGCTCCTGAAGATGAAGGGAAAAACCTTCTCTGCGCACACCTGCATCCCATTCAAGCCGGGCCAGAAAATCTCGCTTCGGGTGACCCACACCGGATCCCGACCCGGATTTCAATATGTTGAAACCAGAGGGGGCAGTTTCCTGCAACTGCCTCCCGATTGCTTTTCGGACTTTCGCCGTCTCTGCCCTTACGGCGCCCTCGGCAAGCTGCTGCGGAACTTGAAGAGTCAGCCGGAGACCCCCCTGGCAAGAGCCGCCCTGATATCGATCGAGCGCCTGGTCAAGGCGATCGCTCCGGAATCCGATGTTGCGGATCCCGACCGGACTCGAGGATTCGTCCGGAATAGCGGTCTGACCTGGGAGCACAAGCTGCTTTCGGTCATCGAAGCGAAAAGGAGCCTGCCGCAGCCTTTCCTGCAGCGGTTCATCGAAGGAGATCTGAAAGGCCTCTCCCTGCTTCTCATGCAAAACGCCGAAAAGGAAGATTTCGGGGGAATCAACGATCTTCATCTTCTATTAGAAAACATCGAGCGGCTCCAGGTTTTGAATCACCATGCTTCGAAGGAATCCGCTCGGTTTCTGGTTCCGGTTCCCGTCCTGTTTGACAGGGACATTCGATTCGGTCAGGTGCTGGTCGATCTCGGGAGCAGATCGTCCGGACCGGGGGAGGATCGAATCATCCGGGTATCGCTTCTATTGGAGATGTCCGGATTGGGAAATCTGCAGGTGGATCTTTCCATCCTCAAGGGCGCAATCACCGGTCTTTTCAGCGTTCAGGACGATTCGTCCCGGCTGCTGATCGAATCCCAAATGCCGCATCTGCTGGAAAGACTGCAAAAGTCAGGCTTTATCGTCCACGACATGAGCTGCCGGACGGTGGGGCACGAGGCGCTTTCCTCAGCCTCGCTGGCAGACCGGATGATCGAGGACCATCCGGGCGTTCTCAGCATCCTGGTCTAGTTTTTCACCGAATAAGCGCTTGCGGATTCCCCGCCTCTCGTGATACAAAACCGATTTTGGTGCAATCATCATTTGAATGCAAACGGAATCGGACATGTATCAGGATACGGTTCGCATCCTTTGGAATCATCAGATCGGCCCGGGTTATTTTCAGATGGGGGTGACATGCCGCCCGAAGTATGCTGCATCCGTACCCGGACAGTTCGTCATGCTGAAACTTCCGGATCAGATCACGCCCCTGCTGCGAAGGCCCTTTTCCATTCACGGACTTCTCTCAAGCAGCGGGAGAGTCTTCGGACTGGAGATTTTGTACAAGGTCGTCGGGGAGGGGACTCGGAAATTTTCGCGCTGCCGGGAGGGGGAAACCCTCGACCTGATCGGACCACTGGGAAATGGATTTACCGTCTCCGGGAGTGAACGCCGGATATTCATGGCCGCAGGCGGGATCGGAGTGGCTCCGATGCGGTTTTTAGCTGAGTTTCTCACCGAGAAAGGCTTCGACCCCTCGGCGGTCACCCTTTTCTTGGGAGGGCGTTCCAGGGGAGATCTGTTGTGCAAGGAGGCGTTTGCCGATCTGGGGATTAGCGTCTTTACAACCACAGACGACGGATCTGAAGGCGATAGATGTTTTGTCACCCATCCCTTGGCAGCCGCTGTGCGACAGTCCCCGCCCGATCGGTTGTATGCATGCGGGCCGTCGGATATGCTCCGGTGTGTCATCGACCTGGCCGAGGCCCGGGCGGTGCCCTGTGAGATATCCCTCGAGAGTGCGATGGCTTGCGGCGTCGGCGCCTGTCTGGGATGCGCCGTCGCGAATCGACGTGCAGACGGAAGCTACTTTCATGCGTGCATCGACGGCCCGGTTTTCGATTCGAAATCCATTGCGCTCTGAGTCGATACCGGATCCGGTCAATTTGGCATTGACTTGCCCGAAAACCTATGATAGTGGGCTTGCGGGCGTGAAATGGGCGATTTATTCGTTTCGGGTCCCGATAGCACGATGAAAAGAGAGACCAGGCGGCAGCTCAGACAACTGGCGTATTTCAGCAGCCTCGGTTTTTCCATCGCGCTTTCGATTGTCATTGGATTGGCGATCGGGGTCTATCTGGATAAGGTGTTTCATACGGCACCGTATCTGACGCTTTTCTTTCTCGTCCTGGGGGTGATTGCCGCTTTCCGGAACATCGCCCTGGCCATCCAGAAAAGCAGAAAGCTATAAAGGCGTGTTGATGCAATACCCGGTTAATATTCAGGAGCGGCTCTTACGATTTGTCCTCCGATCCAACTGGATCCTTTTTGGGGCGGCAAGCCTGTTCGGATTCTATCTTGCCTCTTCCCATGTCACCAAAGGGATCGTTTGCGGCGGCCTGATCGTCAGCCTCAATTTCCACCTGATGTATCGCACCCTGAAGAAGGCGTTGACGCCGCCGCATCTTTCGTCGCATGCCGCCCTGATGGCAAAATCGTATGTAAGATTTCTGATCAGCGGCGCCGTCATTTTCATGCTGATCTCCAGGGGGTATGTGCATCCCCTGGGACTTTTCATCGGACTTTCGATCGTGGTTGCCAGTATTCTTGCAGGCACCCTCTATGAATTGAAGCGAATGATATGTGAGGAGGCGGTCTAAAGTGGTACATCCATACCTTTTTTTCGTTAAAGTTTTCGAATGGATCGGTCTGGGCTCTTTTGCGCATCACTACCCGCATGTGATCTATTCATGGGTGGTCATGCTTCTTCTGATCGTCTCCGGCTCGATCGCTGCAAAGAAAACCAGCCTGATTCCGACCGGCGCTCAGAACTTCTTCGAGGTGATCATTGCCGGTATCGAAGATTTCATGGTGGATATCACCGGAGAGGAGGGCCGATGGTTTCTTCCGGTGGTGGCCACCATCTTCATCTATATTCTCACCTGCAACCTGCTGGGGCTTGTGCCCGGATTCTTTCCTCCGACGGCAAGCTTGAACACCACGGCATCCTGCGCCTTGACGGTCTTTGTCTTTACTCACTATATCGGGCTCAAGTACCATGGAGCCAAATACATCAAACACTTTTTGGGCCCGATCTGGTGGATGGTGCCCATCATCTTTCCGATAGAAGTGATCGCCCATTTTGCGAGGGTCCTGTCGTTGTCTTTCCGGCTTTTCGGCAACATGATGGGGCACGAGCTTGTGCTGGGGATTCTCTTCTTCCTGGCGGGGGCGTTTTTCGCGCCGCTGCCGATCATGGCGCTCGGGATCTTTGTTGCCCTGGTGCAGGCCTTTGTTTTCTTCCTGCTGTCCATCATTTATTTCAGCGGCGCCATGGAGCATGCGCACTAAACGACTTACTTGTCAATGCCGGAATCGAGACTGTGTCCATTCGTTTCGGGTCAGCTGGAGAGAAGCCGGAGAGATCTGGGATACAGTAAACGGTTGCGGTTATTCGAATACCGGAAAAAAGGTTGAAAAGGTCGATTTGAAAAGGGAATTTAAATTGAAGAGGAGGTAGAATCGAGTATGGAAGCAAAAGCGTTGGACTTCTTTATCATGAGTGTGGCAGCAGCAGGATTCGGTCTTGCCGTTGCAGCCGCTGTCTGCGGAATCGCTCAGAGTTTCGGATTGAGAGCCGCAGTCGAGGGGATCGCGAGAAACCCGGAATCATCCGGCAAGGTGACCGTGACCATGCTCATCGGTCTTGCCATGATCGAATCTCTTTGTATTTATTCGTTGGTCATCTCTCTGATCCTCATCTATGCACATCCTCAGGCAGGCGCAATCGCCGCTCTGTTCGGCGCCAAATAATAATCCCCTGCAATCGAATCTTTCTGCAGGGTTGCACCCTTTCTATGGGTGCAACCCTGCAGAGCCTCTCTTCTCCAGCTCTTCACGATCCATCCGCCGCCGCGGCCGGAGGACGCGCTTCAGATACTGGCCGGTGTAGGATTCGGAAATTTCGGCGATTGCCTCCGGTGTGCCGCATCCGACGACATGCCCGCCGCGGCTTCCCCCTTCCGGGCCGAGATCGATGATGAAGTCGGCGGTTTTGACGATATCCAACTGGTGCTCGATGATGATCACGGTGTTTCCCGCATCGACGAGCCGGTTGAGCACCAGAAGAAGCTTTTGGATGTCGTCCGCGTGAAGTCCGGTGGTCGGTTCATCCAGAATATAGAGCGTATTGCCGGTCCCCTTTTTGCTCAGTTCACGCGCCAACTTGATTCGCTGGGCTTCGCCGCCGGAAAGGGTCGTTGCCGGCTGCCCCAGGCAGATGTACCCGATGCCGACATCGACCATGGTTTCCAGCTTGATCCGAATCTGGCCGATGTTTCCGAAAAACTGCATGGCCTGCTGGACGGTCATGCCGAGAACCTCAGAGATGTTTTTCCCCTTGTATTTTACTTCGAGTGTTTCCCGGTTGTATCGTTTGCCGCGGCAGACGTCGCAGGCAACGTAGACATCGGGCAGAAAATGCATCTCGATTCGGATGATTCCCTCACCCTGGCAGGCCTCGCACCGGCCGCCCTTGACGTTGAAGCTGAACCGGCCGGGACCGTAGCCTCGCACGCGGGAATCCGGCGTTTTCGCGAACAGTTCCCGGATGGTGCCGAATACGCCGGTATAGGTGCCGGGATTCGAGCGCGGGGTTTTTCCGATCGGGGACTGGTCGATGTGGATCGCCTTGTCGAGATGCTCGAGTCCGCTCAACTCGCTGTATGCGCCGGCTGAGGTGCGGGTGCGGTAGAGCTTTTGCGCGATCGCCCGATACAGGGTTTCAAGGACAAGGGTCGATTTCCCCGATCCCGATACTCCGGTGACGCAGATGAAGCATCCGAGGGGAAATTCGACGTCGATGCCCTTCAGGTTGTTTGCGGAGGCTCCTCTGACGGTAACACGGCGGCCGCTGCCGGAACGCCTCCTTGCCGGTATTTCGATCCGCTTCCGGCCGGAAAGATACTGTCCGGTAAGGGAAGTTTCATGTTTCAAAAGGGCGTCGGGAGGACCTGAAAAAACGACTTGCCCGCCGTTTACTCCCGCGCCCGGACCCATTTCAATGACATGGTCGGCTTCAAGAATCGT
This sequence comes from Desulfobacteraceae bacterium, assembly GCA_003599475.1. Next base: position 13,042 of record QZKK01000103.1, read on the forward strand.
ATTCTCGTCATGTTCTACGACAAGAACGGTGTTTCCGATGTTGCGCATCTGGAGCAGGATCTCGATCAGCCGTCGGTTGTCTCTCGGGTGCAGCCCGATGCTCGGCTCATCCAGGACATAGAGGACTCCGGTCAGCTTGGAGCCGATCTGGGTGGCGAGTCGGATTCTCTGGCTTTCTCCGCCGGAGAGGGTGGAGGCAGGCCTGTCCAGCGTCAGGTAAGACAGGCCGACGTTTTGGAGAAAGTCGAGCCTTTCCAGGATCTCCCTCTGAATCCGCTCCGCTATGGTTTTCGATTTTCCCTCCAGCGGCAGCCGCCGGAAAAAGGCGTGCGAATCGGCAACCGGCAGGGAGGCGATCTCGTGGATGGAAAGGTTTCCGACGCGAACGGCCCTGCTCTGCGGATTGAGTTTGATCCCGGAACAATCGGGACAGGGGCGCGAATTCATGAATCCTTTGATCTCTTCGCGGACCGGGTACGAATCGGTTTCAACATAACGCCGCTCCAGAGTGGGAATGATTCCCTCATAGGGCTTTTCATGGATGGTGCGGCGTCCGTTCCGTTCAAAATAGAACCGGATCTTCTCCTCCCCGGACCCGAATAAAAGGACCTTTTTGAACGAATCGGACAGGTCCGCGTAGGGGGTGTGAATATCGGTGCCGTAGTGGCCGGTCAACGCATCCAAAAACTCGAAAAAGTAAACCGAGTTCCGTTTCGCCCACGGCGCAACGGCACCCTCTCTCAACGAGAGGTGAGGATTCGGCACGATGAGTTCCGGATCAAAGGCGCTGATTGCGCCCATGCCGTCGCATGTCTTGCAGGCTCCATGCGGGGAGTTGAAAGAAAAACTCGCCGGGGTCAACTCCGGGTATCCGGCGCCGCAGCCCGAACATACGGCCCTTTCGCTGAAGCGCAACGGCTCCATCCCTTCGATATCGATGCTCACGAATCCGTCCGAGAGCGACAACGCCAATTCCAGGGAATCCGCCAATCGGTTGCGGATGGAATCCTTGACGATCAATCGGTCCACCACAGCTTCGAGGGTGTAGGTTTTTTTGGGGTCGAGCCTGCCGACCGATTCGATTTCATGAATGCGTCCGTCGATGCGGACTCGTGCAAAGCCGTCTCTCTTGAGCCTGCGGATCAGCGGGTCGTGATTCCCGGCCTGTCCGGTCACTAGAGGAGACAGGATGATGATCTTTGACTGAGGGGGGAGCGATAGGACGGCATCGACCATCTGATCGACAGTCTGGGATGTGATCCGCTGTCCGCAGCGGTGGCAGAACGGGGTGCCGATCCGGGCAAAGAGCAGACGCAGGTAGTCGTAAACTTCGGTTACCGTCCCTACCGTAGAGCGCGGGTTGTGAGCGGCGGTCTTCTGCTCGAGAGCGATCGCGGGAGAAAGCCCTGTGATTGTATCGACGTCCGGTTTATCCATCTGTTCCAGGAACTGACGGGCATAGGTTGAAAGCGATTCCACGTATCGCCGCTGGCCTTCGGCATAAAGGGTGTCGAATGCAAGAGTCGATTTTCCCGATCCGGAAAGGCCGGTCACGACAACAAGGCGGTTTCGGGGGACATCCACATCGATATTTTTCAGGTTGTGCTGTCTTGCCCCGCGAATGATGATCTTTTCGGCTTCCATCGCCTTTCATTTCCACTTGTAGACGGTTTTTTCCCAAAAGCCATATTCTACCTGGGCAGAACCTTTTTTACAAATCGTTTGAAGCGGCACCTGAATTTATCACGATCGGAGATCGGGTCCTACCTTTAAATGAAAATAGAAGATAATCGGAGAAAAAGGAAGAAAATAGCAGGGTAAACGATTGTCGAAACTTCGGGCATTGTCGGGAATCTGTTTAAAATGCTTGAAAAAATGAGAGCGCGACAAAAAGGTCGTATTTAGAAGCAGTTGATTGCTCGTATGCAGGATTATCAAATAAAATCGGATGGATAATAATTGTTGATAACTCACTTCAAAAACAGCCCTGAAGCGATATTTTTCGGTTTGACACCCGGCCGGCAATGGAATAGAAGAGGCCCAACAGTTCTGGAGAGGCAGCTACCACCTAGTGTTCAAAATGCAATAACCATTCCATATTGCTGTTTATAGTCGCTATCCTGTATTTTTATGTGTCATCGGGGGGTTTCGAGAAGAATTATACAGTTCTTTCAAGCGGAAAGATAGTTATGGAGACAATTTGGGCGAAGGCAAAAGCGGCGATCAAAGAACGCGTTCCGGGGCATAGCTATCGGATGTGGATCGAGCCTCTGAGACTTCAAACCTGTCAGGCAGATCGGTTCGTTCTGTCGACGCCGAACTACTTTTCCAAAAAACGCGTTCACAGCCAATACGGGCCGCTGATCGAAGGGGAGGTTTGCAAGGCTTTCGGAAAGCCCTGCTGCGTCCTGATCGAGGTTTCCCTCCAGCAAGAACCGGCAGAGAGCATGGAGGCGGGGACCGATCGCCAGATCCCTCTTCCGAGCATCAACCTTCAACCCCATGCCGGCAGGATGTTGAGAAGGAATTTTACCTTCGACCATTTCGTTGTCGGGGGCAACAACGATTTCGCCTATTCAGCGGCAGTTTCCATGGCATCACAGAAAAACTGCCAGCAGAATACTCTTCTGCTCATCGCAAACCCGGGAATGGGGAAAAGCCACCTGTCTCAGGCGGTCGGACACCACATCCTGTGTGAGTTTCCCAACGAACGGGTCTATTACATCACCGCAGAAGATTTTACCAATGAGATGGTCTATTCCTATCGCAATGGTTCCATCGATAAATTCAAGGAGAAATACCGCTCCCAATGCGATGTCCTGTTGCTCGAAGACATCCATTATCTGACCGGAAAGGAGCGGACCCAGATCGAGCTTTCCTTGACGCTCGACTGTCTCCTCAACGCCAGCAAGAAACTGATTTTCACGAGCTGCTACCTGCCCTCCGATATTCCCAAATTGCACGATCAATTGAAGTCGAGGCTTTTAAGCACGCTGATTTCCAACATGGAACCACCCAATTTCAGAACCCGGGTGCGCATCCTGCAGAAAAAGTCGCTGGACAATGGAATCGAAATCCCCGAGGAGGTGACTCAGTACCTGGCAGGAGAGCTTTCCGAGAATGTACGCCAGCTTGAAAGCGGATTGATCGGGGTTGCCGCCAAGTCTTCCCTGCTGAGCAAACCGATCGATCTGAAGCTGGCCCAGAGCGTCGTCCAAAATATTTCCAACAAAAGCAAACTGATTACGATCGAGAGCATCAAAAAGCTCGTCTGCAAGCACTGCAACATATCCGCCGAGGATTTGGTTTCGAATTCAAGGAAGCATTCGGTCGTCAGGCCTCGCCAGATTGCCATCTATCTTTCCAGGAAGTTTACCGATCAGCCGCTTCAGGCTATCGGAAAAAGCTTCAACCGGTATCATGCCACCGTTCTGCATTCAATCGGATTGGTGGAGCGGGAGATCAGGACAAACGGCACAATGCGGGAGCAGATCAAATATCTCTGCAAGAAATTGGATTCGGGTAATTTCCAGTAGGCTCGGTTGAGTCGTCACTCGCTCCTTTCCCTTCTTAACGACTCAACCAATTGACCTCGCGACCGTTCTTATTGCAGTTTCATTGGAACCCCATCGAAGGATACCAATTCTTCCAGGATTTCCGTGCGCTCATTCTGGTCCTGTTCGATGACGCAGCGCAGGCGGAGTGCGCAGCGAAGTTTACAGACCGGATCCTTCGGGCTGAACTCCCCGAGGCATCCGAGATGTAGATCGAGAACCCGTTTACCGAGAAGTACTTTTTTCATGTTCTATCCTCAATTTTAAGCAGCATCAGCATTTCGTCATGAATCTTGCCGTTGGTTGCCAGCAGCTCCGGCTTGTCCACGGAAAATGCAGCATTTGAAAAATCCGTTACCTCAGCCCCGGACTCTTTGGCGATGAGAAATCCTGCCGCCGTGTCCCAAGGATGAAGGTTCTGTTCCCAGTATCCGGCAAATCGTCCGCAGGCCAGGTAACAGAGATCGAGTGCGGCCGAACCGAGCCGGCGAATTCCCTGGGCGACCTTCAGACAGTTTGAAAAACGCCGGATGATGGGGAAATGGTCCTTTTCGGAATCGTAGGGAAAGCCGGTCACGAGCAAGCTTTCACTTACGGATCGGGTGTTGGATACCCGAATGGACCGGCCGTTCCGTGTAGCGCCCTGTCCCTTGACGGCAACGAACAATTCATCGGTCAGGGGGCCAAGCACGATCCCGAGCGCGATATCTCCATCGACGGCGCAGGCGATGGAAACGCAAAAGAGGTTCAGCCCGTGTGCAAAGTTGGTGGTGCCATCGAGGGGATCGATATACCATCGGATATCCCGCGCTCCGGCACTCATCCCGCTTTCTTCGGCCAGTACGGCATGTTCCGGGAAGGCCGCGCGGATTGTCTCGATGATGGCCTTTTCAGATTGCCGATCGGCTTCGGTCACAAGATCGGTCGGGCCCTTTTTGTCGATTTTAAGGACCTTTCCAAAATGTGCACGCAGGACTTGCCCCCCTTTATAAGCGGCTGCAATGCCGATTCGCTTGGCAGCATCCGTATCCATCACATCCTGCATGAAACGTCCTGTTCCTTAAAATCGGACATCTATTCGTACTGCTTTAAAAGCTTCGAGTCCTGCAGGTCTTCGAATCGGGTATAGGCATCGAAGAACTTAAGCGACACGTCGCCGGTCGGTCCGTTGCGCTGCTTTCGCAGCAGCACTTCCGCAACCCCTTTGTTCGGGTTGTTTTCTTCCCGATTATAGACTTCATCCCGATAGATGAAGGCAACGACATCGGCATCCTGCTCGAGTGCCCCGGATTCCCGAAGATCCGAGAGCAGGGGGCGTTTATCGCTCCGCTCCTCGAGCTTTCGGTTCAACTGGGAAAGCGCCATGACCGGAATGTCGACTTCTTTGGCCAACCCCTTCAGGGCGCGTGAGATTTCAGAGATCTCGAGATCCCTGCGTTCCGCGGAACCGCTGC
>QZKK01000061.1 GCA_003599475.1 Desulfobacteraceae bacterium
AAACACCCGGCCGGGAGTCTTTTCAGCTCCCCGCTCGGCGGCTCCGGAAGCGGTCTGGACCTGACCAACCATCTTTCCTGGTACCTGCAGGGGGGAGGTCGGGACCTCTATGTGGAATTTTACCGGGACGTCCTCAAGATGGACGTCATGCCCTTCCTGATCGCACCGGACGGACCCGAGGCCTTCGGGTGGACCAAGAAGGAGCCCAAGACGCTCGATGATTTCCTGAAAATGAGATTCCGCATGTCTTCGGGCTTGTCGTCGGACGTCCTGAAGGACATGGGCGGCACCCCGGTGAACGTGTCCGGAGGCGAGCTGATCCCCTCTTTGGAGAGGGGGCTGATCGACGGCGGCGAATGGATCAATACGGCCAGCGACCTGAAATTGGGGCTCTATGACGTCGCTAAGTTTTACTCCCTCCAGGGACTCCACCAGGCGATCGGCATTCAGGATATCATGATCAACGGCGAGGCATGGCGTAAACTGCCCCCGGATCTCCAGGCGATCGTTCAATGCGCAACCACAAAGTCGATTCTCGATGGGATCTTGTACTTCATCGAGGAAAACGCCAAGGCCCTGAAAATACTGCTCGATGAAAAAGGCGTCAAGGTGTTCGACGCACCTCCCGGCTATTCGGAATCCTTCATCAAATCGTCGAAGAAGGTGCTCGATCAAATGTCAGCGAAAAACCCGTTCTTTAAAAAGGTCCTCGATTCACAGCGCGCGTATGCAAAGGTCGTGGTTCCCTTCACCAAAGAGACCAACAAGCTGACGCAGTTGATCGCCGGGGCTGCGGAAGTAAAATAAGCGCTTGTAAAACGTGCGGGGCGCGTCCCAGGACGGGCCTGGCCCGCGATCGGATCGCCACAAGCATCTTGCCATGGCCGAACCTTGCCGGAACCTGCCGGGAAGGTTCGGCCCGGTAGGGCGTTGCAGGCGAAGTCGATAACGGAGTGGGAAAAACATCCATTTTAATTAAAGGGGATGGCTCAGCGGGCGGGTCATCCAGAAATGATTTCGGAGACTGAAACGATGAAGCATATCGATCGGATCATCCAGGGGATCGACCAGATCAGCATATGGTCGGGAAAAATCGCTTCCTGGCTCATCATCCCGATGTCGGCCGTGCTGGTCTGGGAGGTCTTCATTCGCTACGTCTACCGTCCCACGCTATGGGCGATCGATATCTCTACCATGTGCTACGGCGCTCACTATTGGCTTGCCGGTGCCTTGACCCTGTATATGGGAAAGCATATCCGGACCGATTTTCTTTACCAAAAATGGTCGCCACGTACGCAATGCTGGGTCGACGTATGCTGCTATCTGTTCCTTTTTCTCCCCGGGATCGTGATGTTCATCTGGCTGAGCTGGGGCTACGCCGCTGATTCCTGGGACTTGCGGGAGGAGCTGATGACGACCTGGAGGCCCCCGGCCTACTGGTACAAATCGACCATTCCCCTAGGCGGTATCCTGCTGCTCCTTCAAGGAATCTCGGAGCTTCTCAAATCGATTAAGTTGTTGCTGACAGGAGAAGACATCCGCCACCGGGAGGAGACGCCCACCGAGATTACATGAAGCCGTTATTCACCCGCTTTGCCGTATTGTCATTGCCGCAGGTCGGCGATGCTTTGCTCGATGGGATGGTGGAGTTCCTTGAATGTCTGAAGTCGGTCTAGGAGGCAGAAATGAGCTTGGAAATATACGGGTTGATACTACTGGGAGGCCTCTTCCTGTTTATCTGTGTCGGATTCCCGATTTCTTTCACGCTGATCACACTCGGCATGATATTCGGCTACATCGGGCTGGGTCCCAAGGTGTTTTACCTGATGACCCTTTCGTGGTTCACCACGATGATGGATACGATTCTTGCGGCGGTGGCCCTTTTTACCTTCATGGGCTATGTCCTCGAGAAGGCCGGGCTGATGGAACGTCTCTTCCGGGCGCTTCTGCTCATGTCCGGACGGCTCAAAGGGTCTCTGTACATGGGGACGATCTTCTCGGCGACTCTGTTCGCAGCGGCAACGGGAATCGTGGGGGCTTCCGTCACAATCATCGGACTGATGGCCGCTCCCGTCATGAAAAAGTCCAACTACGACACCGGGCTCAGCGCCGGAGCGATCACCGCCGGCGGAACCCTCGGGATCCTGATCCCTCCCAGCATCATGCTGGTGGTCATGGGGCCGGTGATGCAGGTTTCCGTTGCACGGCTGTTCGCTGCAGCGATCCTGCCCGGGATCCTGCTCGCCACCCTGTATGTCATCTATACGATGATCCGGGTCCTGATCAAGCCGGAGTTGGGTCCGCCTCTTCCTGAGAAAGATCTCAACGTACCCACAAGCTACAAGCTTCGCGAGTTCTTTCTAGGGCTCCTGCCGCCGGCAACCCTCATCCTGGCAACACTGGGCACCATTATCACGGGAACGGCCACACCCACGGAAGGCGCGGCCCTCGGGTGCCTCGGGGCCTTGATCATAACCCTGCTGAACGGGAAACTGACCTTCAGCCTCTTGAAGGAATCCGTCTACCGCACGGCCGAAACGACCAGCATGGTGATGATTCTTCTTGCCGCTTCGACATTCATGGGAGTGGTTTTCTCCTCTATGGGGACTCCGGCATTCATCGCCAATACTCTGCTTTCCTTGGACCTTCCCCCCTGGTTCTTTATCGTCGGCATCCTGGTGGCCTGTTTCATCCTGGGCTGGCCCCTGGAGTGGGTTCCCATCGTGGTCATCATCGTCCCTATTTTCCTTCCGGTTATCACGGAGATGAAAGTAAACATGATATGGTTTGGCATCCTGCTGGCCGTCGTGCTGCAGACCTGCTGGCTCTCTCCGCCGGTGGCTCTATCCGCCTACTATATCAAGGGCATCATGCCGGATTGGGAACTGCTGGATATCTATAAGGGGATGCTGCCGTTCATGGGTCTCCAAATCATCGGCGTGGCTGCGGTTTATTTCTTTCCGCAGATTGCGCTTTGGCTCCCAACTCTTTTATTCGGGTGATTATTTCTTTGCATTTTGTTTGACCTTTCGCCAAATGCGAATGACATCGTAATCGGCATCGGTCATCGGCACAAATTCTTTGGATTTCAAATTATCCAGCCAGGGCTTTGTTTCCGGTACCTGGTGCAAGGTCAAGAAGGTTTGCCGGATTTTTTCCCTCAGCTCCGGACAAAGGGACATGCGGTAGGCGAATGGATCCTGCGGAACGGTGGCCGACCACCAGATGTAGTTGAAATCTTCTTTTTTTACCATGCCCCTGTCGATGACGTTATCGAATCGATGGGTGGCTACAAAAGCAGCGTCGGCTTTGCCCTCGTAAACGGACATGATGGACAGATCATGGCCACCGGAGTAGACAACTTTCCTGAAGTGTGATTCCAAAGGAGCGCCGTTCAGTACATCTTCGGAAAAAACGCCTCTTGGCAGCAGGCTTCCGGATGTGCTGTCCGGGTCGGTCAATGCCACCGTCTTGCCCTTGAGGGATGCGATCGTGGTCAAGCCGCTGTCCTTCTGCGTAATGAGCACCGCCTTGTAAGCCGGTCCTTCTTCCACGATATGACCCGGCCGTTTGGCATAGGTGGCAAAGACCACGATATTGGGATCTTTTTTGTGGGCAATCACATATGAGTAGGGGCCTAGGACCGCAACGTCAACCCATTTGTTAACCATGGCTTCAACCACCGTGGAATAGGAGGTGGGCATGTAAAATTCGATTTTTTTCCCTGTCTGTTTGGAAAGATAATCGATAACCGGTTTGTAAATGGCCAGCTCTTGAATCGTTTCTTCGGTAGGAATAATGGAGAAGGTCAATTGCTCCGGGTCTTCGCATTCAGTTGCACCGACAGCTTCTGCCATGACGGAGACAAGAAAAAAACTCAGGAATAGAAAGATCCGCTTTTTCATGGTTTGTCCTCCTCGGACGGCCAGAGAGTTGCTTTTTACCTGACCAGAGCGGCCTGAAGCCAGGCGATGGTGACGGGAAATATGCAAACGATCACCCGGGCCGCTATCTTTGATTCGACGATCGAGGGCGTCGCTGTCATGGAGCTTAAGCCTAAACGGTCTTCTTTTTCAATAACCTTTTTCTCCATGCCGTGTGCCGATCAATGGAGGCCAAGTATCGGCTCTGTGCACCGGGCTTGAGAAATGGAATATCGGAAGGTGGAATAATGGGTCAAAGATCTGCCATAGAGCTCTCTATCCTGAATTTTGAGCGACTCATCGGGTCGTGTCAAGTAAGCTCAAAAGGCGCTGAGAGGATGGACCCAGTGGAAGTATCTTCGGTATTCTGCAAATTTCTATTGACATGAAATTTCAGGCCTGGTATTGCAAAGGTTAACAGGTGCACCGGTGCACCGTATCAATTTAAATGAACTTCAATAGTTTGAGATAGTTGGCTCTTTAAATACCGATGAAATACGCGATTATGACGGGGGCCGTTCATCATCCGTCAAATAGACGGATCTCGGCTGAAGAAAACAAATGAATCAAGCAGCCGCCCTTCCCATCTCAATCTCCGGCGAAGACGCAATGCCGATTTATCACCAGTTGGCAAGAGCCATTCAAGAACAGATCGAGAATGGCCGGCTGGCTGTCGGCGAGCAGATTCCCCCGGAAAGAAAAATTGCAGCACTCGGCAATGTCAGCCTGGCGACCGTCCGGAAGGCTCTCGAAACATTGGTTCAGCGTGGTCTCCTCACCCGTGTCCAGGGTAAAGGCACCTATGTTTCCAGTACGGCCATCCGAAGGAAAAAGATTCGATACTATCCGTTCGTCGACGATTTTTACGGCAATGTGGCCGATGCCGATATCAAGCTCATCGAATTTCATATCATAAATGGAGACAACCGGATCAATCGCCACCTGAAGATCAAAACGACCGAGGATCTTTACGAGATGAAACGGCTCTTCGTTTGGCGCGGCAAGCCGCTGATACACAGCATTTCTTATCTTCCTCGAAAAATGTTCAAAAACCTGAATGATTACCACAAATCTCATTTTGAAAAGAACCTGCTGTACATGTTGTTGGAAGAAGAATTCGGCATACCGACGGTAAATAACATCGAGCTCTACGGAGCCGCACTGGCCGACGAGGATAACGCAAAGCTGTTGCAAGTGGAGGTTGGCCACCCCCTGCTGACGGTCGAAATGATCGCTCTTACCTACAAAGAGAAACCGTACGAGTACCGGATGACCTACTTTTTGTCCGACGAGAAGAAACTTCGCCGGATCATTTAGCTTTGGACCGCACAAGAAGCTTATTGCTCTAGAAAACCGAATCGGGTTTGAAATGAAGCGTCATTATCCAGTCATCGAGGCCGACGTCCTCATCATTGGCGGGGGGAGTGCCGGAGTAATGGGTGCGATCCGGGCCAAAGAAGTCAATCCGAACCAGCAAGTCGTTGTCTGGGAAAAGGGGGAAATCAAGTACTCCGGATGCATCGCCCGGGGAATGGACGCCCTGAATATCGTCGCGATTCCTGAAATCGCCTCGCCGGAACTCTATGTCGAATCGAACGGCTTGGCCTGCGAAGGCATCATGGATGAGCCGGTGAATTACCGTATGGCCGAAAGAAGCTATGCGATGATGAAGCGCCTGGAGTCATGGGGAATCTTCTTTCCGAAAGATGAAAACAACCGGTATGAGGTCCTCCAGGTGCATCCCAAGGGCCGCTTTTGCGTGACCATGAAGGAGCCGGAGCTCAAGACGATTCTCGCCAAGCGCGCGCTCGATATGGGGACCCGGGTGTTGAACCGCACCATGGCCGTACGGCTGCTCAAAGTCGGAGATCGTGTGGCCGGCGCAATCGGCATGAATGTCCGCACGGGAGAGGTGATTGTCTGCCGGGCAAAGGCAGTGATCGTTTCATCCGGAGGTACGGCCCGGTTCGGGCTGCCGGACAACGGTCATCTTTACGGCGTTTATGATTTTCCGGGAAACACCGGCGACGGTTATTGTCTGGCCTACCGGGCGGGCGCCGAACTCAGTGGCTTTGAATACACGCTGGTCTACTACATCGTCAAGGATATCAATTCCCCTCTTCTATACATCACCCTGACCCGGGGCGCTCGGCTCTTCAATGCTTTCGATGTCAGGCGCGACAAAGAGCATCCTTCCATCCGATCCATGTATCAGGAACACCTGAACTTCGCCGGCCCCATGCGCATCAGGATGGATCACCTGCCGGAGGAGAAGATCCGCGATATCGAATCCATCCTGTTCACCACCGAACGTCCGGTGTGCGAGCGCTTCTACAAAGGTCGGGGTATCGATTTCAGAAGCGGCGAAATCGAGCTTTGGCCGACCGAAGTCTACCTCTGCGGCGGCCATGGCCTGACCGGCGTTCGGGTTAACGAGAACGCCGAGACGAATGTTCCGGGTTTATATGCCGCCGGCGATACTTCGCTGGTTGCCAGGGGGCATCTCTCCGGGGCATTTGTATTTGGGGAAATCGCAGCCGAGAAGGCGACGGAATTCGCCGCTTCGCTCCGTGGTGCAGTTCTGAACCGAGATCAAGTCGACCAGTTCTTAAAGGAAAGAGAGGACCGGATGAATCAGAAGAACAATCCGATTCCGGTCGAAGAATTCGAATACAAGGTCCGGCGGATGATCGATGATTACATCAAACCCCCGAAGAACGAGTACAAACTGAACCGGGCCATCTGGTGGATGGATCGTTTTCGGAGGGAGTTATCGGAAATGGTCTGCGTCAGGGACGTTCACGATCTCTTCAAGGTTTTCGAGGTGGAAAATATCATCCACAGCGCCGCCTTATGCGCCCTGGCATCCCGGGAGAGAAAGGAAAGCCGGTGGGTGCCCTGGCATTTCAGAACCGATTATCCTGAACGCGACGATCCGCATTGGCTGAAGCACATCGTTTTGAAGCAGGGCGATTCTTTTGAAGATATCCGGATAAGCCACGCGCCGATCATCCGGCTTAAAGGAAGCGGGCATGCAGCGGTTCAATCTGCTTGAAAGCCTTTCCGACAACATTCGGATCGATAAGGATCGATGCACCTTCTGCGGCATCTGCGTCGAATCCTGCATTCTAGACAACTTGCGGATGAAGCTGGCGCCATGCCGGCAGGCCTGTCCCTTAGGCGTGAACTGCCAGGGGTATATCCAGTTGATCGCCCGCGGCAGGGAGGAAGAAGCGATCGCCCTGATGCGGGAGACGCTGCCTTTCCCCGGAATCCTGGGGCGTATCTGCTCCCAGCCGTGTGAAAAGAAGTGCCACAGGAAAGAAACCGAAGGCGAATCCCTGGCGATTCGCGCCCTGAAGCGGTATCTGGTCGATCGATTCGATAGCACGGTCGACAGCACGGAGCCTCCTTTTCCCCGGATCAAACCCCGAACCGGAAAAGAAATCGCTGTGGTCGGATCCGGCCCGGCCGGATTGATGGCTGCATACGACCTGCGGGTCCGGGGCCACCGGGTCGTTGTCTTCGATGCCGAAAGCGAACCGGGCGGCATGCTGCGCTGGGCGATCCCCGCGTTCAGGCTGCCGGTATCTGTGCTTGAAAAGGAAATCGGGATCCTGGAGAAGATGGGGGTGGAATTCCGCTGCGGGGTGACCCTCGGGAAAGAGATCCGCCTTGAAACGCTGAAAGAACAATTCGATGCCGTGATTGCCGCCACCGGCTGCCCGAAGCACGCAAGGCTCGACCTCAAAGGGGAAGATGCTTACGGGATCCATTATGGGCTCCCCTTTCTGAAGGCTGTCCGAAGCGGGAAGGCTCCGGAGGTCGGAAAAAGAGTCGTTGTCATCGGCGGCGGAAACGTAGCGGTGGATGCGGCCCAGACGGCGCTGCGGATCGGGGCCGAATCGGTCACCCTGGTCGCCCTGGAGTCCGAAAAGGAGCTTCCGGCCTTCCCGTGGGCCGTCGAAAGCGCCCTGGCGGAAGGGGTTGCACTCGAATGCTGCTGGGGAAACCCCACGTTCGATTCAAAGGCGGGAAAGCTCAAAGGGGTCGATCTTCAGCGCTGCACCCGGGTCTTCGACGCATGCGGAGACTTCCGGCCGATTTTCGACGACTGCCTGTTGAAGCACCTCGATGCCGATACCGTCATCATCGCCGTCGGGCAGGGGGTGGACATCGCCCCCTTTGAAGGAACGGCGATCGTACGAAAGGGCATGCTCGCAGCCGATCCCCTGGCCTTGCAGACATCGGATGAGAGACTGTTCCTCGCGGGGGACTTCGCCCGCGGCCCGTCCACGGTCATCGAGGCCATGGCCTCGGGGAGGCGGGCGGCTGCATCCGTGGATCGTTTGTTAAATGGGGAGGACCTGTTTTTCGGCAGGCGGTATCCGGGGCCGGTCGAGCTTGATTATCCAATCGATACCGGTCGAGGCTCGGAAGAACCCCGGGTCAGGCTGCCTGAGCGCAGGATGCGCGGTGCGGGTGATTTCGAAGAAATCGAGGGAAGCCTTACGGAAGATGAAGCCCGGCGGGAGGCCAAGCGCTGCGACTCCTGCGGAAGCCCTTTCGGAAAGTACCGGACCTGCTGGTTTTGTCTTCCATGCGAAGTTGAATGTCCCCATGAAGCGCTGCATGTGGAGATTCCCTATCTGCTTCGATGAAGGTTCGAAAAGGTCGTGAGAATCTTTAAGGACGTCGGATTTTTTAGATTGCGCGGTTATCTACAAAGCTCAAGTGAAAAAATGAGCACACCCAAGGATCCAAAGTTTCGGATACGGATGCACAGATTCCCTATGCGCTATGCACTATGCCCTACGCCGATTTGACATGAGTGTGCGAACTGGAGCCTTTTAGATAGCCGTCGACCAGGAGGATTGAAATGGATGATCTCTTACAAGACAAGCGGCTGGATGCGGAAACGATCAGATCGTACGAAGCAAAGCATGTTCTTTACCCTTGGATTCCTCAGAAGGGCAATAAACCACTCGTCGCAGATCATGCCAAGGGGAGCTATTTCTATGACTCGGAAGGAAGACAGTATCTGGATTTCTCGTCTCAATTCGTTTTCACCAATCTGGGACATACCGATGACCGGGTGGTCAAGGCCATCACCGACCAGGCGGCGCGGCTTCCCGTCGTCAATTCTCAATTCGCTACCGAACCGAAAGCCAAACTGGCGAAATTGCTTGCCGACATCACGCCTGCGGATGTGACAAAAAGCTTTTTTTCCACCGGCGGCACGGAAGCCAATGAGGGGGCGATCAAGATCGCCAGGGTCGTGACCGGAAAGCAGAAGATCATTACCCGTTATCGCGCCTATCATGGATCCACTTACGGCTCCATGTCTCTTTCCGCGGATTTTAGAAACTGGAACTACGAGCCGGCCGTACCCAATATCATCCACTGCCTGGAGTGTTATTGTTATCGGTGCCCCTTCCATGCCACCCATCCCAACTGCGATATCCATTGCGCGCAGCACGTGGAGGATGTGATCCGCCGCGAGGGAGGCGCCCGCAGGGTCGCAGCCGTCATCTTCGAGCCGATTATGGGACCGGGAGGAATGATCGTTCCTCCGGACGGATACTGGCAGAAATTGCGGGAAATCTGCAACAGGCATGAAGTCGTCCTGATCTCCGATGAGGTGATGACCGGATTCGGGAGAACCGGAAAGTGGTTCGGCATCGATCATTGGGGGGTGGTTCCGGACATGATGACCATGGCCAAGGGGATCACTTCCGGATACGTTCCGTTGGGAGCGACGGCGGTACGCCAATGGGTGGCCGATAAATTCGACGAGTTTCCCTATCTTCATGGCCATACCTATTCCGGCCATGCTCTGGCCATGGCGGCTGCGGTTGCAACGATTCAAGCCTACCAGCAGGATGATCTGATCGATAATTCCGCCCGGATGGGGGATTACCTCATGCAGAAAATGCACGAACTGCAGGAAAAACATCCATCCGTCGGCGATGTCCGCGGCAAGGGCTTGTTCTGCGGAATGGAACTGGTCAAAAGCCGAAGGACCAAGGAACCGGTTCATGAGGCTCTGATGGAACCGCCTCGCCCGCCGACGGCGAAAAACAGAATCCTTGCCAAAATGATGGAAGAAGGGGTTTACATTCTCGCCGGGGCGGCGAGTGTTCTGATGTTGACGCCCCCGCTGAATATCACCCGGGATGAGATCGATCATGGCATGAGCGTGATCGACCGGGCCCTTGAAATCTCGGATGCCGAATACCGGGATTGAGATCCCGTCAAAACCGGACCGGTTCAGGCGAAGCGGCCTGCACCACATCCCGAGGAAACATTCATGCAAGACACCGGCACCGAAAAAAAAACCAAAGTGGAAGTGAAAAATCTCAGCAAGAGTTTCGGTGATCTGCTGGTGCTCGATAATATCAATTTCACCGTTGGAGACGGAGAATTTCTGGCCATCGTCGGTCCCACCGGATGCGGCAAGACCACCTTTCTGAACGTCTTGTCGAAGCTGCTGCCGCCTTCCAGGGGCCGGATCCTCATCGATGGAGAAGAAGCGGACCCGAAAAAGCAGAATCTGGCTTTTGTTTTTCAGGAGCCCTCTTCCATGCCCTGGCTGACGATTCGGAAGAATGTCGAATTCGGAATGGAAGTCAAAGGGGTGCCTCCTCAGGAAAGAGAACGCCGCTTGAAATACATCCTCGATCTGGTCGGACTGACTTCCTGTGCAGACCTCTACCCCAATCAGATTTCCTCGAGCATGGAACAGCGCGTCGCCATTTCGAGAGCGTTTGCGACCAACCCCCACCTCCTGTTGATGGATGAGCCGTACGGCCAATTGGATGTCAAGCTCCGTTACTACCTCGAAGACGAGCTGACCCGCATCTGGCGGGAGCTGAAGAGCACGGTCATTTTCGTTACCCATAATATCGAAGAAGCCGTTTACGTGGCTGAAAGAATCTTGGTCCTCAGCAACAAGCCCACGACCATTAAAGCCGAGGTCGTGATCGATCTCCCCAGGCCGAGGAATTATCTGGATCCTGAATTCATCCGAATCCGTAAAGAGGTTACGGATTTGATTCGCTGGTGGTGATTCAATTCGCCCGGGAAGTGCGGGTGTTGCGAATTTTCGATGATTCTCGGGCGGTTGCGAATAAAAAGGCAAACTAACAACCGGCAACACAACTTCACAGTAGGAGGATCCCTATGAAAAGGCATTTCATTCTCATTGCAAGTGCGGTTTTTCTTTTGGCGATTGGCGCCGGTCCGGTTTCGGCGGATTCACCCATCAAAATGAAGGTCAGCCACCAGCCGGAATTCGAGTCTTTTCTGACCTGGCAGGCAATCGAAGACGGGGTTCAGAAAGCGCACAACCTGGACATGAAAATGGTCTATTTCGATTCGGGCATGGCGCAAGTGGAAGCGCTGCCGGCCAAACAGTGGGATGTTGGCGCGCTGGGGGCTGTCCCGATGGTCATGGCGGCGTTGCGGTATCAGTCCTACATGGTCGGCATGACCCATGACGACGCATACAACGTATTCGTTCTGGCGCGGCCCGACAGCGACGTCTTTAAAGCCAAGGGTGCCAACAAGGACTATCCGGAGATGTATGGTTCAGCGGAAAGCGTCAGGGGGAAAACGATCCTGACGACCACCGTGTCCGCCGGCCACTATGTCCTGAGCACCTGGTTGAAGCGGCTGGGCTTAAGCGACAGCGATGTGAAGATCTTGAACATGGAGCAAGGCCAGGCGGTTGCGGCGTTCGAATCGGGCAAGGGGGATATCGTTGCCCTCTGGGCGCCGTTTACCATGGCAGGCATCAGCAAAGGCTGGAAAAAAATAGCAAACGGAGAGGACTGCGGCGCCACGGTTCCTCTGGTCATCATCACCAGCAAGGAATACGGCGACAAGAACCCGGAAAAGGTCGCAACCTACCTGAAGATGTATTTCAAACAGGTCGACCGGCAGAAGAAGGAGGGGCAGGCCCAGGCCAAACAATATCAACGTTTCCTGAAAGACTGGGCGGGAATCGAACTGGCCGACGACATGATCAAGATGGATATCGATCTTCATCCCATGTACGATCTTGAGAGAAACCTTCAGGTTTTCGATGCCTCCGGCGGAAAATCGAAAGCTTATCAGTGGATGGACGATCTCTCGACCTTTTTCACTTATAACAAGAGGTTCAAGGAAGAAGAACGCCAAAAGGTCATGAGTACCCCTTTTATCACAGACAAGTTTTTGAAAATGGCTGCCGGGAAGTAATCTCTGTGCCCGTTTACTGAGCCAGAGTTGACTTGAACCTTTGGAGCGCCTGAACGCTTACAAGAGGCGGGCCGGTTCGTTCCGATCCGGTCCGCCTGCTCGAATCGGGAAAGGCAAGAGATGAAAAGCGAAGCCAAGCTGAAAGATCCTCTCGGCCTCAAGATCGTGCCATGGGTCAGCGTTGCGGGTTTTTTCGTTGTCTGGCAGGCACTCATCACCACGGGAATCGTCCCGAAGGAACTGCTGGCCTCCCCCCTGGAAGTGGGACGGTTGCTTTTCGATAAATTGACCAACCCCGATCCCGATGGCGCAGTTCTTCTGACGCATATTTCAATCAGCCTGACCGAAGCCCTGCTGGGTTATTTCCTCGCTTTGCTGATCGGTATTCCTTTAGGGCTCCTCATGGGCTGGTTTGTCGTGGCCGAAGGCCTGGCCCGTCCCCTGTTTGAAATGATTCGCCCCATTCCCCCCGTGGCCTGGATCCCGCTTGCGATCTTCTGGTTCGGGATCGGTCTGGCCGGGAAAGTCTTTATCATCTGGGCGTGCGGTGTTGTTCCCTGCGTCATCAACGCATACACCGGGGTGCGCATGACAAACCCGACGCTGATCCGGATGGCGCGATGCTACGGGGCTTCCAACTGGCAGATCTTCGTAAGAATCTGCGTCCCCTCCGCTCTCCCCATGGTTTTCGGCGGACTGCAGATCGCACTGGCCCTGGCCTGGACGACACTGGTGGCCGCGGAATTGATCGCCGCAGACACCGGGCTGGGCTTTCTGATCACCATGGGTCGCAGGCTTTTGCGGCCGGATATGATCGTTCTCGGCATGCTGATGGTGGGAATTACCGGCTGGATCATCGGCTACATCATCGACCGGATCGAAAGAAGATTAACGGCCGGATTGGAAAGAGGAGGGGCTGCCAGTTGAGCTCAGTACTAGAAAAAGAAATCGCCCTGGAAGCAAAACCGCAAGGCTTGCATGCAACGGGGTTTTTCTCCGCACTCCTTTTCAACCGCTACTTTTTATATCTCGTTTCGATCGTCGTTTTTCTGGCGGTATGGCATTGGGCGGCTGTCGGCTCCAGATTCGCCTCCTATATGCCGACTCCGGCTCAGGTGCTGTCCGAGTTGACCCGGATCGCAGGCGATCGCCTGGCGGGCAAATCCTTGTGGGGTCATCTGTGGGCAAGCCTTCATCGGGTCCTGATCGGATTTGTCATCGCCATCGCCATCGGGGTTCCGGTCGGCCTGTTGATGGCCCTGAATCGCTATATCAACGCCCTGGTCAAGCCGCTGTTCGATTTGATCAAGCCGATGCCGCCGATTTCGTGGATTTCCCTTTCGATCCTCTGGTTCGGCATCGGGGAAGAGTCCAAGGTTTTTATCATTGCCATCGGTGCTTTCGTTCCGGCCTTGATCAATACTTACAACGGCATCCGTCTGGTCGATCCGGCCTTATACGACGTCGTCAGAATGCTGGGCGGAAATAAACGTCAGGAGATGCTGCAGGTGACTTTCCCCGCCGGGTTTCCCGCTCTTTTTGCGGGACTCCAGATCGCCTTGAGCGTGGCCTGGGGCTGTGTTCTGGCCGCGGAGCTGGTGGGCGCAAGATCCGGAATGGGGTTTATCATCATCTTGGGAATGACGATGTCCAAACCCGCCATGATCCTCGGCGGCATGGTCGTAATCGCCGTTACCGCTTATCTGTTGACGGTGATCCTGACGAAGGCGGAACAGGTCATCTGCCCCTGGAAAACGGATTTATCCCAATGAGGAAACAGACTTCGAAAATTCAATGCCGGAATGTCAGCAAGATTTTCAGCCAGCGCGGGGGGACAATCACGATCCGCGTTCTGGAGGGGATCGATATCGAGGTTTTTGAGAATGAATTCCTGGTGATCGTCGGTCCGGGGCAGTGCGGCAAAACGACTCTGCTTCGAGTCATGGCCGGCCTCGAAACTCCGACCGAGGGTAAGGTTTTACTCGATGGAGAGGCTGTGACCGGACCGGGGCCGGACCGGGGCCTGGTTTTTCAGAAATACATGCTTTTTCCCTGGAAAACGGTCATGGGCAATGTCGAACTGGGGCCTAAATTGAATGGCATCCCGAAGACGGAAAGACGCGAAATCGCCTCCCATTATATCCACCTTGTCGGCCTGGAAGGTTTCGAAAAGGCTTATCCCCATCAGCTCAGCGGCGGGATGAAGCAGAGAGTCGGAATTGCGAGAGCCTATGCGAACAATCCGAAGGTGCTTCTCATGGACGAACCCTTCGGCCAGCTCGACGCGCAAACCCGTTACTGCATGGAGCAGGAAACGACAAGAATCTGGCAATCCGAAAAAAAGACGGTTATCTTCGTAACCAACAACATCGACGAAGCGGTATATCTCGGAGATCGGATCGTTACCCTGGAAGGCAAGCTGCCCGGCAGGGTAAAATCGACTTACGAAGTCAACCTGCCGAGACCGCGGGAGCATATCGACAAGGCGTTTCTAGAACTCCGCCATCGAATCACCGAGGATACGGAGCTTCTGCTCTAGCCACATTCGGCTGCCAAACTTCAACGACGCAAGACTTTCGGGATCGTGACTTGGGCCTGGCCGTGCGCATCCGACATTTGATCCAAAAAGAACCTATGAATGATCTTGTTCCTTCATTCGATGTTGGAAGTTCGATGTTCAGCGTTCATCTTTACCAAGCTCCATACAGGTATTTACCCCAAGATCCCAAAATGCTCCCCTGTGCCCAAGTTTGAAAAAAAGCTGTTGAATCGCCGCCGGCTCCGGGCGCTTCCAGTCATGCTCGAGACGGCCTGTATACCAGTTCTGTGCAAGCTCCCGGCATTTCTGAATCGGCATCGCGTACCCCTTCTTCAAATTCCGTCGAGAAAGCCAGGCATCGAGATGATCCTTCGAACTGAAGGCAAGAATCGTCGCTCAGGTATAGCCGATATTTTCCCAAAACCGCGCTGCGGGAACGACAAAGTGAACCAGCCAGTCCGAATCGACAGGTTTATCTTTTCGAATCGTTAAAGAGAGCCTCTCGCTGCACTCCCCACACCCGCACGGGGTGTACCCCACGGCATCTTTACCCAGTATGGCGGCAATGCCGAGGATATCCCACACTCAGTTGCCCCAATATCTTCTATTTTCGACTTCCGTTACATAGTTTGTTGGAAGACCCGAAAAAGGGTGCGCCATCCAGATCGCATGAGATCCTGGAGCAAGCGCAACATGATGCGCCTTCGCCAATCTTTCATAGGCACTCTCGACTGCCGCAATAGAGACTTTGAAATGATCTGCAGTTTCGAGTGTCGTCGGAGGCCGGCAAGTTCCTGCAAAAGTGGCATAGATAAAATAGCGAACACCGGAATCAGAAATTTCTCTTTTTCTTTGTTTTTCCATTTCTTTACCTCCTATACAGGGTTTGTATTCATCGCTAAGGCTTTTCTTGACTTCAAAAGTATCACATTTTTAACAAAGATTGCACTTCGGGAATATCGACCACCGCCGGATAATTCTCAAAATGAGCTGATCGAGGATTTTATATCCGGGGATAATGATCCAATCCTAAACCGCTGGCGTTGAATCATGGAAAACTCGATTGAAAACGTGACATCGAGTCTGATATAGGTTCAGAGGACTGGGCAGCATTATGCGATGAACCTGCGGGCTATTGCGATCTGAAAAATGACAGGCGATTACCTCGGACATCTTTCGCGTGAAGACCCTTTGTACGGGTATTTGCAATGCCATATCGCTCCGCAACTGGGTTTTTCTTCATCCGACGCCTGTTACCGGGTTTTCCGATTCCGTGATTCCCGAAATGTGTATCTGTACGAGGAAAAAAACCGGGGCATCCGGCTGGTCGGCAAGTTTTTCAAGTCATCGGACCCGGATCGTGCCCGAAAAACCGGCCAGACCGAATTCAACAATCTCCTTTTCCTGCGGGCTCTCGGTCTTTCAGCTCCACCCCACTATGTGGTGAGACCTTATGGGTTCAATCCGGAAATCGACAATCTGCTGGTGGTCGAACACCTGGATGCAGAGACCCTGAGCGGAATCATCCATGAGGCTGTCCATCTCGACCAGCGCAGCCGCCTGTTCCGAAAACTGTCGGCGATAGCCCATTTTGTGGCTGTCATGCACAACCGCACGGCAGGCGATCGTAACGTCAGCTTCGACCCAAGTTACCAGTACATGGAGAGGCTTTTGAACTCCTTGACCCAAAAATGGGGACTGGGAAGCGGCTGCGCCGATGAGCTCCGGGTTCTGCGTGAGGCATGGCGCAATCGAAGCTGTATGTGGGAGGACCGCGAAGTACTTGTCCACGGCGATGCGACTCCATCCAACTTTTTGCTGGGGAAGGGGCGGGAGGTGATGGCCATCGATCTCGAACGGATGAAATGGGCGGACCGCGTTTTCGATCTGGGCCGGCTTTGCGGCGAGCTGAAACATTTCTTTTTCAGAGGCACGGGGGATCGCTTTGCGGCGGAGCCGTTCATCGGGCATTTTCTTTGGGAGTACTGCAGCCACTTTCCGGACCGCGAAAATGCCTTTCGCTCCATCACCGCCCGGGTACCGTTTTACCTCGGCATAACCCTCTTGCGCATCGCGCGAAATTCCTGGATCGACGATGACTACAGGCGGCGTCTGGTCCAGGAGGCAAAACAGAATCTGAGGGCACTGGGATGATCATTCAAGGAATTATTTTCGACATCAACGGCACGCTCATAGACATCCGAACCGATGAAGGTTGTGAGGAAATCTATCGGGCAATCAGTCATTTCCTGACCTATCAGGGAATTTACATAGATCGCCGGGAGGTCAGGGAGGCCTATTACAGGATCATGGATGAACAACGCAAAGCAAGCCCGGAAGAACACCCCGAGTTCGACGCTGTGGCGGTCTGGCGTGAATTCGTCCGCCGACATTCGGGCAGCTTCGCGCTTCCGTCCGATAAATTGGAACATCCCCGTTTTCTTGCCGAGATGTACCGGGGCATCTCGCTTCAACGACTGAGACTCTATCCGGACGTGAAAGACCTGCTGGATGATTTGGGTTCCCGGTTCAGACTGGCTGCGGTTTCCGACGGCCAAAGCGTCTGGGCCTTGCCGGAGCTGCGGGCGGTGGGTATCGATTCCTATTTCGACCCCGTCATCATATCCAGTGATTTCGGGTTCAGAAAACCGGACCGGAGACTCTTCGAGGCTGC
Organism: Desulfobacteraceae bacterium; assembly: GCA_003599475.1. Next base: position 17,378 of record QZKK01000061.1, read on the forward strand.
TCTGTCGGGGCAGGGTCTTGCACCGGAAAACGTGCTTTTTGTGGGAAACGATCTGTACCGGGACATCTTCGGTGCCCGGGAGCTCGGGATGAAAACCGTATTCTTCTCGTCGAATCAAGGTAGAAAAGAAATGGACGGGGTAAATCCCGACTACATCATTTATCGATTCGCAGAGCTCAGCCAAGCAATTGACTTCTTCGAACGTCAATAACGAAATCCCCGTTGCCCGGCCGCTCCAAAGTTCGCTGTCAAAAAAAGCGGCTCAAGGTGTTATCCTCTCCGACCTCCTCCTGCCGGTCCTCCGCCGGCGAGCGCAAGGAAAAGTCGGACCTATTTGGAGTAAGCAGAAGACTTTGGGGTCAGGCCTACACATTTGACAAAGTTGCATGGGTTTGGTAATCTTCCAAGGCGGGTGATAAAAATATGAGGCCGATAATGAACAGAAATTAGCGGGAGTGGCAACCGGATTATGTCCAGGCCGCTACGAATCCAATACCCCGATGCCTTTTACCACGTTACTTCCCGGGGAAACGAACGCAAAGCTGTATTTTTAAGCCAACGTGACAGGGAGAAGTTTCTATCCTATCTTGGGTCGGCCGCTGAGCGATACAAGGCCGTCATACATGTTTATTGCCTTATGG
>QZKK01000022.1 GCA_003599475.1 Desulfobacteraceae bacterium
ACTTGCTCTTCGCCGATATCCGACTTCCGACATCTGACTTCTAAATATGGCGGGGAACGGTAAACTCGAATCGGCTCCCATGGACGCCGTCGCTGATCACACGGATGGTTCCCTGGTGGGAAGAAACCGCCATTCTGCAGAACGTCAGCCCCAAGCCGGTCGAATATTTCCTCCCGTCTCGCCGAGCGCCGATCTGAGTGAATTTGTCGAATACCGCATCATGATACTGTGCGGGAATCCCCGGGCCATTGTCTTGGACATAGAAAAGAATCTGATGCGGCTCCACGGGCTCAAAGCCCACAACCACCGTTTCTCCGGGGTCTGAAAATTGTATGGCATTTGTCAGAAGGTTTTGCAATACCCGCAGTAGAAGAGCCCGGTCGGCATTTGCCTCCAAACCGGCGGAAACGTCGGGTATCTTCTGAATCATCCGAACGTTGCGGCTCTTCGAGATCGCCTGCAGCCTTGCCAGAGATTCCCGGATCAAGTCGGAGGGCGCGATTTTTTCCATCGCAAGCTTAAGGCTCCCCTCCTCCATTCTTGCAATATCGAGTAGATCCGCCACCATTCGAAAGAGCGTATCGCAGCCTGTGCGGGCGGAATCGACATACTCCAGATTGTCCCCATTGACCGTGTACGATAAAATATCGATATTCGCGATGACTTCGGACAAGGGACCCTTCAGGTCGTGAATAAGCATATTGAAGAGTTCGGTTCGGATTCTTTCCAGCTTCTGAAGCTTCTCGTTCTTTTGCTTCAACAAACGCTTTTTTTTTCTCAGCGATTCGGTCAGGCGATGGTTTTCAAGCGCACTGATCACATGCGCCGAAAGGGTCAACAGAATCTGCTGATCCGCCTTGGTGAACCGGTCGGCCCCTATTTTTTCCGTCAGGGTGATAATGCCGATGACCCTGTTCTGGTTCAGAACGGGCATCAGCAGAAAGGCATCTTTTCTGTAATGGTCGAATCGATTGCAGAATGCCTTGCGGTCCGCCGTTTTCCCGATGGCAAGCATTTTCTTATTCTTGAAAACCCAACAGGAAGGGGCATCTTCGCTGACGGGTTGCTTTTCTCCAATCAGGCGAGGGTCCGTTGAAGCGGCCACCGAGAGGAATCGGCCCCTCTTTGCGATCATGATGGAACCTCTTTCCGTTCCCATGCAGGAGACCATCTCGGAGAGAATCCTTTGAAGCTTTTCTTCGAATGAAAGCCTGGAATCGTTCGAAGTTCGGGTGATGGAGGTCAACGAACGAAGTAACTTTTCATCCGTGTCCATGATCGGTAAGCCTCTGTTACAAGCATTGCTTCATCATTTCTTTAGCCGATTCGTTTTCAGGATCCTTTCTCAGTATGGTGCTGAGCATCTGTTCGGCCCTGAGAACCTGACCGGAAGCGATGTAGTTTTTAGCGATTCTCACCTGAATATCGATGTTGTTGCGGTCCATCTTTCCGGCCTCGATGAAATAGTCGAGCGCTTTTCGGTACTGTCCAAGGTTTTCGTTGGCAACTCCGATTCTGTAAGAGATATCCTTCCGGGAAGGGGACTGCTGCAAAATAGATTCCAGGATTTTCAGTGCGTACTCGTTTATCCCCTTCTCCAGGCAGAAATCGGCCACCTCTTCCTGGACCGAGGGGGAGTTGCCCGATAAGGCCAGGGCTTTTTCAAAGACCGCAAGTCCTTTTTTGACGGCGCCTCTCTGCACCAGAACCTTTCCGAATTGTACACCCCGGGTCACATGCCGAGGGCTGATGTTCATCGCTTTTTCGAAGTACTCGGCGGCTTTTTCGATATCGTTCTTCTTTAAATAGAGTTCTCCCAAATGATGAAAAGCAATGACGTCCAGCTTGTTCAGTTTTGCCGCTTTGGCGAGCCATTTTTCAGCCTCTTCAAGATTGTTCATCTTTAGATGCAGCTTGCCCATCTCACGCAACGGGCGCGTCGAAAGAGGCTCTGCATCGATGGCGTTCTGTATTTCCTTGAAGGCGGCTTCCGGTTCTCCGGACTCCTCCAGGTCCCTTGCCCGCTTCAGGTAAGATGCCAGAGGCGGAGGATTGTTCGCTTTCTCGACCACGTCTGCGATCTTGTCCCCCAGCGATTTTACGGTCAAAGGTTTCAGGATATAAGCATCGATATCGGATTCGGCCGCTTCGGCGACAATTTCCCGGTTGGCCTCCGCAGTCACCATCACAACAGGCATGTCCCGTAGAATCTTCTCTTCCCGCATGCGGCCCAAGAGTTCGACCCCGGTCATGGAGGGCATGTTCCAATCCACGATTGCCAGATCCATCGGCTGTTTCTGCAGGACATTCCATGCCTCGGTGCCGTTAAAAGCGAAACGGAAGGACGATCCATAGTTCAGAACTTTCAACATTCCCCGGATCGATTTGCACATGTTTTCCATGTCATCGACAATGAGAACACTCATCTGCTTGAGGTCGATCATACGTTCACTCCTCGGTGCATGGGCTCGATCTTCAAAACGTGCAACTTTGAACGATTCGAGGTTTTATTTTCGCCACGGGTTATCCTTTTCATCCGGCTCAATCTGCTGAAGCCTGCCACAGCCGTGCTTCGACATGAAATTCGTTCAGTTTCTCTTTGATCGAAGAGACCAGCCCCGTGGGAAAGACGATAAAAAACAGCGCATCGTGCTGTTTCGCATAGGCTTCGAAAAGCTGCCACCGCAAGCCGGTTTTTTCACTTCCCAGGGTTTCTCTGGTTTCAACGGCAAAAATCCGGTACTGACCGTCTTTTCGAGCGGTCACTTCCGGTATGAACCCCTCCCCCGTCGATTCCCTTACCACTTTTTTTGGCATGGGGTGATCCGGGATTACCGCTCGAATATCTTCATGTTTTTTTTCATGAAGAATCCGGATCGTATATGTAATAATCCGGTCGCGCTGCGGCTGGACCCCTTTTGATTTAAGCAAGGACTTGATCATCGAAGCGACTCCCAATCATCAGGCATCGAAACTCGAAAAAAACAGCGCCCGGCAGGAGGCTTCTTGTGGATGGCGCAAAGCAGCATCGAGCATCTTTCGATCATCGGTAAAATCATCGCATTACATACCATATGGTTTTGAAACATCAAATAAAAGATCCTCATTTGAGCATCCATTACTATTTATCGGCAAAAGCGTCGAATTATTGATTACGGCTGCCGATTGAGATAAAAAAAAGTAACCGTTCACGGTTCAGCGTGTCCGATATCATTTGGCAGAGCCGAATCCTCTGCCCCCCGAAAAACGGGAGATTTCGACATTTCATTAAAACGGAAGGGTGCAACAATGGAAGTTGTATTTCAACAGCGGCTGAAAGCGCTTCGGGATGTTTTTGTGGAACGCGGCATCGATACCCTCATGGTGATGACGGCCGAAAACCGTCGCTTTTTGAGCGGGTTCACGGGGGAAGATACACAGTTTGATGAAACTGCAGGCGCCCTTTTCATCAGCAACGATAAGCTGCTGCTGGCCACGGATTCGAGATACGATCTCCAGGCAAGAGCCGAAGCGCCTCTTTACGAGATCTATTGCTATCGAGAAAGCCTGGACAAAGCGCTTCCCGAGATCCTTCATATGCTTCAAACGGAAAGAGTCGGATTTGAAAGCAGTCGCATGTCCTATTCCCGTTACCAGTCGTTTCTCGATCAGACAAAATGCTGCAGTCCAGCGATCGAATGGGTGCCGGTCAAAGGGGCAGTCGAAGCGCTCCGGATCCGGAAGTCTGAAACCGAAATTCAGATGATTCGTGATGCGCTGGTGCTTGCCGAAGACGTGTTTCGAAGCGTGGTTCGAACCGTTCGGCCAGGGGATAGAGAAAGAGATATCGCATGGAAAATCGAAAAGGGGATGCGCGAATCGGGTGCGGAGTCGGTCTCTTTTCCGACGATTGTCGCCTCCGGTTCAAACAGCGCATTGCCTCATGCCATACCCGGGAATCGGCCTTTCAGAATCGGGGAGCCGGTTCTTTTTGACTGGGGTGCGAAGTTGAGCGGCTACTGCTCCGACATTACCCGAACGATCTGCATCGGAAAGCCGGACCCTGTCTTTCAACAAGTGTTTCAAACAGTTCACGAGGCCCAGCAAAAAGCGATCGAGGCGATCCGTCCCGGAATCAGCACAAAGCAGATCGATGGAATCGCACGAAGACATATCGAAGAAAACGGGTACAGGGACCGTTTCGGACACGGCCTCGGCCACGGAGTCGGCCTCGCGATTCATGAAGATCCAAGACTCAGCCCCCGCTGCGATCGTCTGCTGGAAACGGGGATGATCTGTACGGTCGAACCGGGGATTTACATTCCCGGATGGGGCGGGGTTCGACTGGAGAACATGGTGGTCGTCCGGGAAAACGGTGCCGAAGTGCTCAACTCATTGGAAGTTTTGGACTCTTACAACGGAGCGTAATCCAGATGGTTTTCACCCGCCAGTCCGGCGGATCAGGAGGTCGATTTCATCGATGGATCAATTGGCGGATCGATATTTGAACTATCTTACTCTCGAGAGGGGTCTTTCGGAAAAAACCGTCGAAGCCTACAGCAGTGATCTGATCCGTTTCTTCGGTTACCTGGAATCCCAAGGAATTCGCAACATCGGGGCAGCGGATACTCCGATGATCCTCAGACATCTTATCGGATTGCGCGATGACGGGCTGGGGCGACGCTCGCGGGCGCGGCATCTATGCGCCATCAGAGGCTTCTACCGCTTTCTTGTGAATGAAAGGATCCTGACAAAGGATCCGTCCGCCAGTGTGGAGCTCCCAAAGCCCCTGATGACACTGCCTTCGGTTCTCTCTGTGGACGAAATCGAACGGCTTCTTAAGGTACTTGCCTCAGGATCTCCTCGAGAATCCAGGGATGCCGCCATGATCGAATTGCTTTATGCCGCCGGGTTAAGGGTATCGGAACTCATACTCCTGAAACTCCAGGATGTAAATTTGGACGGAGGATTTGTTCGGGTCTTCGGCAAGGGCTCGAAGGAGAGACTCGTTCCGATCGGCCGGTTTGCAATCGATCGGGTGCGCCAATACCTGGAGAGTGCGAGGCCAAGATTGTTGAAAGCGGCGACCAGCCGGTATCTGTTTGTCGCCCGCTCGGGCAAGCCGATGACCCGGCAAGGCTTTTGGAAAATGTTGAGGTCGTATGCCCGCAGGGCGGACATACGCAAAACGATCACACCCCATACACTCAGACATTCTTTTGCCACCCACCTTCTCAAAGGAGGTGCGGATCTGAGGGCCATTCAGGAAATGCTGGGACATGCGGATATTTCCACGACTCAGATCTACACGCATGTCGCGCGCGAATACCTCCAGGAAGCACATCGAAAGTACCATCCGAGGGGATAAGGGCCGGAAGTCGGAGGTCAGAGGTCAGAAGTCAGCTCAGCACCGACTTCCGACCTCCGACTTCTGACATCTGATGTTGACAGCTCTCACAGTTTCGGCTAACTACCCGTTTTGCATGAACCGACAACAAAAAACAGCTTTCATCGGGTGGTGGATAAGAGGAAACATTGAACCGGAGGCGGGCGACTCGGCCGTTCGGGCTGCGATCCTAAACGTGACGGAACCGGTCTGCCTGGTTCACATCGGCGACCGTTTGGGTGCAGGACATCGAGGAACCGTCGTGCTGGGAGATATTTCCCGTCAACCTGCAGGCGCTTATCCTCTGGTCGCCTATGCCCCCGCCCTGCCTCCTGGAAACCTGGGGGATCCGGGGTTTCGATCCGACCACGGCCTCCGATTTGCCTACGTGATGGGAGCGATGGCAAACGGCATTACGTCCGTTCGAATGGTCGAGGAGGCAGCCCGATCGGGTATGATCGCATTTTTCGGGGCCGCCGGGTTGCCGCTTGAACAGGTCGAATCGGCCATCGATCACCTCCAATCCCGCTGCGCCGGTCTTCCCTTCGGCTTCAACCTCATTCATACCCCTTACGATCCCGACTGTGAACTGGAAACGGTGAAGCTCTTTCTGAGACGAGGAATCCGGTTGGTCAGCGCATCTGCATATCTGGATCTTACCCTGCCCTTGATTTACTATCGGCTGAAAGGGATCCATCGGAACCCGAATGGGGAAATCGTCTGCCCCAACCGCATCGTCGCCAAGGTTTCCCGGACCGAAGTGGCAAGAAAATTTCTATCTCCCCCTCCGATCAAATTGCTCTCTCAGCTTGTCGAGAAAGGCTGGCTCACTCCCCGGGAAGCCGACTTGGCCGCCTGGATACCGATCGCCGAAGACCTGGATGCCGAAGCCGACTCCGGCGGACACACGGACAACCGGCCCGCCCTTGCACTGCTTCCGACCATGCTCGCCCTGCGGGACGAAGTCGTACGGCTGTACCCGGATCCTCCGTTGCTGCGCATCGGTCTCGGAGGCGGAATCGCCACCCCCGGTTCAACGGCCGCCGCTTTTGTTATGGGTGCGGCGTACGTATTGACCGGGTCGATCAATCAGGCCTGCATCGAATCAGGCACCTCCGATACCGTACGGCAGATGTTGGCCGAAGCGACTCAGGCCGATGTCGCCATGGCACCGGCTGCGGATATGTTCGAAATGGGCGTGAAAGTGCAGGTGTTGAAGCGGGGGACCCTGTTCCCATTCCGCGCCGCCAAACTTTATGAGCTGTACAACACTTATGATCGTTATGAAAAAATACCCGAAAGCCAGCGAGCGGTGCTGGAGAGGGACTTTTTTAAAGACAGTTTTCAGGGTGAATGGGAACGAACCCGATCGTTTTTCAGCGTACGAGACCCAAGACAGATCGCACGTGCAGAAGACGACCCCAAGCATAAAATGGCTCTGGTTTTTCGTGCCTACCTCGGTAAATCTTCGGGTTGGGCAAATACAGGAGATCCCTCCCGCAGGATCGATTATCAGATCTGGTGCGGCCCGGCAATGGGATCGTTCAATCAGTGGGTCAAGGGGTCTTTTCTCGAAAAAATGGAGAACCGGAAAGTGGTGACGGTGGCGATGAATCTGCTGCTGGGAGCAGCCGTTCTTACCCGCACCCGATGGTTGATTGCCCAGGGAGCCGTTTTGCCGGCAGGTGCCGAAAAATTCGATCCGATGCCCGATGAAGAAATCGAACGGCTCCTCTCACCTTCTTCTGATTCCTGACTTTAGCGATCATCGGTTGACAGCCTTTTATAACAACTGAATCATTCATTGTCGGACAGCCCGTTCGTCCGGGTCGAGTCCGAATCGATGCGTCGACAAAAAACTCTGAAAACGTCTGTCAGATTGAGTACCTTGATTCTTTCGGGAGGATCGGCGATCGGATCCCGGGATTCGGGCAACGTCTTTTCGACGAAAAGGAGTTGTCTTCCCGGATGCCCTCGAAGGGTGACCGGGCTGTCCGAAACGATGCCTCGGATTGTATAGGAAAATTCAATCCGCGCATCCCTGAAGGTCTGTGGCTGGATGAAGATCTGGAAACTTTCGACAAAATGACTGAAGCCGGTCGTCTCGGTACGCTCCGACCCGTTCTCGTAAAAGCCTTCCTGGAGAAACCAAGAAGAAAGATCGGAAAGAATATGTTTTGCCTCCGGAATTGAAAACTTAAGCTCCCTCACCAGATATCCACCCAAAAACACCGTAAAAGCATCGTCCCGAGAATATAGCCTAGCATAGCCGGACTGGAATCCTCCAAGGGCGTCTGGAGGCAGAAATTCCCTAGACCAGCGCTTCCATCTGGCCAAGTTGAGGTCGAATCGACGGGCAAGATCACGATTTGAATAGTATTTGATCATATTCTTAAGAATGCGCGGCCGCTCTGAAATCGTCGACTCGGAACTCCCCGGTAAATTCTGGATTAATTTTTATAGGTGAAAACTTGTTATACCAATATTACAAGGTCTGATTATTTCCGTCAATCCCTTGTAAATCGTGTTTGAATCGATTATATGTTTCGTAGGCTGCGATGATAGAGATCGGATAGGCCTTGAAGGTCACCTCGAGCGATCCCGCCTGCACTTTCCCAATGGAAAGCAAGCACTGGAATGGAATTCGCTCATCGAATGGAAAGTGATGCGTCTATCAGATAAAAAACATGTAATCGCCGTGATCGGGATGGGGTGTCTCTTTCCGGAGGCGCCCGATCTCAAGTCCTATTTGCAGATGCTCGTCCGGGGAAAAGATGCAATTTCCGATATTCCGTCCACACATTGGTCCCCCTCGGACTATTTCGATGAAGACCCGCAGAAACCGGACCGTGTTTATTGCAAGCGGGGGGGATTTCTTCCGCCGATCGATTTCGACCCGGTGGAATATGGCATCCCGCCGGCTTCGCTCGAAGCCACCGATACTTCCCAGCTATTGGGTTTGATCTGTGCAAAAGCGGCACTAAAGGATGCGGCCGACACAGGCAACCGCCCACTCCTGCGCCAGAGAACCAGTGTCATCCTCGGAGTCACAGGAACCCAGGAGCTTGTCATTCCTTTGAGTTCGAGATTGGGTCATCCCATATGGCTGAAGGCGCTGCGGGCGTCCGGAATACCGCCGGAGACGGCTCGGGAGATCGTCACCCGAATATCGGATGCGTATGTCCCCTGGCAGGAGGATTCCTTTCCAGGCCTTTTGGGAAACGTCGTTGCCGGCCGCATCAGCAACCGATTGGATCTGGGCGGCACCAATTGCGTAGTGGATGCGGCATGCGCCAGCTCCTTGAGTGCGGTTCACCTGGCGGTCATGGAGCTCGCATCCGGCCGCAGCGATCGGGTGGTAACAGGCGGGGTGGACACACTAAACGATATTTTTATGCACATGTGTTTTTCGAAAACGCATGTGTTGTCTCGCACCGGAGATGCCAGACCGTTTTCAAAGGATGCAGATGGTACGGTGCTGGGCGAAGGAATCGGGATGCTGGTCCTGAAGCGCCTTGAAGATGCAGAAAGGGATCACGATCGAATCTATGCACTCATCCGGGCTATCGGTTCCTCCAGCGATGCCAGATCACAGAGCATTTACGCCCCCCGGGTCGAAGGTCAGGTCCGGGCACTGGAAAATGCATACCGGCATGCCGGAGTCGAGCCGGACACGGTCGATCTTCTGGAAGCTCACGGCACCGGAACACGCGTCGGAGACCGGGTGGAATTTCAAGCTCTGCGGCAGGTGTTCGGGTCCGGCAGGAGACACTGTGCAGTCGGTTCGGTGAAATCGATGATCGGTCACACGAAAGCGGCAGCCGGCGCTGCAGGATTGATCAAGGCAGCCTTATCCCTGTATCATAATGTTCTTCCCCCGACATTGAAGGTTGAAGCCCCCGATCCGAGCCTGGGAATCGAAGAAAGCCCCTTCTATCTGAATACCGAACTTCGTCCATGGCTGAATCACAGCGAACATCCACGCCGCGCGGGGGTGAGCGCCTTCGGCTTCGGAGGAAGCAACTTTCATGTTGTCCTCGAAGAATATCAGCCGGCCAAAGAGTGCGTTTGCTGGGATGGCGCCGTCGAAATCATTGCATTGTCCGCACCCGAAAGATCGCTTCTGCTCCATCGGCTGGAAGAATCGAATCGACAGCTCCATTCTGGAGAACCGATATCTCTGATTGCCCATCGGACCCGCAAGACCTTCTCCCACAAGGATCCCTATCGCATTCTGATCCCGTTGGAGATGTTCCGGCTCGACGGGAATCCTGCCGGGGAAAGACTTGCCTTCTTCCTTACCGAAGCCTGCGATCTTCTTTCAACCGGCAAAGAAGAAAGATTGAGATCGATCCGGAGCCTCTATTACGGAAATTCTGCAGCACCCGGTGGAATGGCGTTCATGTTTCCGGGTCAGGGAAGCCAATACGTCGGAATGGGGCGCGATCTCGTCTGCATGTTCCCGGAAGCTTTTTCGGTGTTGGAACGGGCCTGCCGGATTTTCGGTTCGGAACACCTCCTCGGTGATTTGATCTATCCGATTCCATCTTACCCGGAGAAACCCAAATCGAACCTGGAACAACGGCTTAGAAGCACCGATATCGCTCAACCTGCCGTCGGTGCTCTCGACCTCGCATGGTTTGACGTTTTGAGCCGATTCGGTTTGTCTCCGGATGCCTTTTGCGGCCACAGCTTCGGGGAAATCATCGCCCTTTGTGCAGCCGGCTGGATCGAACCGGATGCGGCGCTGATGCTCTCTGTTTTTCGCGGCAAATATATGGCGGCCTCCGGGTCGGAAACCCCTGGCGCGATGCTGGCGGTGAGTGCACCCTTGTCGCAGATAGAAAGCCTCATCGATGGGAAATCGGACCTGGTTCTTTCCAATCGGAACAGCCCGACCCAAGGGATACTGTCCGGAACCTGCGAGGCAATCGAGGCTGCGGAAGAACGCTGCCGGCGGCTGGGGTTTAAAACGAGGCGCCTTCCGGTATCCGCCGCCTTTCACACCCGCTTTATGCGTGCGGCGTGCACCCCCTTCCGGGAACGGCTGGATACGATCGTGATTACGCCCACCGAGGTGCCGGTTTTTTCCAATCGAACCGGAAAACCCTACCCCAGAGATGCCGAACATGCGAAGACGCTGCTCTGTGAGCAGATCGTTCACCCCATCGACTTTATCGGAGATGTATTCAATCTTTACGAATTTGGTATACGGACATTTGTGGAGGTGGGGCCCCGTTCGGTCTTGACCGGCTTGATCGGATCGACCTTGTCGAACCGTACGATCGATGCTTTTTCCGTTGATGCCTCCAACGGCAAGGATCCCGGAATCGTCGATTTGGCAAAAACCCTCTGCCGGCTTGCCGCACTCGGGTATCCGGTGGATTTAAACAAATGGGAAGAACCGGTTGCAGAGCCGGAAAAATCGCGCTTTTCGATTCCTCTCGTGGGAACCAACTATCGGCGTCCCCCGGAATCGAACCCGGTACATAAGCCGGAACGTAAGATTGATCCGTGCAGTGATACAAAGGATTCGAACAGCGATTTACCCGTTCCTCGATCGTTTCTTCATCGTTTGAAGGAATCTTCAATCAATCAGGAATCCGAGATACCGATGGAAAAAGAAGGTATGAAGAATACAGGGACCGTTTCCGAAGCGCTGCGCGTCGCACGGGAGGGGTTGAAATCGCTGCAGCAATTGCAGAGGCAAACGGCAGAGGCTCATCAGAAGTTTCTAGAAACCCAATCCGTCGCCACAAGAGCCCTCCAGGAGATGATGGCGGGCACCCGGCGCTTGACGGGCATGCTGACGGAAGGGAATAAATATTCGAATCCTGCGGAATCCGAACCTTTACGGGTAGAGGGAAATCCGGCGCCAGCCGAACGCGTCATGGCTCCGCCGGAGAAAAAAACCGATCCTTCTCCTTCTCGATCCCTTCTCCCAATCGAGTCCATCGTACGCGATGTGGTCAGCCGATTGACCGGCTACCCGGCAGAAATGCTCGAGATGAACATGGACATCGAAGCCGATCTTGGAATCGATTCCATCAAACGGGTCGAAATTCTTTCCGCCCTGGAAGAGGCTCTGCCGGGCATTGAGAAGGTCCCGCCCGAGGTGATGGGATCGCTTAAAAGGCTTGGCCAAATCGCCGATTATGTAGGCATATCGCACAGGGCAGGTCCTTCCGCATCGGATCCGGTCGAATCGAAAAGCGATGCAGTCCGCGGAGAAACCGTCGAACTGCCGGAGCCGCAGCTTGCCGGAGCGAGTGCAAGGGACAAGATATCCGATACTCTGCGGGATGTGGTCAGCCGATTGACCGGCTACCCGGCAGAAATGCTCGAGATGAACATGGACATCGAAGCCGATCTTGGAATCGATTCCATCAAACGGGTCGAGATTCTTTCCACCCTGGAAGAGGCCCTGCCCGGAACGAAAAAAATCTCGCCGGAGGAGATGGGCGGTTTGAAGACGCTCGGGCAGATTGCGGGCTTCCTGGCACAGCAGGATTTAAAGGAACATCCGGCATCGATCGAAAAACCTTTATCGAAAAACCCGGACATGGAAGCAGACGAAGCTTCTTTGAAACGATATCGCATTTCCGTCCTGGATAGGGTTTTTGAATCTGGTGATTCGGTTCGGCTGCCGAAAGAACGGGTCGTCTTTGTCGCTTCAAACAGGCCGCATATACCGTACAAACACGGCGATCTGGCGGACGCACTGGTACAGCGGTTTGACGGCTGCGGCATTACCGCGGCCGTAATCGATGCAGATCGGCTGGCCGGCGAAGGCATCAAGGGCAACCGACCGGAAGCCGCCGGACTGATCATTTTACCGGGCATCGAATTGCCTCTTGCATTTTCACTTGCCCGCATGCTGGGACCCGAGCTTCTCGAATCCGCAGCTCGGGGAGGCGCTCTGTTTTCGACCGTTTCCCGTATGGACGGGAAATTCGGGTTTTCCGGTCGTGGATTCGACGATCCCATGCAGGGCGGTTTGGCGGGGCTTGTCAAAACCGCAAACCTTGAGTGGCCGAAGGTCTGTTGCCGGGCATTCGATATCTGTCCCGGATGGAAACAAACCGAGGCCATCGCCTCCACCATCGTAAAGGAACTGGTCTTTGGCGCCCGGGGCGGGCCTGTTGAAATCGGTCTGGACGAGACCTCTCGCTATCATCTAAACCTGACTCCCGAGGGCCGGAACGAGCGGCAGGAGCCTCTGAAGATCGCACCGGGGGATCTCATCGTGGTAACCGGTGGAGGGCGTGGAATCACGGCGGCGGCATCACGGATCCTGGGGGAGGCGAATCGCCCGACCCTGCTCCTGCTGGGCCGCTCCCCCCAACCTGCACCGGAGCCCGATTGGCTGATTCCGCTGACGGAAGCAGGAGAGATGAAGAAGGCGATTCTCGAGCATGAATTTTCGGGGGTTACCCCTACCCCCCTTGTCCTCGAGATGGCTTTCCATAAATATTCAGCCACAAGGGCCGTTTCATCGAATCTTGAAGATATCAAAAAAACCGGAGCTGCGGTGTTTTACCGTTCCGTCGATATCCGAAACCCTGAATCGGTCCAGGAAGTGATTTCCGAATTTCGATTTCTGCACGGGCCGGTGCGCGGAATCGTCCATGGGGCCGGTGTCGTGAAAGACAGGTGGATCGTTGACAAGACCGAAGACCAGTTCAGAACCGTCTTCGATACCAAGGTCGCCGGGATTCTCAACTTATTGGAGGCGACCCGGAAGGATTCGCTTCACTATCTGGTTTTCTTCTCTTCGGTTGCAGGCCGGCTGGGCAACAAGGGACAATCCGACTACGCAATGGCCAACGAAGTGCTCAATAAAATCGCTCAACAGGAAGCATTCAAGCGGCCCGACTGCAAGGTGATTTCCATCAATTGGGGTCCCTGGGACGGTGGAATGGTGGTCGATTCATTGAAGAAGAAATTCAAAAAACAGGGGGCATCCTTGATTTCGATGGATGCCGGGGCACGGGCCATGCTCTCGGAAATGAAGTCCCCGGAAGGCCCTGTGGAAGTGGTCATCGGGGATACGGCCCTATCGCTGACAGATGAATCGGAACGCCTTCCGGAGTTATCGCATCCGAAGGATTCGAATACTGTCGAACCGGATCCATTTTCACTCGCTTTCATTCGAGAGATCGATCTGGACCATTATCCGATTCTTCGATCCCATGTGCTCGATGGGAAGCCGGTGATCCCTCTTGCGCTGATTGCAGAATGGTTGAGCATCGCCGCGCTTCACCAGAATCCCGGTTTCGTGCTTCACGGGTTGGATGATCTGCGCGTGCTGAAGGGGATCCGGCTGGAGGGGGATAGAAAAGAAATCAGGCTGCTTGCCGCCAACGCAAAGAAGCAAGGGAATGCTTTTAGAGTCGCTGTGGAGTTGCGCGACGGGACGGAAGAGGACCGGGAGGTTGTTCATTCCAGCGCGAAAGCGGTCCTGGTCGACAGTTTTCCCGATCCGCCGCCGTATGTGAATGGAGCCGTAAATCGGAACTCCTGCCTTCGACCTATCCAGGAAGTCTACCGCGACCTCCTGTTCCACGGCGATCAGCTGCACGGCATAGAAGATATTCTCTGCTGCAGCCCGACCGGTATGACTGCACGCATCCGATCGGCTCCTTCCCCGGACCGGTGGATGCGAAAACCGCTTCGAAGCCGCTGGGTGCTCGATCCGCTGGTCCTGGACAGCGCCTTCCAAATGGCAACCATCTGGTGTTTTGAAGAAAAGGGGATGGTTTCACTTCCAAGCTTTTGTCAAAGCTATCGACAGTATTTCGACTCGTTTCCTCCCGACGGCGTCACCGCGGTCCTGAATGTAACGGATGCCACCGACCGTAAAATAAGCGGAGATTTTGTCTTCCTGGATGCCTCCGACCATGTTGTCGCGCGGATGACCGGCTATGAAGCCGTCATGGATGCGGCGCTCATCAAAGCTTTCCGGTCTCAGACCGGTACCGACAGCTATCGGCGGTAGGACAGGGTCCTAAAAAAGGGAGCGCCGGGTGGAGTTCCCGCTTCCACCCGGCGTCTATCAAAAGGAGGTTATGAAAATGGGCTGTTCATTTCGTTTGCAAAGTACATACCAACTTTAAAACAGCAAGGGGGGTTGCCTCATTACCTGTTTTCCTTTGTCTCTCCCGCGCAGCCGGCTGCCCGGGTGCGCAAAAATGTGTCCGATTTCTGACACCTCCGTCGGTCTATTGACGGGATTTGGCGAGAAACCCTTTCAGCGTCGCTGCGTGTCTCTTTTCCTGTGTGATGATCTCATCGACTGCCCCAGTGGTTGCAGCGTCCGATACGAACGAACGGATCATCTCGTAAAAAATGACGGTATCTTGTTCAAATTCAATCATCTTCGAAAGGAGGCTCTCCATCCGATCGAATCGGGTAAGCTCGTTTTCATTTAGAGAAAAGTTCTCTTGGGCCATCATATCCCGTAAAAGCTCTCTTCCCATCGCATCGAGTTCTGCGGTATCTCTTTTTTCCTCTCCTGTCGGCCGCATGCCGGCAAATGATTCTGCATGCCGCACCTCCTCATCGGCAATCCACTGAAAGAGGGAGATCAGTTTCGGATCGGTTGCCTTCCGCTGTGAGGAACGGAGCAGCTTTTCTCCGTTTTTTTCGATTTGAATGGCGATTTCGATCACATCTGCGATGGAAAACATGGCTCTGCCTCCGGCGAATCGTTGAAATCGTTACACGTTAAAATCGTTACACGTTGAAATCGTTGATTGTTGAGTTTTAATAGAACGCTTTCAACGGTTTCAACGACTTCAACGGTTTCAGCGACTTCAGCGACTTCAGCGACTTCAACGACTTCAACGGCTTCAACGATTTCAACGTCTTCAACGATTTCAACGGTTTGAAACCGGCACGGTAATCACAGGGACCGGGGAGTTTTTTACGACCCTTTCAGCCACGCTGCCGAACTGAAATTGACCCTTTTCCCCCCGGGTCGCCAGCACCACCAGATCGATTCCTTCTTTCTCGACAGTTTTCAGTATTTGAATCGCCGGATCGCCCACGGCGACATGCTTGATGTAGAGCGGGCATCCTTCGAGGTATTTTTCACAGATTTGATCCAGCCTCTTCTTTGCTGTTTCCCGGCTGTGGTCCATCAGCTTCTCGATCGTGCTCTGATCGAATTGACCATACCAGCCTTCGTGGTGGGCGATGTCTTCGATCACATAGAGCACATGAATTTCGGTCTGGTATTTTTCCGAAAATGACCGAACGTGCGGAAGCGCCGCTTCGGAGCTCTGTGAAAAATCCGTGGGCCATAGTATTTTCTTCATCACCATTCAAATCCTCCCTGCAGGCGACCGCAGCCCTCTAATAGCAGCAGGTTCGATCGCTTCTGTGTAAATTCACTTCAGGCACCGCATGCAGATCATATATTTCTCCGTCCCTCCAATCGATACTCAAGTCGTACATCATTTCTTCGATCATCTTCCAGTCCGGCTCTCCGATGCTAAGGTTCGATGCGCAGGCGGATATTGCGCATCTGCCGTAATGGGTATTCTGGAGGAGCCGGATGGCCAGCAGCAGCGACTTGCCGGTCTGATATTGTACGGCGTTGAGGCTGTATTTTTTTCTGACAGCTTCATGATCGGTCTCCCAAACCACGGACCGGCTTTGACCGTTATCCGAACGTTCCACCTTCACCGCGATCCTTTCCATTCCAAAAAGTGCGGTCGATTCATCGGGCACCTTGAGCACCCTGCAGGCTTCATCCGGTTTTCCATCCAGGACATCCATGACCTTTGGATGGAGTCCGTAAATGAACCGCGCCTGCTCTACAGATTTCAGCAGGCCGATGTTCCAGATATCCTCATGCCCCACGATCCGGGAAGGTACTGGGCTTCCCCCCCAGAAAGCAACAATCTTATCGGTTCCCGGTGCTTCTCGTTCGACGGATCGCCCGCCTCGGACCTGCAGAGTCGGCGAAACCATCACCTCTTCGATGAGCATCTCGGGAGACCATCCGACGGCGACGGCCCCCCCTTTCCAGTCCGCATGGAGTTGATCGCTTTCATAGATCGATACATCGAATGTGGTTTCTTCTTCGCAGCCGATTTCCCGGATGAGCTTTCGAGCCATGATCTCGACCAGACCCGGGTTGATCCCCCAGCAAAGCCAGTGAGGAAAACGGCTGACAATCGGCGTGAAGGTGTAGGGCATGTATCGGCTGAAGCGGTATTCCTTTTTTCCCGGCAAAGAGCTCGCACAGGAGTCAAGGTATGCCATATCGTATGCGGAGATGATTTTTCGAATGGCGATGTTGTCGGTGCCTGCAGCGACATTCAGAAGCAAGCAAGGCATCCGAACGGTTTCACAGAGATTCTTCAAGAACCCGGGGTTTTCGATGTCGCCCAACCGAAAATCGATTTTACCGGGCATTGCAGGAAGACCTGCAAAATATTTGTCGATGACGATTGCAGAATCGAAACCTGCGATCTCCGCTTGCCCCAATCGAAGGACGCTTTTTCCAATGGTCCCACACCCGGCGATAATCAACGTGCGATAATTCGTTTGATCCACACGAGGCATGGCCATTCTCCGCATATCGGACGAAACGAATACTTCTACCAAAAAATCTACCGAGGGGCAAGCCCGATCCCGACGGATCCGGGCTTGCCCCGGTGAACATCTGTGAAACGAACCGCCGGCGGCTGCCTGGATATCGTTCAATGGATGCTATACATTATATTTACATTGACATTTACTGTTGGAAATGATATCCGTCTTTTCTGAGCAAAGAACTCCGAAACGACCCACCCCGGGTGGAATGAGGCATCGAATGCGATCGGAATTGACCCCCAGGCAGCAGCATCTATTCGACTATCTTTTTCGTGAAATTCGACAGTCCGGAACCCCTCCTACCCTTCGCCGTGCGGCTTCGGCATTGGGGATCAGCCATACGGCCGTCGCACAGGGCTTAAGGTCGCTGGAAAATAAAGGGTATCTGAAACGGAAGGGGCGGTACAGCCGGACGATCTATCTGCTGAATCGGGCCCATGAAACCGCAGGGCTCCAGCGCTGGCGCGAAATACCGATCGTCGGTCGGATTGCAGCCGGTCTCCCCATGTATGCTCAGGAAGAATGGGAGGGAAGCATCGTGCTCGATGCGGGAATCTACCGCGGCCGGAATCTTTTTGCTCTCCGGGTGAGGGGGGATTCCATGATCGATGCCGGCATCCTGGACGGGGACCTGGCAATCTGCGAACCCCGGCAGTACGCCCAGAACGGAGAAATCGTGGCGGTGCTGATCGAAGGAGAGGAAGCCACAGTCAAACGTTTCTTCCTGCACTCCGATCATATCGAACTGCGCCCGGAAAATTCTGCGTATGCATCCAGGCGATACGCTTTCGCGGAAGTGCTCGTCCAGGGAAAGGTAATCGGCATCCATCGGGGTCCGGAGGGGATTCCATGATGGAAAAGCAGTCGCCGCCCTGCCGCATGCATGTCGGCACCAGCGGGTATTCATATATCGAATGGGCCGAAGCCGGATTTTATCCTCCCGGCACCCCCTCCGGAAGGATGCTTTCAGTGTATGCGCGAGTATTTCCCGTTACCGAGTTGAACTACTGCTGG
>QZKK01000032.1 GCA_003599475.1 Desulfobacteraceae bacterium
ATTATTGTGACGTATTATCAGGCACTGGGTAGATATAATTGCTTGCTCGGCACTAAGTCCTGAGCAAGTAAATTCGTCACCGGATTTATGCGCCGATGGGCTAAGCCTCTTCGAGATCCATTTTCAATGAGAGCCATTGCATCATATCTTTTAGCGCAATGACACCCACCAGCTTGTCTCTGCTTACGACCATCAGACGGCTGCTGCCGGTCCGGTGCATGGTCGAGAGGGCTTCGACGGCATCGGCATCCGGGCGGATGGTATTTTCGATGGAACACTGCTGTGCGATTTCGGAGACTTTCTTATCCTTCCAATCCTCCCGGTTCAATGCCTTCACCTGTTGGGTGGTTACACAGCCTACCAGCCGGTCGCCGTCCTCGACAATGGGAAACATCTTGTAATGATATTTGTAGATGTAGTCCTCCACGAATCGGTCCACCGGAATGGACGGCGAAACCACGACCGGATCCTTTTTCATGAACCGGCTCAGCGGCTCTCCTTCCAGAGCCCTTCGGGTAATCAGTTGGCGATAGGAGGCGTCGGCCGCACTTTTGACGAACATCCCGATCAGAAACCACCACATCCCGCCGATGACATTTCCCGAAATGAAGTTAAAGACCCCCATGATGATCAAAAAAATCCCAAAGCCGGAGCCGATGGTTGAAGAGATTCGCGTCGCCTTTCGAATACTCCCCTGGACGTGCCATAAAATGGAACGAAGCACACGCCCGCCGTCCAGCGGGAAAGCGGGAATCAGGTTGAAACCGGCCAGTACCGCGTTTATCCATGCAAGATAGCGGATAACACCGCCAAGGGGCTGGGAAAACGATTCTACACCCGCGGCACTGATGCCATAAAAAATCAGGGCGATCGCGATGCTGGAAAGCGGCCCTGCAACGGCCATGAAGAACTCCGCCCTGGGGCTCGGCGGCTCTTCCCCCATCTCGGCCACGCCCCCGAAAATAAAAAGTGTAATCCCTCTCATCGGGATTCCGAATCTTCTGGCGACCACCGAATGAGAAAACTCGTGCACAATGATGGAAAGAAACAGTCCCAGCGCCCCCACGATCCCCATGATCCAGTATGTCTGCGGGGAGAGATCCCTGTAACGGAACGGAAACAGTCCGGTGGAAAGAGACCAGGCAATGAGTATGGCGATGATGATCCAGCTTAAATCGACTTTGACTTCGAAACCGAGCAGGTTAAACAGCCTGATATTTTTGCCGAACATTTACGGTCTCCTTTGTCTTTGCATGTGAAAACGCGTTGGCGCGGACCGGCCGGGCAGGCTCGGTTCAAAGGGAAACCACTTGCCTGGCATCATATCGTACTTATCTTATCTTATCTTTTGATACGGGCCTTTGATCCGGCAAACGACCTGTCTCGTGTGTTTTTTCATCTCATACTTTACTATGGTTTTCAGGGGTGTTATATAAACAATAGACTGTATTCACGGCATATCGGCACGTTATTTTAGATCGCCCAAAAAAAGGATACGAATCATGCGAGAAAAGAAAAGGGTCTTTATTGCAGAAGATCATACGATTCTCAGGCAAGGATTGAAGGCTCTTCTAAACGAAAACGACGATCTAGAAGTTGTCGGTGAAGCCGCAGACGGGCTGGAGGCCATCCGACGCCTGCAGGATCTATCCCCCGATATTGCACTCCTGGACCTGAGCATGCCGCGTATGGACGGGCTCTCGGTCATCAAGGAGGTCAAACGGCAGAATCCGGAAACAAAGATTGTGGCACTGACGATGCACAATGATGAGGAGTACGTGCTGGAAGCTTTCAAATCCGGAGCGAACGGTTACTGCTTGAAGTCTTCCAGCCAAAGCGAACTTCTCGTGGCGATTCGCGCCGTCTTGTCCGGAAAAACTTACGTAAGCCCTGAAGTATCGGAAAAGGTCTTGGAAGGATACCTGGAGACTAAAAAAAGAGTCAAAGAAAGATCTTCATGGGATACGCTGACCCAGCGCGAAAAAGAGGTCTTGAAGCTCGTCGGTGAAGGGTATCGAAACAAGGAAATCGCCGATTACCTTTGCATCAGCGTCAAGACCGTGGAGAAGCACAGGGCCAACATCATGCAAAAGCTCGATCTGCATAGCGCCTCCGCATTGACCGCCTATGCCATCGAAAAGGGGTTGGTGACGCAATAGACCGACCGGGACATCCGCTTTTAACGGCCGAAGGAGGGCTGTTCCGACCGGCCGCTTTGCTTGAACGGCAGAAGCTTTTCCCGCAACTTCATCGCTTCCATCCCCTATCTTGCGGATTCCTGCTGAAAGATGAAAATGCTCTCTTGCACGACACCGCTCGGGAGCCGAGGTGCACGAGAAAGCGAGGATAGGATCAATGCACGGTGTGGCGTACGACCTCGTAATCGCTTTCCGTTTCGATCAACTGCAGTATCAGCTCGAACGTATAAGAATCCAGAACGTCTTCCCGCCAGCCGATGACCGATAGATTCTGATTGATGTTTTTCAATGTGCGGGCGCGCCCGTCGGTAATGATGATCAGAACATCCTTGATCAATCTTGGCAACTCGAGCGGCAAGACGTCCTTGTCGTTCAACCTGACAATCAAATGATCGATGATCTCTTTCATGGCAACCTCTTCTGTTTGAAATTAGATATTCACGCGTGAAGGCTCGTTTATCTGAAAAAGCATTTTCTCCCAATTTTTGCCCGTAAAAACAAGCTGCGGAGACTGATCCTTTACTGTATGATATTTGTTCTGAAACAAGACTTGTCCGAAGGGATGGATCGTGCGAAGCCCGTTGGTGTTGACGAATATCTTTTCAACATCACGACTGTGCCATTTGATCACGTTCAGCAGCTCGTCTGCGGAAGCTCCATCGAAGTTGCCGGATAGACTCAGGTGGAGCGTACCTCCTTTGGGTTCGATTTCGATTTTGAAGTTTGTCGCCATAATGCTTCTCCTAACGGATCGGGGCTTCGGCCAAGACCCCATCTACAGTCTTGACCAACTCCCTTGCGGTAAAAGGTTTGAACAATACCGCATCGAACGGACGATCTTTTCCCTGAATTTCCGTATCGATACTGCCTGTGATTAAAACTACCGGTGTGCGTGGAGATCTCTCCTTGATGGTCTCGGCGAGATTCCATCCGTCCAGATCCGGCATATTCAGATCGGTGATGACAAGATCGAATGAATGTTCGGAAAAAAGATCCATCGCATCGAACCCGCCTTCGGCAACCACAACCCTGTATCCTGCGCACGAGAGCATATTCGAAACAATATCCAGGATGATCCTTTCATCATCGACGACCAGTACGCACTGCTTTTCATCGGCTGCAGGAAACAATTCACTTCGAAGAGGCCGGGCCTCCTGCAGGCGGTTTCGAAATGCTGCATGCCGAATTGCCATCTGTGCGCCTTTCTTGTTGCTCTTCCGGATTCGAAAATGTTTGAGAGTATCACCGTCGAAAGCAGGTTATGATAATTCATCGGATGCGTCTATCGGGAATACCATGAATTTTCACTAGGAGATTTCGGGAAAAACGATTGGAGGAGCGGAATGCCTGTCATCGAGCCGCCGCTGAAAAAGGGCCGCGAGCTGCTCCGTGGCTGACGTTATAATTTGATCAGGTCTTTCTTGATGGCCAGCTTGGTCAGACCGGCGACGGATGAAACCTGGAGTTTTTCCATGATGTTGTATTTGTGGGATTCGACTGTCTTTGGACTGATGCATAGAATATCGGCGATTTCCCGGATGCTTTTGCCGTCTGCCAGAAGCGGGAATACCTCTTTTTCACGAAGACTCAGCTTTGCAACCCCTTCCTGCAATTCTTTGCTGTTTTTGGTTTCTCCGGTTTCCAGTGCTTCCATGTGCTCGCGCAGGATGTCTTTAACCGCCCGGCTGTAAAAGGTTCCTCCGCTGCGAACCGATTTCAGGGCCAGGATCAAATCCGAGATCGGTTCTTCCTTCAGGACATACCCGGATATCCCGGCTCGGAATAGATTGATGATGTATTCTCTTTCCGCAAGCATCGTGAAAATGACGATTCCGATTTGCTTTCGCTTCTTCTTGATTTCACCGGTCGTATCGATCCCGTTCAGGTTCGGCATGGAGATGTCCATGACCACAATGTCGGGTTTGAGGACCTTGAGCAGCTCAAGAGCCTTGAGGCCGTCCGAAGCCGTGCCCACCACCTCGAATTCGGCCTCATCTTCCAGTGCTTTTTTGATGCCTTCCACAACAACGCTATGATCGTCGACGATCATGATCTTCGTTTTCGGCATTCTTCATCGTTCCTTCTGAGATGCGACCTGATTCGGATATGGTTCGATCTGACTGATACAGGGTTCTGCAATGAATACACTATTATTGCAGATTGTATTTTTTTTGTCGATCATAATTTAACAGTCCCCGCCATTTCGGTCAATACAGACCGATCTTGATGAAAATACAATATCGACTCCATTGTTTCTTCGGTTCGCTTTCCTCTATTATGTCTAAGATTATGAACCAGATTAAGCAATTACAGGCACGCCGCAGCACAACGCGGACCCTCGATCGGAAAAGAGTGTCCGATAAACCGATCATGGAACCAGGCGTTACCTGCTGGAGAGTCGCAAAGGCAGGCCGGGCGGCTTTCCTGATCGATGCCGCTTCATACTTCGAATCTCTGGTCTCTACCATCCGCCAGGCTCGAAGCCATGTCTATATTGCGAGCTGGGATATTGACAGCCGCACGCGCCTGTTGCGCAGAAACGGTTCTGAAGGCCGTACGGATAATCTTGGCAAATTCTTGAAGGCGACGGTGCAGAAAAACCCGCGGCTTGAGATCTATATCCTGAGCTGGGATTTTGCTGTCATCTATGTCTTGGAGAGGGAATGGCTGCCCATCTTTGGCCGGAGTTGGAAAGCGCATCGGAGGATTCATTTCCGAAAGGACAGTGAGCATCCGCTCGGCGCCTGTCAGCACCAGAAGTTCGTTGTGGTCGATGACGCCGTTGCCTTTTGCGGGGGAATCGACCTGACCAGAAATCGTTGGGATACTCCCGAGCACCGAAGATTCGATTCCCGAAGAATCGACCCGGACGGGAAAGCGTATGCCCCTTTTCACGACGTTCAGATGGCCGTCGATGGAAATGCGGCTTCATTGCTTGGAGATCTCTTCAGGAATCGATGGCTTCGAGCAAGCGGACAGAGACTTGCAGCCTCAGAAAACCGGGGGGCGATTCCCTGGCCCCGAGCAGTCGAACCGGATTTCTCGGATGTTCCTGTGGGTGTGGCCAGGACGCTGCCTCCATACAAAGACCAGGAAGAGGTCCGGGAGGTGGAGGCTCTGTACCAGGCGGCTGCGGCTTCCGCCCGGAAATACATCTATATCGAGAGTCAGTATCTGACTTCGGCAGCCGTAGTCAATGCGCTTGCGGAATCCTTAAAGAAGCCATCCGGTCCTGAAATCGTCCTGGTGCTTCCGAAAGAAAGCTCCGGTTGGCTCGAACAGAGTACGATGGACTCGCTTCGGATGCGGATGCTCGAACATTTGAAGACCATGGATCACAGTGGCCGGATGCGCACTTTTTATCCGGTCTCAGACGGTCAGGACATATACGTACATTCCAAAGTCTTAGTTATCGACGATCGTCTGGTCCGCATCGGCTCCTCCAATTTGAGCAACCGCTCCATGGCGTTTGATTCCGAATGCGATCTCGTCATCGAGGCCACGAATGAAACGGTTTCAGAAGGGATCGCCCGATTTCGCAACCGCCTGTTGGCCGAACACCTCGGTTCGAACCCGGAATCTGTTTCAAAGCGTATCCTGGAAACGGGCTCTCTGATTCGAACCATCGAAGAGCTGTCCGGTTCCTCCAGAACATTGGAGCTTCTGGACTGCGCCCAAAAACCATGGCTGGACGGAGTAAGCCTCGTGCAGGACCCGGGCCTGCTTGACCCGGAAAGACCGGTTGAATTGGACCGGATGCTTGACCATTTCACCCAGGACGGGAGGTCGAAATATAAACTGCTGAAACCCGCCCTGTTTTTCACACTCCTCTTGGGACTGTCGGCTGCCTGGCGATGGACCCCCCTGTCGGAGTGGATCAGCATCGGATCTTTGACCTCCTGGGCTGAGTCCATTAAGGGGACTCCGTTTATGCCCCTGGCGGTCATCGGTGTTTATATAGCCGGCGGCGTTTTCATGCTGCCCGTGACCCTTCTGGTTACGACGACGGCAATCGTGTTCAATCCATTGCTTTCATTTATCTATGCCTTGGGCGGATGCCTGGCGAGTGCGCTGTTCTGCTACGGGATTGGAGCCAAACTCGGCAAGGAGACCGTAGGCAAGTTTGCGGGAAGCAGGCTTCATCGGCTGAACCGATGGCTTTCCGATCCGGGAATCGTCTCCATCGCCATCGCCCGAAATGTGCCCGTTGTCCCGTTTTCTATTTTGAACCTTCTGGCCGGCGCATGGCAGATCCGGCTGAAAGATTACCTGCTCGGAACCGCAATCGGTATGGCCCCGGGCATCCTGGTCATCACGGTGTTTACGGATCGCCTCATTGCAGCCGTTAAAAAGCCGCAGTTGGGCAATATTGCCGTCATTGCAGGTATCGCCGTCGGGTTGGCGATCATGATGTGGTGGTTCAAGAAACGGCTTTTTACATCTGGAGGAAACCGCATGGAAAAAGCGATCGGGAAACCGGAGGGATAAAAATTCCGGGTTGCGCGTTGCGGTTGCGCGTTGAAGACCGCAGATCGGTTTAGTTTTCTGGTAGGTGCTTCCGATTGGCACTGATCTGATCCACCCGGCTGGATCGTGACCTGCATGATAACACGTAACCCGCAACTCGCAACCCGCAACCCGTAACGATGGAAATCCTCACCCTTGCGACTTATAACGTTCATGAATGGATCGGCAATGACGGCCGAAAGGACCCGGAGCGCATCCTGCAGGTGGTTCGGGAGCTCAATGCCGACATCGTCGCGCTCCAGGAAGTTGCGATCCCTTTTCAGAAGGAGCTGGAATTCAAGCTTTCATACATTGGGGATGTAACCGGAATGCAAGCCGTCCCGGGTCCTACTTTTTTTAAGAAGGATGCCGATTTCGGGAATCTGCTTTTGTCGAAACGCCCTCTGGCTGAGATCCGCAAGCTGGATCTGACCGTAAAGCCGCAGGAGCCGAGAGGAGCGATCATCGGAAGCCTGCCGATAAACGGTTCGGCAATCAAAGTGATTACGACCCATCTTGGCCTGCGCATCCAAGAGCGGCGGTCTCAACTGATGTGTCTGATCAAAGAAATCGATTACGGGATGGAAAATACGTCCATCCTGCTGGGGGATCTCAACGAATGGAATCCCTGGAGCCGCAACGCGCGCTGGCTCAGATCCTTTTTCGCCGAAACCGCTTCACCATGCTCCTACCCGTCCTGGCGACCCATGTTTCCTCTGGATCGGATATTGATCTACCCCAAGTATGTCTCCGCCCAGGTCTGCGTCCACAGGTCCGAGCTTGCCAGAGTCGCCTCCGACCATCTCCCGATCGTTGCCAGGGTCCGCATCGACAGTTGACCCCGATGCGGATTTCCCCGCATGCGCACACCCTTTCTGTCAGCCGCACCTCCCATATCAAAAATACATCCTTTTTGTGTTTCAAATACATGATCGACCCCATTCGGCGTCTTTCGCATCCTATTTGAAACGACTCTGGAGGCTTGGCATGGAAAGTCCGGGAAGTACTCATCTAGTATCACCGAAAGCAGTCTCTACTTTTTTTCCGGTCGCCATGTTATAGAAAACCAGTGGGAAGCTCCAACACCTTTGATTTCTTATTCGATCAGACCGGCCGCTTGACCGATAAGCGGGAAAGCTCCTGAACGCCATGCCCGACCTACCGATCGGGCGTATGAAAAACACTTACCGAAGGAGGAAAGAAAATGGCTCAAATCGAGAACCTGTTTCAACATGCGGACTGGAAGATGGAAAAGCACGTTCCGGTCATTGAATGCCCGGATGCGGTAGCCGCCGATGAAATGTTCGACTTCAAGGTCAGCCTGGGAAAAGAAGTGGCACACCCGAATACCACCGAGCACCACATCCGCTGGATCCAGGTCTATTTCCATGGCACCGGGGATAAGTTCCCGTACGAAGTAGGAAAATTTGATTTTACGGCTCACGGTGAAAGCGTAAACGGAGCCAATCAGGGGCCTGTCTACACGCATCATGCCGTTGCAGCAGGGATGAAAATCAAGAAGGCGGGGACACTGGTCGCCACTGCCTACTGCAACATCCATGGATTGTGGGAAAGCACCAAAGAGATCAGTATGAAATAGAAATTTACAGTTTCAAGTCCTCGATGAAGTACAGGTACTGTAACCCGATTCTCAAATGAGAAGCGATACTTCCGTATGGCGCAGCTCCCCCGGGGGAGTATCGCTTCCCCACGATCTCGGCATCCGCTCGGAACAGGGATCGGGAACCAGGGGAACCAATCCGCCTTTGATCCTGTCCGGACAAAGCCGGATAGGACTCAAACTCACCTGTATCTCCCCTTCTTCGTATACGGACAGCCGATCCTTTCTTTTTACGGGTCTATAATCGGAATTATACCGTTTCGACCCTATATTCGCCCCCCATATGGATGCCTATATTCTCTACAACCACATGGAAACGGTTCCATTCGAAATGTGGGGTACGGAAGGAGAGGTGAAAAATCAAATGTACGGAGGTACGATTCAATGAGGAAAAGTTCGATATTTTATTCGATGATCTTTGTACTGGCCTTTGGGCTTTTTGCCTACCCGGTATCGGCCCAGATGACAGATACGCCAAGCGAAGGAGGGATTTCACAGTCCATGGATCCCAGTTCTTCCGAAGACTTCCAGAGGGGCTACAAGGAAGGATTTGACGCTGGATTCTCGCAGGGCCGGTCCGAAGCCGCCGGTGAGGTGAGAGGGTACACCCCGGGAGATACCAGTCCCTCTTCATCCGAGATCAGAAATTATGAAGGCTCAGATACAGAACCCGCCACCAGAGAGGCTCCGGAGACCTCCGGAGGAAGATGGAATGTTCCCGGTGTCGATTCCAAAGTGGACCGCGGGGGACCCGGCTATTGATGCCTAAATGAAGAAGAAACAGAGACGTCTCTTCGATCACGCGTCGGAGGGTGTAATTTTCGAGGATATCTAAAACATCTCCTCTCCTTAACTCTTTACCGGTCCGGGTAATCCGGACCGGTAAAGAGCCGTTTTTTTTCGTGGGTGAATGGAAAAGCACTGCTTGCCTCGATGTTCCGTCATGGCGCCTCGAGCCTATGCCGTTTAATCCAAGAATGCTCTTGTTTCCATTATTTCCCACAAAGGCGGGATTCGATGTTTGGCGGTCATCTATCCGCAAGTTTTCATCGAGGGTTTGACGCCATTTCGTGCGATGCATATCATTTGATTGTCGTTGAATCCGAATGCGGATTCAAAGGCTGAATTGTCAGGATTCAATTGTATAGAACGGAGGTTCATATGAGAAAGCATTTTGTATATTTTGCGATTGCCGTAGTCATGGCCCTGGGTTTGTTTGCCTATCCGGTATTTGCCCAGACGATAGAAAACCAGAGCGGAGAAATGAGTACCGATCCTGCTGTCTCCGGCCACTCCGAAGACTACGAGAAAGGCTTTAAGGAAGGATTCAATGCGGGATTCCAGAGGGGACTGACGATAGACTCCCTTCCGACAGGTGAGGTGAGAGGTTACCAGGAGGAAGGCGCCGCCGCCGGAAGCGAGAAAGAAATGAAAGAAGAGAAATCGGATCTCGAGCGCTTGTACGACCGAAGTGAAACTACCGGCGACAAATGGCGCTAAAGTAAAATCCAAACCAGTGCTTCATATCCGACCCTGCTCTCCTTTCTGAGGGGTTGGAAGGTAAAGGGTTTCCCGCCGCAGCGACGCTCGCAGCGGGAAACCATTTTACAGCCCGTTTACTTCTGTTTTGCCGCCACACCGACCACACCACAGGCAAGGCGCCCGCCTGCATTTCCCGAGGGCTGGGATTTCAGATCGTCCTCGCCCGCATGAACGATAACAGCCCGGCCGACGATGGCATCTTCATTGGCTTGGCTTCTACCGCCCCGGCCCCCTCGGCTTTCTTAGAAAATGCAGCGGGCAGAGTGATTCAGGAATGCATTTCGCTGTACAGGATGTAGACTCTCGCCTTTCCGCGAGTCATCTCGATCCAGGCCGCAAGACCTTCTTTGCGGACGATGTCCTCCTCATAGATGCTGTACAAATCCTGTTCCAGCGACCCCCCTCCTCCGAACCGTTTCCACAATCCTTCGGGATGTTCAATCCCTTTATGGACGCGGAAGTGCAGCTCGTAAGGGCGCTCGCTTTCCAGGTTGAAACTGAATTTGACGTCGGTGAGACAGAATGTGCCTTCGCGTACAACCAGTCGTCCGTCTTCGGGAATCGGAAAATCCATTTCAGGTTCGACGATCTTGATTTCTTCCTCTTGGCCGTCCAGGACCAGAATAAAGCTGACCGGGTCGCCCTTGAATTCCAGGGGCTCGAACAATCCGGAGGCTTTGCCAGGCATCATTTTCTCGGCAGACGGCTCTGATTTTATCTTCGCACGCTTCGGAAATACCCACTGAGGCGGGAAATCGAAGAGTCTCCGGCAGCCGCTGCAGGTTTTCCAGTGCTGCTGCAATGCATCGCGTGTCGAATCTTCGATTTTATCTTTTCCGATGCAGGCTCTGAATTCTCTGCAATCCATTGTTATCTACATGTCCTCGAACGATCGTCCGAGATCATATTCCGGAAATGTACCCATACGGATCAACGTATTCATCTTAACCGGCACGGTCAATATGCAGACCGCGGCAGCGGCGTCTGCTTCTGAATCTCAGGTCCGGAATTGGCGTTTTCTTCGGATTCTGTTATAAGGAAGTATGGTTATCTGCTCGATCGGACATCTTCCCGAATATGACCGGATATGAAAGGAGGCTTTAAATGAATCTTCCCTTTAAACGGATCCTCTGTTCGACCGATTTCAGCGAACCGTCCTATGCAGGTGTAGAGGCGGCGATATCCTTGGCAAAACTTTTTGATTCGGAACTGTTCATCGTGCATGTCGTAAGCCCGATTCCCATCGTTCCCGGCTCGTTTGCCCCGGCTGGATCTTATCTGCCGAAAATTCTGGAAGAGCTCGAAAATTCTGCAAAAACTTCACTTCAAAAGCTGGTGCAGGAAAGAATCCCGGTTGACCTTTCCCCCAAAACAATGGTGACCACCGGCACGCCCGCAATGGAGATCGTCCGTTCCGCAGTCAAGATCGATGCCGATGTCATCGTGATTGCAACCCACGGGCAGTCGGGCTGGAAAAAATTCATCTCGGGATCTGTAACCGAGCGGGTCGTCCGGTTGTCGGATCGTCCGGTTCTGACCATCCATGCACCGGGAAAAGAGATTGAAAAAGAAGACTAGGGTTGCACATCGAATTTGATGAAAGGCTCGGATTCCCTGTAACCGCTTCCTGCCTTTTCTTTGCCCCCTTCAACTTCCGGCGTCCAACCAAACACTCGGATGCCCGCAGGCTCGACGACCGGAAGGGAGCGGCTTTCGGTATCGGGGAACGGACCGGCGGAAGACTGAAATCGGAGCAGCAGCGGCTTCCTGGGGGTCTCTTCCACGGCGAAGATATCCTCAATATAGACCGAAGCGACATGTTCGAACAGTTTCCATGTCTTTTTCAGGGCATGAATATGCTCTTTAAACATCTGTGCAGCCGCATCCCCTTCTTCCGCTTCGACAATCAGAGTAAAATATCCGTGCCGGGATGGGTCGGCGGGGTCTCTTTCATCGAATGAAAAATGACCTAAATGCAGCATCTCCGACTCCTATCGACATTCAATTCATTTCATGATCCTTGAGCCCGAGGGGATGACATTCCTTCGGACGCGGTCGATGACGAAGCTCCGGTAATCGCCCGGAGATTTCAGCATGGAACGGATGTTCTCAACCGGCATCTCTGCGCGGGCAGCATTCCGGCGGCCCCCTGCAGGCCCGAAAGCGCCGAACGATTTTTCCGCAGTCTTACCGGCATCTCTTCTCAACCCCGCACTTCGAAAAACGACGATCAGGTCGCCGTTTAAAATCCCGGATGTGACGCACCAGTCGATTTCGGCAAGTTTCAGGAAAAAATCGGCGATCATCACCAGCGAATCGGAATTCTCGATCGTTCCCATATGAATGAAGGCCGTATGCTTGATGATCGTCATGTTCTGCATGGCCTCCGCGTATTGCACCAGGGTTTCTTTGGTCATCTCGGAGGATTCGATCTTGGTGATGATGTTCGTGTTGGCAAATCTGTAGAGGTACTGGAAAGCGTTTACGTCGTTTGGGGAGGAGGCCCTTACGAAATTGTTGGTATCGGTTTTGATGCCGTAAAAGAGTGCAGTCGCCAGGCGCGGGGAAGGTCTGATCTTTTCGGTTCTCAGGTACTCTGTGAGAATGGTGGAGTTGGCACCGTACCCCGCACGGATATCCAGATAAGCCGCTTTGACCCCGTTCAGCCACGGATGATGATCGATGATCAGATCGAAATTGAAGCTTTTAAAAAGATCGTTGTGCTGGGGCTGGGAATC
Organism: Desulfobacteraceae bacterium; assembly: GCA_003599475.1. Next base: position 12,606 of record QZKK01000032.1, read on the forward strand.
GAGCAGCGCCCACTTTGTAAACTCTGAACGTTTGAGCTTTCGGATGTGCTGCTGTTTGATGTTCAAGAGCCGGATGAAAGCCCGATTGTCGGCCCTGTTGATGGAATTGATGTGGAATATTTTGATCCTTCTGACTTTCCGCCAGAACAACCTCTTCAAAGCGAGTGCGCTTGCCATCGCGTCCGGGTCCGCTGTGATCAGAATACAGAGGGAATCCTCCGGCAGGACGATTCGATGCAATTCCTTGCATTTGACCGTGAGAGAGGCCGATTTCGGAAATGGCTGTTTCATGACAGAATAAGTTTAGTTCTGCAGAGAGAACTCGTAAATAAGAAGTATCCTGTATAAGGCTGTTCCGGGCCATGGTATTTTAGTTCTTCAGGGCAGTTCCGGAAAGGTCGTTGCAGCGGCGAATTCCAGAGCGAAATTCGGATCTTCTGCCAGCTCGAGAAATCTCACCCGGCCGGCCAGATCGATGCACTCCTGCCTGCGGTTTCGATCTAGCAGGGCCATGACGGCGCCGCGGCCGGCTGCGTTGGAGATCACTTCCACCGTCGCCTTTTTTGGAATCTCGGGCAGCATCCCGATGGAAACCGCATTTTTCCAGTCGAAGCGGGCTCCAAATGCTCCGGTGAGCACCAATCGGTCGAAGCGTTCGAAACCGGCAGCCTCCATCAATCGTTTGATACCGACAAAGAGGGCCGCCTTGGCGAGCTGAATCTGTCGTACATCCGCGAGTGCAATCGAGATTTCGCGTCCCGCTGCGGATCGCTCCCCGGGAATCAGCACAAATTTTCGTCCGATCCCCTTTTCATCCGTCGATACGCCGGGCAACCCCTCCCGGATGCGCCCACCCGGAAGCAGCAGGCCGGTTTTGCGCATCTGGGCGACCGTGTCGATGATGCCCGATCCACAGATTCCCAGAGCCCGGGTTCCTTTTTCCTGACCCAGAACTTCGCAGTCAACCCGATAGCTTCCAGCCTCGATGCGGACACGATGAACCGCACCGGCGGCCGCACGCATGCCGCATAAGATGTGAGCCCCTTCCAGCGCAGGACCGGTTGCACAGCTTGTGGTCCAAAGCCCCTGGTCGTTTCCGACAACGACCTCTCCGTTTGTGCCGATATCAACAATCAGAGAGACTTCTTTTCTTTCGTGGGGTCGATCCCAGAGGATCACCCCGAGGGTATCGCCTCCCACAAAGCCCGAAATCACCGGAAAAACAAAAACATTGGTCCCCGGATTGAGATCGAGACCCATATCCTTAGCCCTCAGATTGTTCGATCTTCTAGAAACGGGCAGATAGGGTGAAAATCCCAGCCCATGCGGGTGGATTCCCATAAAAATCTGCTCCATGGTGGTGTTTCCCACGACGGTGACCTCGTCGATATCGGTGCTTCCGGCCTGTGCCGCCTCCAGGCACCGCCCGATGAGCCGGTTGATTTCGACAACAACGGCCTCCTGCTGCCTGGAGAGCCCGTCGTCTCTTTCGTTTGCGGAAGTGATCCGGCTGATGACGTCCTCCCCGTAGCGCCGCTGCGGGTTTGCTGCGGCGGCAGAAGAGAGAATGCGGCCGGACCTGAGGTTACACAGGTAGGCTGCAAGCGTGGTGGTGCCGATGTCGACGGCAGCCCCAAGCGAGACCTCCCTTTTTCCGGAGAAAACAGCGGTCACCCCTTTTTCCCGGTGCTCGACCAGGGTCACTTCCCCCTGAACGCACTCCGGGCGGCTGATTGCGCGAAGCCCGGACAGCTCCTTAAAAGCCGGCTCCTTGTCGCAGGCGGAGGAGATCACGTGGGTCAGAAAATCCCTGGGGGCCTTTGCGGCTGAAAAGGAGAGCGACGGGATTGAGATCACACGCCGTCCTACCATCGGCTTGCAGGAAAAGTCTCCATGGACATCGGTTTTTCCGATTCCTTCTGCATCCTCGCGCGCCGATTCGGGCACGCTCACCGTGACATCTCCCTGAGGCGTCGTCTGGCAGGCAAGCCGGAGTCCCGATCGGATTTGTTCGGTGCTAAGCTGCGCCGATTCAGAATCGCCGACCGGAGACAGATGATCCGCCGGATCGGCGGAAACTGTGCACTTCCCGCAGCGCCCCTTACCCCCGCAGTCCGAACGGATGAAGATGTTCCTGTCGACGGCGATCTCCAGCAGCGACTGCCCGGCCTTTCCGCGGCAGGAAATTCCCGACGGTTCGAACTTGACGCGAAAACCGGTTTCCTCCTGCGCCCTATCCAATGAACATCTCCTGGGTGACGGCCTCGCCGGGGTTGAGCAGGATGAAATCGTCGGGGTTGTATGGGCCTTCGATGAGCTTTACAAAATAATCGAGGCTCTTTGCCTCGACCTCTTCCAGGGTCATGTTGAAAAAATTCGCATTCTCGAGTGCCCGCCTGCGCAAAGGAGCGATGTCGGCCACTCCGGTATCGATCAATACGATATGAGTATAATGCTTCAGCTCCTCTTTCATGACCCATTCGGCAGTTTCCCGGCCGAATTTCGGCTCGTAATCGTCTTCGATGATGCCGAGTGGATCCTTGCGCTCGGAGACCCATCCGGGGGTCAGATAATAGGTTCCGGGGCGTGATTCGAAATCTTTCCGGTAGACTTCGGGGGAGCCCAGGAAAAAGGCGATGCAGTCGTGGCAGCGGGGAACGATGAGCACCTGGCGCGGGGCCTTTACACCCAGGATACCGTTTGAACACAGCCCATACCCCAGTACGATGCAATCGGCGGAAACCGCCGCCTGGTCGATCATCTCCTGCACCCTTTGCGGCATTCTCTGGGGCGTCCGGTGCAGGCTCTGTTCGAGATAGAGGATCTCGACATGCCTGCGGCCTTTCCCGGCCTGTTCCAGCTCCGGCTTCATGACCTCGCAGGCGATCAATACGATTCGATTTTCATGCAAATCCATAGGCGTTTTTTTCGCGCTCCTTCATCGACATTCTCTTCAACCCGGGACCAACTCTTTGCACATCTGCCGCGTCTGACTTCCGGATCCGGACTTCTTTCAATTCCCGCTTCTTTATGTGAAGCTCCTACCAGCCCGCAATCCCGCCCCTGACGGGACAACCCGCAACCCGGTTCACTCCAGTTTTCCCTGCCGGAAAGCGGTGATATACCCCATACAGAAGTCGTCCCTTCCGTTTACGGCCGATGCCGCTTTCAACGCTCCGTAGAGCTGTTTGTCGGTGGGATCGAGAATCGCCGAGTCGAGCCCTCTGGAAACGGCAGACACCAGAAAGGTCCGATTGATCAGCTTCCGGCTGGGAAGCCCGTGGGAGACGTTTGTCAGTCCGCAGGTTGTGTGAACTCCCGGAAATTCCTTCATGATCCGTTCGATGGCCTCCAGTGTGGCGACGGCTGACCGGGTGTTGGTCGCCAGCGGATACACCAGCGGATCGATATAGAGATTGTCGAGGGGAACCCCTGCTTCCGAGGCCTTCCCGACCAACGCCTCCGCAATCTTTACCTTATCGTCTGCCGTCTCGGCCATGGCCTCTTCCGACTGGCACAGGGCGATCAACTTCGCCTTTCGCTCGGCTGCGATGGGCAGAATTCTCTCCAGCCGATCCCGTTCCAGTGTGATCGAGTTGATCATAGGGGTCTTTTTCACCAAAGGGATTACGGCTTTGATTACGGCAGGATCCGGGCTGTCGATGCAAAGCGGCTTTTCGGTTACCTGCTGGACCGCTTCGATCACCCATCCGAGCTTTTCCGCCTCTTCCCCCACAAAGGTTCCGGCATTGACGTCTATGAAATCGGCGCCGGCCTGATCCTGAGCCCTGGCTTCGTTCTGAATGAAACCGATATTTCCCGAAGAGATCGCTTGAGCAACATACTTGCGTGAGGCATTGATTCTCTCTGCGATGATCAACATGATACCTGCTCCTTTGTTCGAGACATTGGCCGTACGATGGTCGAAGAACAGTTAAAACGCAACTGAAGATTTTCGGCAGGGTAGCACATTTGCCGACCGGATGCCAGCACTTCAACCCGGTTGCAGCAGGAACGGATGCTGGATCCTGGATGCTGGATGCTGGATGCTGGGCGTGAAGAAGGGATCCATCATTTGATTCACGGCGTCTCAGCGTCTCTGCGCGGGGCGGATCTTCCCGTTTCATACGAGGAAAGAAAACGCCTATGAAGTTTCTGATTCGATCAAATGCCGGAAGCGGCACGGCCGGGCCACCAAAAAAAATCCCGCGGGAGCAATCGGCCCGCGGGATTTTTTGAGTAGAGCCCGGCTATTTTTCTTTCACTTCCTCAAAATCGGCATCGACCACATCATCTTCTGCGGAAGCTGCGCCCTGCTGGGCTCCGGCTTCTCCGGCATTCTGGGCTCCCTCGGCTTGAGAGGCCTGCTTATACATCGCCTCGGCCACCTTGTGGGAGGCTTGGGTCAGTTCATCGCTCAGGCGGCGAATTTCATCTGTATTGTCGCCTTCCATGGCCTTCTTCAATCTGGAGATGTTGCTTTCGACCTGACTTTTTGTCGAGGCATCGACTTTGTCTCCCAAATCCTTGATCGACTTTTCCGTCTGGTAGATCAGCGCATCGGCGTGATTCCTTGCCTCGACCAGCTCTTTTTTCTTTTTATCATCTTCCACGTGCATCTCGGCATCCTTGACGAGCCGATCGATCTCTTCTTTCGACAAACCGCTGGATGCGGTGATTCGAATCGACTGCTCCTTTGCGGTCGCCAGATCCTTAGCCGATACATTTACGATTCCGTTTGCATCGATGTCGAAGGTCACCTCGATCTGGGGAATTCCCCGAGGAGCAGGAGGGATCCCGACGAGTTCGAATCTTCCCAGGGTCTTATTGTTGGAAGCCATTTCACGCTCCCCCTGGAGCACATGGATGGAGACTGCCGGCTGATTGTCCGCTGCGGTAGAAAAGATCTGGCTCTTTCGGGTGGGAATCGTTGTATTTTTTTCGATCAGCTTTGTCATCACCCCCCCAAGGGTCTCGATGCCAAGGGAAAGCGGAGTGACGTCCAGAAGAAGGACATCCTTTACCTCTCCCTTGAGGACTCCTCCCTGAATGGCGGCTCCGACGGCGACCACCTCATCCGGATTGACCCCCCTGTGGGGCTCTTTATTGAAAAGTCTCTTTACGCGCTCCTGGACTGCGGGCATCCGGGTCATGCCGCCCACCAGGATGACTTCGTTGATCTCACTGGGTGAGAGGCCTGCATCTTTCAGAGCGGTTCGGCAGGGGCCTTCCAATTTGTCGATCAGATCGGAGACGAGCGCCTCCAGTTTGGACCTCCCGATCCTGACATTGAGGTGTTTCGGCCCGCTCGCGTCTGCGGTAATGAAGGGCAGATTGACATCGGTTTCCATCGAGG
>QZKK01000148.1 GCA_003599475.1 Desulfobacteraceae bacterium
TTGAACCGATATAGCGAGCGCCATTCGGCCCGAGCTCATGGCCGAGGGCATTCCCCGGCAGCGCTTGTCGGAGCGAAGCGGAGATCCCGCTGCCGGGGCTGCAGGGAATCTTCAATTGGGAGGAGAAATGATCCGATTGATCGACGTACACAAGCGTTTCGGAGAGCATGAGGTGCTCCGCGGCATCGACCTTGCGGTGGACCGGGGGAAAATTCTCGTGATCATCGGACCGAGCGGATCGGGGAAGAGCACGCTGCTGCGCTCGATCAACCATCTTGAGACCGTGGACAAAGGAGAAATCTGGGTCGATGGGGTGCGGGTCAACCTTCCGCTGAAAGGCAGGAGATTCGAGAAGCACATCAACCGGGTCCGGCAGCAGTTGGGAATGGTGTTCCAGCATTTCAACCTTTTTCCGCACATGACGGCGCTTGAAAACATCATCATGGCCCCGATTCTGTTGAAGGAGATGCCCAGGAAGACCGCTACGGAGCTTGCCGAATCCCTGCTCAAGAAAGTGGATCTTCTGGATAAGACCCATTATTATCCCGCGCAGCTTTCCGGCGGACAGAAGCAGCGGGTGGCGATTGCCCGGGCCCTGGCCATGGAGCCCAAGGTGATGCTCTTCGACGAGGTGACCTCGGCCCTGGACCCGGAGTTGATCGGAGAGGTGAACAGGGTGATGAAGCGCCTGGCCGAAGAACACATGACCATGGTGATCGTCACCCATGAGATGCGGTTTGCCGCCGAGGTGGGCGATCATGTGATTTTCATGGCTGATGGGGTGATCGTCGAAGAGGGAATTCCCGCTCAGATTTTTTCGAGCCCCACGCATCACCGGACGAAACGGTTTCTGGCAGAGGTTTTTAAATGACGGATAAAATTTGCCCCCTGGAAGATCTGAAGAAAACTTTCCGCAGCGGCCAGACCCTCATGGTGGGCGGCTTCGGGGTGCCGGGAACTCCTTTTACCCTGGTCGACGCCCTGCTCGATGCGGGAGTCTCAAACCTCACCCTGATCAAAAACGAAGCCAACGAGGACGGACTCGGGGTTTCGAAGCTCATCGAAGCCGGCCGGGTGCGAAAGATCGTCACCTCCCACCTGGGGCTCAATGGCACCGTGGTGGGGATGATGAACCGGGGCGAGATCGAAGTGGAATTTTACCCGCAGGGGATTCTTGCGGAAAAAATCCGATGCGGCGGCGCAGGGCTCTTCGGGTTCTTGACCGATATCGGAATGGATACCATTCTCAAGGACAACAAGCGGCTCGTCGAACTGGAAGGACGGTCCCTGATCCTCGAGCCCGCACTGCGCGCCGATATCGCTTTGATCCATGCTGCCGCGGGCGATAAAAGGGGTAACCTCGTCTACGAAAAGAGTGCTAGAAACTTCAACCCCCTCATGGCGACGGCGGCCGATACGGTGATTGCCGAAGCGGAGCGCATCGTTGCCTGCGGGGAGCTGTCGCCCGATGCGATTCATACCCCCGGCCCCTTCGTGGACCATCTGGTTGTCATCCCGGAACTGAGCCGGGAATACGGAGTGCTCAAACACCATGCTTTATAAAGAGAGAATCGCATCCCGGGCGGCTCTGGAAGTTCGACCCGGCCAGGTCATCAATCTGGGCATCGGAATCCCCACGATGATATTGAGCTATCTGCCCGAGGAGATGCCCGTTTGGGTTCATTCGGAAAACGGCATCCTGGGGATGGGACCCCGGTGCGCGCGGGGGGCCGAAGACCGCAACCTGATCGACGCAGGCGGAGCCTATGTGACCCTGAGGTCCGGAGCGGCGTTTGTGGACAGCGCGCTCTCTTTTGCACTGGTCCGGGGCGGGCGTTTGGACATCGCATTTCTCGGGGCGCTGGAAATATCGGAGAGGGGGGATCTGGCCAACTGGATCGTTCCCGGCAAGTTCTCGCCCGGTATCGGGGGAGGGATGGAGCTTGCACAAAAGGCGAGGCGCGTCATCGTGACCACCACGCACACGACCCGTGACGGAAAGCCAAAGATCCTGAAGCGCTGCTCCCTTCCGTTGACGGCCGCATCCTGCGTCGACATGATCATTACCGAGCTGGCCGTCCTGGAGGTCCGGGAGGAAGGGCTGTTCCTTGCGCAGTTGATGCCGGAAGCGACCGTGGAAGAGGTGGCGGCCAAGACCGGGGCCGAGCTTGCGATCCCCGATTTCGTGCCGGTTTGGTGCCCATCTCCTGCAGTTTCGTGACGAAAGAAATTCGAAACCGGGATTTCGAATTTTGATTTTGGAGGCTTTGCATGCAGAAACCAGTGGCGATTATCGGGTGTGCGCGGACGGCAGTCGGCCGGTTCGGCGGAGGATTGGCATCCGTGCAACCGGAGGTGATGGCGGCAGAAGTCATTTCGGCACTGCTCGAAAAAACGAACCTGAATCCTGCCCGAGTCGGCGAGGTCATCCTCGGAAACGTCTTAAACAACGGGGGAAATATCGCCCGGGTGGCCGCGCTCCAGGCCGGGATGCCCATGGAAGTCCCGGGCGTGAGTATCGACCGGCAGTGTGCGGGAGGAATCGAATCGGTTCATTTCGGGGCCATGATGATTCGAACCGGGCAGATCGATACGGCCGTTTCCGGCGGAATCGAGCAGATGACGCTGGCTCCCTATCTTATGGCAAAGCCTGCCGTTTCCTATGATCGGAGGCCGCCGAGTTTTTTGCGCATCCGTCTTTCCCCGGAAGAGGTGGGCGATCCTCCCATGGGGATCACTGCGGAAAATCTCGCCGACCGGTACGGCATCTCCCGTCAAGCCCAGGATCAATATGCCCTTCTTTCGCACCAGCGGGCGGTCAAAGCGATGCGATCCGGCACTCTTGCCGACGACATCGTTCCGATGGAAATCAGGGACCCCAAAGGAAACGTTTCCAGATTCGATACCGACGAAGGCCCGCGCCCCGATACCAGCATGGAGAAGCTTGCGAAATTGAAGCCCGCCTTCAAAGCCGGAGGGACGGTGACAGCCGGAAACTCCAGCAGCATCAATGATGGGGCGGCAGCCGTTTTGCTCATGGATTCCGAGCGGGCTCGAGGGGAAAACAGGCCTGTTCTCGGCTATGTGAGAGACTATTGTGTGGTCGGGGTCGATCCCAACACGATGGGAATCGGTCCCGTGGGGGCCATCCGGAAGCTGCTTCAGGTGACCGGACTGTCCATTCGGGAAATCGAGATATTCGAGATCAACGAAGCCTTCGCGGCGCAAACCCTGGCGGTGCTCGGGGAACTCGAACTTTCAACCGACAAGGTGAACCCCTATGGCGGAGCCATCGCCTTCGGTCATCCCCTGGGCATGTCGGGCACCCGCCTGGTCATGTTTCTTTTAAAAGCCCTCAAAGAGCGGGGCGGCGGAAGAGGTGTGGCATCCCTGTGCGTCGGGGGCGGCCAGGGCGTCGCGATGCTCTTAGAAGTATAGGTCCTATAAGACCTATATTGCCCCGAATCGAGTGAGGTAGAGTGTGAAAAAAAAGAGATATTTCAACGACGCATCGCGGAAGCAGCAGATTCTCGATATCGCGATCGAGGAGATCGTCCGCAAGGGGTACGGCAATACTTCCGTCGATGCCATCGCCGCCAGGGCAGGAATCAGCAAGGGTGTCATCTACTATCATTTCAACGGCAAACGAGAGCTCATCGAACGCATCTATTCGGCGCTGCTCGAAGAGCTCTTCAGATACCGGAAGACCCGGGTGGAAAAAGAGGTCAGCCCGCGTGCAAAACTGCGCACGTATATCCAGACCTATTTCGAGTTCATGCGCAAGCATAAGAATACGTTTATGGCCATGATGGAAGCGGGTATCGACCTAGCCTCCGACCACCAGGGAAACCCCTGGGCAAAGGGGATCAATGACCGTGTTTTCAAGTTTATCGCCGAAATTCTTGCCGAGGGGCAGAAAAGCGGTGAATTCCGTCCATTCCTCCCGATGTCTCTTGCTCCGGTCATTCAAGGGGCGCTCGATGGAATCGCCATTCACTGGTTCTCAGACCCCGAAGGCTTGAACCTGGATGAGTGCCGGAAAGAGCTTCAGGGAATGATCGAAATCTACACGCGTCAGAATCCCGGGGGAACAGATTAGACATTGCTCCTTCTGCGGCAGACAGTCCCAGGATTCTTTTCATTGCTTGGGCCTTGAGTATTTCGGCGTCTTCTCAATCGGGAATAACGAAACGGAGCCGCTGCGTCCATCCACCGACAAGCTTCACAACCTGTAGATCTCTCTGCTTGTCACCCGATACCGAATGGTATAAGTTCTGTGGCTCAACTGATGCGCATCGATTTTCAGGAGCACCGTTTGATGACCGGATCCCAGCCGTTAAGCCAGGAGTTTAGCCTCGGAGCAGGCCTCTATACGGTGTTGCTGTGCATGATCTTCGGCTCAAACGCAGTGGCAGCCAAAATGGCCTTTTCCGGAGTGGGCGTGTTCACCTCGGCCGCCCTGCGCTTTGCGATCGCGGCTGCGGGTTTGTTTATCTGGATTCGCGCCACCGGGCAGACAATCGGCGAGAGTAAAGGCGATCCCTTCAAGCTTTTTGTTTTTGCCGCTCTTTTCACCCTCCAGCTTGCCCTGTTTTATTTTGGGTTGAGCAAGTCCAACGCATCCCGTGGAACCCTGATCACCAACCTGCTTCCGTTTTTCATTCTTTTTCTGGCCCATTTTTTCATTCCGGGGGATCGCATCACCGGGCGCAAGCTGGGGGGCATCCTGCTCGGATTCGGAGGTGTTGTCTGCCTCTTCTGGGGTCCGGGAGCAAATGGCAATGGATTCCTGGCGGGCGATCTGATCATCCTGGCAGGGACGCTGGTCTGGGCCTGTTCGACGGTTTACCTCAAACGCATCATCGCGGATTTTCACCCCGTGCATCTGGTGATGTACCAGATGGTATTTGCCATACCGTTTCTTTCTCTTGCCGCCCTGCTGTGGGATCGACCCATGGTTTCCAACTTGGATGCTTCGGTGATCGGAGCGCTGCTGTTTCAGGGTCTGATCGCCTCATCTTTCGGATTTGTGGCTTGGAGCGGTCTGCTGCAGAAATACGGGGCTTTTTCCCTGCATTCTTTTGTATTCATCATGCCAATCGCCGGTGTTTTTTTCGGCGGATTGATCCTGGGCGAGCCCATCACCCTGAAAATTCTGCTGGCCCTGGCGTTTATCGTCAGCGGAATCCTGGCAGTTCAATGGAGGTCCAGCCCGCGGGAGCCGGTAAAAAAAAGGAGCCAATATGTTTCAAAAGCACAGTGAAGGCGGATATCGCTGCCCAGTTCCGGGAACTCGGTACAAGACGATGGTATTCGGGGAAAAAACCTTGATGGCCGAGTTCCTGATCGAAAAAGGCAGCCGGATCCCTCCACATTCTCACCTCCATGAACAGACCGGTTATCTCGTAAAGGGCCGGATCCGGCTGTCAATCGGCACCGAACAGAACGAGCTGAAACCAGGCGATAGCTGGTCTGTTCCTGGAGATATTGAACACGGCGCGGAAGCCCTTGAAGACTCGGTCGCGATAGAGGTGTTTTCCCCTGTTAGAGAGGATTATCTGCCCAAATAGGCTACCGCATCCCGATTAACAGATCTTAGATGGATCGGTGCTTCGATCATCATCCTGCGGGGCGCGTGAAAACAAGGGGCCTGGAATCCCGGATTTTCCCGCAGGCCTTACTTGCTCCCTTTCATTCTCCTGCCAGGGCATTCGTCAGACAGCCCCTGACCGTATTGACAATCGGTGATCTCAATATATTATAAAAGATAGTGCTGTCACCCGATTCCATATGTCTGAAGCCGAAATCGACGGGCCCTGTTTAACAAGGGTGCAGTCGCCCGCAAGGGGTAAGCAGGGCGCGCGCATTCGCCGCAAACTCCTTCTCTCTACCTATCGCTTGAAGGAAGATGAAAATGGCGTTTTCCACCGAACCGGCATCTTTTATATTCGACCAATATCCCGAGCTGAAAGAACCCATCCTGGTTGCAGGATTCGACGGCTGGGGAAATGCCCTGAACGTCTCGGAAGGGACCGTGAATTATGTGATCGGAAAACTGAAAGCCGAACAGTTCGCAAGGATCGATCCGGATCTATTCTACCGATACGATGAGCTCCGGCCCGTCGTGAGCATCGAAAACGGGGATCTGAAAAATTTCACTCCGCCCGGAGGCTCCTTCCATTTCGTGCGTTTCGGATCGAATGCCAGGGATCTGGTGCTTTTAAAAGCAGATGAACCGAACCTGCGCTGGTTTCAGTTTACAGACGATCTGTTCCGGCTTTGCGAAAGATTCGGAATCGATACCATCATCACTCTCGGAAGCATGTACGACAATGTGCTTCACACCGACCGGATCATATCCGCAGTTGCCACAAGCGACAATTGGCTGCAGAAACTGCGGGAGAAGAAGCTTTCGTCGGTAAACTACCAGGGGCCGAGCGCCATTCATTCGATGATCAACTCGGAAGCGCGCAAAAGGAGCCTGAACGGAATCAGCCTCTGGTGCCACTGTCCCTATTATTTGCAGGGGACCACGCATTTCGGTTTATTGTCCGAGCTCATCCACCTGCTCTGTGTATTCGGAAATTTTGAATTGAGCACTCTCGAATTGGAAGCGAGCTGGAGCCAGCTTCTCGAAAATATCCAGAAATTGATCGACGGCAGCCCCGAGCTCCAGTCGGCGATTCTGGAACTCCGAAAGGCAAAGGTCCAGGGTTCTTTCGCAGGCATGAAGGGCGCGGCCAAAAGCGATAAGGTGATCAACCTGCAGGATTTTCTGAATCTCCGCTGAGCATTCGGACTCTGCTGAAAACCGTTCCTCCGGAAAAGATTCAATAGACTCCTTGATTTCATTCAGCCAAAACATGGGGTGGGCATTCGGCTCATCAGGCGGGTGCAGATGACGATCGAATCCGAGCTTCACGCAAGAAAAATTGTCGAGGAATTGATGAAGATCGGGGTGACCCATACCGTATGGCTCCCCTGCAGCGATACGGCGGCCATTCACCGGATCATCGAGGCCGAAACCGAGATCCGAAGCATACCGGCATGCAGGGAGGGAGAAACCATGGCCATCGCCGCAGGGCTCTGGGCGGGAGGGATGGTGCCGGTTGTCTTCGTGCAGGACACCGGATTTTTCGAATCAGGCGATTCCCTGCGGGGCATCGGACTGGATGCAGCCGTACCCATGTTGATCCTCATCGGCTACCGCGGATACACAAGACACGGGCGCACCGTCGATTCTGCGGCCCGGTTGATCGAACCGACGCTTCATACCTGGCAGATCAACTACTATCTTGTGGAATGCGATCAGGATGTCGAACGGATATCCATTGCATTCGACGAGGCGAAGCAGACATCAAAACCCGTTGCCGTACTCATTGGAAAGGAGAGCCGCGAGTCATGATGCGCATGCAGGATGCCGTACGGATCCTCGAAAAGCACAGGAAGGATGCCCTGGTGATCTCTTCCCAGAGCGCCAGGGCCGCGTGGATGAAGGTTTCGAAAAACGCAGCCCTCGATATCCCTTTTGCCGGAAGCATGAGCAAAGAGTCCTCCTTCGGGTTGGGGCTCGCCCTGGCGCGTCCCGAAAGGCGGATCATCGTACTCAGCGGAGACGGCGAGCTGCTGATGAATCTGGGCACCCTGGTGACCATCGCAAGGCAGGCGCCGATCAACTACTATCATTTCGTGATGCAAAACGGGGTGTACGCCTTTACCGGGGGGCAGGCGACACCCGGGGGACACAAAATCGATTTTTCCAGTTTCGCAGGAAGCGCGGGGTATCGGTCTGTGCACAGATTCGATGCGCCCGAAAGCCTCTCCTCCCGGATCGAAGAGATCCTGTCTGAAAAAGGTCCGGTATTTGTCACCCTTCTCCTCGAACCGCAGACAGACGGCGGCGTATCGGCCAAGGGGCCGTTTCCCTGGCGGCCGCTGAAAGAATATCTCCATGGAATTCGGGAAAAGCTTGGGGAATTTTAGATTTTAGATGTCAGATTTTAGATTTTAGATTTTAGATTTAAACCTGGAAGTTGAAAATTGGACATTCTACGTTCGAGATTGATCCCGGGTCCATTCCTGGCTGATCAATACCCCGAGGAAGATCACCCCCCCGGCTGCCATCTGTACCGGTGTCAGACGCTCTCCTAGAATCAGCCAGCCTAAAAAGATCGTAAATACCGGTATCAGATTGATGAATGCGGAGGCCTGGTTTACCGGGATGAGGCTGATTCCGAAATTGTATGTGCCATAGGCGCCGACTGTGATGAAGGCGCCGAGGTAGAGGATGGCAAGGGCGGCCGCCGGATCGAAGGTCGTGGGCAGGACGGTTGACGGCAGGAAAAGCAGCAGCAGGTAAAATCCGCAGCCTGCGCCGGCCTGTATGGCGGTGAGAAAAAAAGGCGAGTAGGTGGCGGTCAACCGCTTCAAGGTCACGATGTAGCCGGTGGCGCAAATCATGGCTACGAATTCATAGAAGTTGCCAAGGATCGGATTGGGGGCCCCGGTTTCCGGGTTTCCGTAGACGCTGAGCACCCCGGCTCCCACGATGGCAAGGATGAAGCCGGCCAGGCTTTTCTTTCCGAGTGCCTCCCTCAGGACAAATCGTGCCGCGATGGCTACCAGCAGCGGAAGGATGGCAGCGATGATCCCGGCCTGCGAAGCGGACGTGTTCTCGAGTGCCTTGGCCTCGAAAATAAAGTAGAGACAAGGTTCGCAAAAAGCCATAAACAGGATGTATTTCAGGCTTCCGGGCTGGTATCTTCGGCTGCGAAACCGATTGAAGAAAAACATGAAACATAAGCTTGCAACACTCATCCGTCCGAAAATCACCACCATCGGGTCGTAGCTTCGAAAGGCGATTTTCACCGCAATATAGGAACTTGCCCAGAGCATCATGGCGACAGTCAGGCTTGCATACGGCAGCCAGCGGGTTTGCAGATTCCCCCGCATGGCGGGCATTGTTTTCCTTGACGTTATCATGGCTTCAATCGTTCCGATTCAAGACAGATTACGGTAAATTTCATGCCGGATCAACCGGATTCGATACCGGATTCCTGAGTCTCCAAGCCCGGCTCGACGGGTCCGGGTCTTTGCACCTGCGGTTTTGAGGCCGGATTTCGAATCGGTTCCATTTAAAGCGGGTTGTCGCCGATGTTGTTGTATGCTATCTCATGGCGGTAACAGATCTGGGGCAAGTTTACGGATTGCATTGGAATCGAGAGACCGGAAAATGGGAAAGAAATATTACGCTGTTGCGGTGGGGCGGATTCCGGGAGTCTATGAAAGCTGGTTCGGCCCGGGAGGCGCCGAAGTCCAGGTGAGAGGATTTGCCAAAGCAAGATTCAAGGGGTTTCTCTCGCGATCCGAAGCGGAAGCTTTCATGCGGGAGCACCAGGCGCTTCAAAGCAACGAAGCCGCTACCCCGAAGCGGGTGAAATGCAGAGGCGGCGAAGATCCCGACCGGCAGAGAAAAATTCCGCTAGCAGCCGGCCGAATCAAAATCTATACCGACGGGGGGAGCCTCGGTAACCCCGGTCCCGGCGGTTACGGAGTCGTTATTCTCGATGGAGAAAAGAGAACGGAAATCTCCGGCGGCTTCCGGTTGACCACAAACAACCGCATGGAGCTGATGGGTTGCATCGTCGGCTTGAGCCAGCTCAAATCGCCCTCGAGCGTCACCGTTTTCACCGATTCGAGGTATGTCGTCCACGGGATCGAAAAGGGATGGGCCAAACGGTGGCGCAAGAAGAACTGGATGAGAAACGAAACGGAACCCGCGATCAATCCGGATTTATGGGAGCGGCTGCTTGAACTCTGCCAAGCGCACGAAATCGAATTCATCTGGTTGAGAGGCCACGCAGGGCATCGTGAAAACGAACGCTGCGACCGGCTGAGCAAGCAGGCGGCGTCAAAGCCGAATCTTCCGATCGACCCCGGCTACCCGGGGAAGGGAGGAAAAGACGCGGAAACGCGGAGAGGGGCGACGCGGGGAAGAGGGGATAGAAGTCAGAAGCCGGAAGTCAGAAATCAGAAGTCGGAAGCCGGAAGTCAGGGGACGGAAGAGCAAGAATTTTGAAAATAGAAGATCAGATGACAGAGAGCAGAGGGCATAGAGTCAGAGGTCGGAAGTCAGAGGTCGGAGATCAGAGATCAGAGGTCAGATCTTTAATCTGCGAGAATCTTCGTAATCTGTGGATTGGACAGAATAACCAATAACTCAATAACAATAACTCCTAACATGAACGATACTGTTGCTTTCGATCCGCCGCATTCCGGTGAGTCGCCGACTGCGGCGGTGGCCCGGATCGAATCCCTATCGGAAAAACGCATGTCTCCTTTCGATTCCGGGCATATGGTCTGGCATACCTGGGATAAGGGCAAGGGTACGCCGGTTGTTCTTCTGCACGGCGGATTCGGTTCCTGGCTCCATTGGATTCGCGCGGTTCCTTTCCTGGCGGCCCGGTTTTCCGTTTTTGCCGCGACGATGCCCGGGTTCGGCGAATCCGATGACGTACCGGAATCTCATACCCTGGAGGATTTGGCATCGGCCGTATCCGCCGGCATCGATTACATCCTGCCGCAGGGACAGCCGTTCCACATCATCGGTTTTTCCTTCGGCGGCATGGTCGGAGGGCTGGTCGCGGCTCTTCAAGGGGAGCGGCTCCTTTCCCATACGTTCTCCGGTTCGGGGGGGATGGGCCTCACGCGAAATTCTCTGGAGCCGCTTCGTAACTGGCGTAAAGCCGAAACCAAAGAAGAACGCATGGCGGCGCACAGAAGGAATCTCGAGATTCTGATGTTTGCAGATCCTGAAAAAGTCGATGATCTGGCTGTTTACATTCAAAACTGGAACACGCAGCGGGGCCGTGTGCGGACCTATAAGTACCGCCACCTGGATATCCTGCGGGAGCCGCTGCAGCGGGTGAAGGGACGCTTGATGGGTCTTTACGGCAGCCATGATGCGATCATAAGAGGCCATCTGCAGGAGCGAATCCGGTATCTCGGCGCCATTCAACCCGATTCGGTCATTCGGGAAGTCGCGGGCGCCGGACACTGGGCATGCTACGAGGCCGCCGAAGACTTCATCAAGAACTATCTTGAAATGCTGGAAACTTGATGCCGGATCCTCGATGCTGGATGCGGGTTGAGTTTATTCGTTCGATTTTTTGCGTCTCTGCGGACGATCGCTTCTTCAAGCCCAGCATCCAGGATCCGGCATCAAGTTTTCCTGCTGGATCAAACCGGCCGTCCCGGCTGAAAGCTGAACACTGAACACCCTCTACAGCCCCCTTCTCTCGAAAAATACGAAAAGGCCTATGCCGGCCAGAAGAAAGAGCGGGATGACGATCCAGTGATTCACTCCGATTGCTCCGGGCAGCGTGAGTTTCCCAAAGTCTCCCCAGGTCAGGACCGTTCTTTTCATCACGGGAAAAATTTCTGCATAAATCGCCGCCCCCAGAAGCATGCCGAAAACCCCCCACAGCCCGTCCCAGCGTCCCTCGCCGACTGCACCGACGGCTGTACCGGGGCAGTAGCCTAGAAGACCCCAGCCAAGCCCGAATAGCAGGCCGCCTCCGATACTGCCTCCGAGAATCGTCGGTTTGACCGACAGCTTGGCAAGGCCGAAGTCCGAAAGGAGATATATCCCGACCGTTGCAACGAGAATGGCCGAGAGCATGAACTTGACAATCGTCATATCCTGCAATCGAAGTGCGGCGATTTGTTTGTCATACCTCAGCACCCGGCCCCTCTGTAGGAGAAAGCCGAAAAGAATTCCGGTGGCAAGTCCATAAAAGAGCTGACTCATTTTTCCCTCCCTCCTGAATACAGAAGATTGGCGCTGATCATGCCGCCGATGAAAAAACAGAACAGGGCGATAAAGCCGCTGAGAGCCAACTGAGCAAGACCGCTCAGCCCATGTCCGGAGGGTCAGCCGTCCGCAAGCCGTGCTCCGAACATCGCGATCACACCGCCGAACAGAGCAACGCTTCCCCTGGCGGCGATATTTGTGCCGAAATGCCCCTGCCACATGTCGGGAACAGCCTGCGTTTTGAATGTGCCCGATCCCTTTGAAGCAATCAGAGAGCCGATAAAGACTCCCAAGACAAACATCCACTGCCAGTCGATTTTAGGAATCGTTTTGACAAAATAATCCATTTTCGCCACGCGTTCGGCGCTGAAAATCTTTTCGATCAATCCAGCGGACGTGACAAATGTCGTTGAGGCCCCGAAATATTTGCCGGTAAACCAGACCGACAGCACCAACACGAGGCCGGATAACGCTCCTGCAACATACGGGCTCCAGTAGTGATGAGAATCATGATCCCCCATTGCCTGTTCTCCTTTCTCCTATGCAATACGATCGTAAACCGAGCCGATGGGAAACCGCGGGCAAAAGCACGACTGCGCATATCTTATAGGAAATTCCGGAAATAGGCCACAGATGCACAAGGATTTTACAGATAAATCGTCTCTGGCTGTCTATGATCGAAAAACAGCGGACGACAGAAATCGACCCCCGTTTAACTCCCCAGCTTCTCAAATCCGACAGCCGGGGGAATCGGATTGCTTCGGAGAGTTTCGATTTCACCCCCGTCGCCAGAGAGCAAACCGGATAGGCTGGGTGCCATCAGGCGCAAGACGGCGAGCGGGAGCGCGCTGGTGAAGCGGTAGTCGGAAGCAGCGGAGCCCGGGACGAATGCAGTGATGTTTCCGAAGAAGCGGTCGCCCAGGATGAAGGAAAACGTGGCTGTTCGGTTTCGCACCTCCGAGGATATCAGACGTCCATGGGAATCGTAGCTTTCGTGGCGGTGGTCTCCGGTTCCGGTTTTCCCGCCCACAGGAAGTTCCGAGCCGTCCGGTTTAAGAAACGCGCGGTGCACCCGCCTGGCGGTTCCTTTCCCGACCACCTCGTAGAGGAGCACTTTTACCATACGAGCGACCTCGATGCCGAGAACCCTTTCCCCCGCCTCCGTCGGAAGCTCGAAGCGGGTTTCATACGGGGTGCCCGCGCCGAAGTGAATCTCCCCGATTGTCTGAAGGGGCAGGCGCATACCGTCGTTTATGAGGATTCCCATCAGTTCGGCGAGAGCTCCGGGTCTATCCGCAGACGAGCCGATTGAGGTTGCATAGGAAGGGACGAGGCTTTCGAAAGGATACCCCAGTCGCTTCCAACTCGCATGAATCTCCACAAATGCTTCTATCTCCCGGATGATCTCGATCCGCCTTTCCTGTGCGGCTTTTCTGGAGGTTTGAAAAAGCCACCGGTAAGCTTCCTGCCGAACCGGACCGCTTTGCTCGACGATGCCGCTCCAGGAGATATCCGGATTGCTGCGCAGATGCGAAACGATCCAAAGTTCGAGGGGGTGAACACCCGATATGTACCCGGCGTCGCTCAAAGAGAAACGGTCCGGTGAGGTGCTCTCGTAGAGTTTCGCGGCCGCTTCGGGATCGAGCGGTGAATGCGAAAGCTCTTGATTGATGAACTGTTCAAATTCGCCGGGATCCTTTTCAGGATACACAAACCGGTAAACGATCGCCAGCCGGCGGGGCAGAGGGCGAACGGAGTGCAGCAGTACCGCGAAGGCATCTTTTTCCGATCGGCCCTTGTATCGAAGATAAAACTTCTTGAGAAACTTTGTCCCTTCAAAATCTGCGTACTTGGAAAGATACTCCATCCTCCTGGCGCGATCTTCCAGAGGCTTGTCGTCGGCATCCAATTCAGGCTCACCGAAGGTATGAAACCGAACGACATCCCGCATCAGCCGTATGAAAACCAGGTTGACCGAATGCTGCAACCCCTCCCGGACCGAGAACGTCTGATGGTCATTCTTATCGTCGAAGTTTTCGAAGGTATGCAGCCCGCCGCCTGTAAAGAACCGTTCCGCCGGATTTGCAGAGTATTTCCGCTCCAGTGAGGCCTTGAGCATCTCTTCGAGGGCGCTTCCCGGGTGGTTCGAAAGAAATGAAACGGCCCAGCGGCGAATTGCGTCTTTCGGTGCCGGCTGCATTTTCAGCAGTTCTTCCTGGCTCAGGCTGCCGAATTGGGCGTGTAAGGATTCGATGATTTCCAGGTAATGGATGAGGGTCCGGAGCTTGGCCGTAGATCCAAGGTCGAGCATGGCCCCTTCATTGACGTTCAACGCTTGTTCCGTGCTGTCGGTTTGCACCCGTAAAAGGTTTCCCTTCGGTGTTTTTTCGTACAATGTAAAAGCATACACGACTTTGGCCGGATCGCCCTTGTCGAGGAGGCCGTGTTTCTGAAATCCCTGCTCGGCGATCCAAACCGGATCCCTCATCCTGGTAATCAGATCGGTGGCCGCGTGTTGGACCGGCAGATCCAAAGAGCTCTTTACGGACATATCCAGACGATCGAGATCATACAGCGAAGGCACTCCCATCAAGGAAAGCAGCCGGACTCGCACCGGATCCGATGCCTTCCGATCCTTGAAGGCCTGCAGCTCGGGAGCGATCGGCTCACCGCGAAACACCAGAGGCAGGCGAATGGCGCATTCCTTCAGGGCCGCTGTAATGATTGCCTCTTTTTCGAGCAGCCGCAGATATGCGTTGCACTTGTCATTGAGGGCTTCCCGACCTTCTTCCAGATAATAGCTCGGCTTCCGGTGTGCCAGCAGGAGGCTTAAAATCTGCTTCAATCGGAGCGCTTTTTCTTCCAGCCGGGTCGGTTCGGATTCGGGCGAGTTCAACGCCTCGATCACCCGATCCAGTTCGACTCCGTACCAGGTCCAGAGGCCGTCGCCAAGTCCGAAGACCTCTCCGTACCCCGGAAAGGCTGCAAGCGGGACTGAATTCAAATATTCGACAACGATGCGCCGGCGCGTGGGAATCGTCACCGGTCCGTTATGGTAGGCCTTGAGGGATGCGGAGACGACCTGCCTGAGTTTATCACCCATGGAGAGGGTCAACCCTCCGTCGGAATGACGGTATTTCTCCATTTGGGTGGCGAGCGTGCTTCCACCGGGAACGGAATGATTGGAATCGATCACCTTTCTTCCCGTCTCGACAAATGCTTTTGCCAACCGGACCCAGTCGACGGCCGGGTTCATGACAGGCATCTTTTCATCGAGCAGCCCCCGGTTCTCAATAAAGAGCAGCATGTTTACGATCACCGGCGGGATTGCCGTGTAGCCGGGGAAAGTGCGGCCTGGATATGATGAGGCGTACAGCCTCCGGCCGGACCTGTCTTCGATGAAAAGGCCGGCCACGGTTTTCTCCTGGAAGATGGGGAAAACGCCCCGCCTGGACAGTTCATGCATCATCTCCGATGCACGCGCCTGACTCTTGATCAAGTAGCCGTTTTTTTTCAGTTTTTCAGAAAATTCGGGAAGGGATGCATAGCCTAGACGGACATCATAGGGGCCGGCTGGGGCAATAATCGACGGGCCGGTCGAACCCGGAAGGACTTTGTAGGTTGCTTTTTCGGAGATCCGAGGGATGAAATACCCCTGGATCCAGCAAGTGCGCACTTCGAGGATCACCGCCGCCACGAGGAGCATGAAGACGAACAAGACGAAGATTCGAACGAATCCGATTTTTTTGCGCCGAGGGCGGTCTTCGGTTCGGGAAAAATGCAGCGGTACGGAGCGCCCGGGAGATGGAGGCGAAAGAGATCTGGATATCGAAAGGTTGCGAACACCGCCTCGCCGGCGTTTGCGCGCCCTTCTCTTATGAGATACTGACATCTTTACTTCCGTGCTGAACTGAAACAGGAGCGCATTCGTGCAGCTTGTCGGAAAGGATTGCAATTATTCGCATTCTTGAATACTCAAGGGCGTAAATCCCGTTTTCCGAAGCTGCAGGGTCTTCAACCACCCGAATGACTCTCCACCCTCATGGTGAAATTCATCTTATACGGGTACGGGCAAAGATCGTGCCATGGGCTCAACCAATTGGATCGAGGAGATTTTTCTCTTTTCCCATCGAAGCAGGTGAACCCGCGGTTCTGATTGGGGCTTCTCTTTCGCAAAGTGATCTCGTTCGTATCCGTGCGCTTGCCGCGCGATTGCGGCAGACAAGCCGTTTGGTGTTTAAGAACCGGAAGTTCCCCACTTTCGATCGTAGCGGAACTGACCGTTCATTTATGAATCGGTGTTCATCCGAAACAACTTGAGCAGATGCATTATCTGGCAAGATATTCGCTGTCTGACTTTCCCCGGCGGCAAGCTTATATCCTTCGATAAACTGGAGAGACATTGTCCGCATTCGGAGGTAACCACAATTTCGGAAGATGCCATCACTCCCAACCGATATCCCCGTATGAAATACATGCTTCAGGGTATATACGTTACCGGGGATTTCTTGGAAAAATAAAAATTATGAGGCATTCTGTGCCGCCGGGTAACCACCGGAAATGTAAAATAACGGTATACCGGAGCAAGGGAAACTGCAAGTCCTGAGAAAAATAACAGTCCTGAGAAAAATAACCCGGTTTCCTGAGCCGGTTTCATATATAGGTGTCTTATGGGCTTCAAATCATTCGTGATTGCAATATCACTGATGCTGATTACCGGGTGCGCGGCAAGCTATCAGCCGGCGCCCGATCAGATATACGGGCTTTATCATAACCAAATCATCGATTGGCAGAAGAGAATCAATCAAGAAGGATGGTCTCAATCCCCCATCGATGATCTAGTCGGAGAATCGATAAGGTTTTCACAATACGGTAAGGAAGAAGATGATCGGGAAATACCCCGTGGGTTTGTCGGAGAGGGATTTCAGGGTGGGTGCCCGGAAATCGCCGCAGCAGGCTTTTCCGTGGGGAGCTGTTGAACGGATCGATACTCTTAAGGGCTCAGCTCCGGCGAAAGAAAAGCTTTGCAGGTGGAATAATCGAAGGCACCACTGAAAGACCCGGAAGCGGGGATCTTCTGATTATCCTGGTTCCAATCTCACCCGATGAATCTTTGACGGACGCGTGTATTCCGAACTGCCCCAATAGAGGATTGAATCGGTTCCGCACGGCTGAGAAAAGCTCTGAAATCACCGGCACGAACTGCTGAGCTCCCCAATTCCGGTCGCACTTCTCAAAGATCCTGCAGAGAGCTATACAAAATTTGCTTACTCATTTCAGTCACAGATAAACAGATAAATAGAGGTGTTTCATGCATATCAAACGGTTTCTGTTTGTAGTATCCTTGGTCATCGTTTCCGGATGCTCTGCTTTCCATCAGCCGGCACCGGATCAAATACACGGACTCTATCATGATCGATTTACCGGTTGGCAGGAAAAGATCACCCGGCAAGGGTGGTCGGAAGCCCTTGTCAATGAGCTTGTCGAACAATCGATCATATTTTCACAGTACCGAGCGGAAGAATCGGATTATTGGGATACCCCCAGGCAGTTTGTCGAGAAAGGATTTCAGGGCGACTGTGAAGATATCGCCGTTTTTGCCATGTCCAATCTGAAAATGCTCAAATATCCGCATCGGGTAAGGATCCTGGCCGTCAAAGCATTGACGGGGCATCATGCGGTTCTAAAGGTTGAAATGCCGGACGGAAAATGGAAGGTCTACGAGACGGTTCCTGTTCTTTTCGGTCAGTTCGACAGGGCCTTTTATCGACCCATCGTCGAGTTCGACGAAAATACGATTCTATATTTTGACGACCGGAGATCTTAGGCGAGTGGGAGAGGACATTCTTTCATTTATTCATCTTGATCTGTTCATTTTGATCGTTTCCGGCTTGCGACAGCCGATTTTCCAACGCTATCGGCTCGCCTCTTCAATTTCATGAATGATCAGGAGGAAATTTACAGACGGGCTTCGCTTGGGCCCTTTGAAGGCGGCAGTAAAACTGCCGCGCTCCAAAGGTGTACAAAATGCTTTTCATGGCTCCGACGTTTCACCGGGCACATGAAAGGACCGGGACGGTATCCCAACTGCATGGGAGGATTATTGACCGATCCGAAAAAAATAGATCGGAA
>QZKK01000114.1 GCA_003599475.1 Desulfobacteraceae bacterium
TCGGCGGCCGCGGGATCGGAAGCAGGATTCTCAACGACGAGCTTCCCCGAGGAATCGATCCTCTCGGACCCGAAAACCTGCTGATTTTGAGCAACGGCCCGCTCTCCGGAACCGCTGCTCCGGGCAGCGGACGGGTGGATGTGGCCGCCAAATCCCCCATGAACGGTTACCGCGCAGTCACCAACTTCGGCGGGTACTGGGGCGCCGAACTGATGCACGCAGGCTTTGCGCACCTGATCGTCCAGGGCGCAAGCGACACCCCTGTTTATGTCGTCATCGAAAACGAGAACGTCGCGATTCGCGATGCAAGGCATCTCTGGGGGCTCGACACCTATGAGACCGCTACCCGGCTGCGCCGGGAACTAAACGATGAGGAGTTCCAGGTTTTAAGCATCGGCCCTGCCGGAGAGCGGCTCGTCCGTTTTGCCTCCATTCTTACCGGTTTGGGGGATGCCGCAGGGCGCAGCGGCATGGGGGCTGTCATGGGCTCTAAAAGACTCAAGGCAATCGCCGTTCGCGGAACCCGGGGAGTGGAGCTCTCCGATCCCCCGCGGTTCATGGAGCTCGCCTCAGACCTTCACCGCCGTCTTCGGGAAAGCCCCGGATTCAAGGAAAGCGCAAGATCCAAGCCGGTCACCGACAGCATGTTCAGCAAATCGTATGAAAACCTGCTCGCTTTCGGCAATTACGAGGACGGCCGCTGGGATCAGTTCTCGAAGCTTGAGCCTGAAAAGTTTTTCTCCCGCCGCCAGCTTCGTCGCGCCGGCTGCTTCGGCTGCCCGATGCAGTGCATGCACCTGGTGGAGGTTCCGGGAGCCGGCTGCGGCATCTCCTTCTGCACTCCTTTCCTGAGCTTTCTCGGCACGGTCTGGAACGAGGATCTGACAACGATGTGGGAGGCGATCATCCTGGCCAACCGGTTCGGCCTCGATGTCGTGGAAACCGGAGGAATCATCGCGCTTCTGATGGAGCTTTATCGGGAAGGGGTGATCTCACCGGCAGCCACAGACGGCATTCCGATGGCCAGGGGCGACCGCAGGGCGATTCTTGAGACGATCCGAAAAATCGCAATGCGGGAGGGGGTCGGCGATCTCCTTGCGGAGGGCCCGCTTCGCACCGCCGAAGCGCTGGACCGCCGCGCGCACGAATTCCTGGTTCTTGTAAAAAACCATTTTCCGCATGGGTACCAGTTTCCGGCCTTCGAAGGGGCAAGCCTGCTTCAGGCCGTAGGGAGTGCGGATCCTTTTCCGACATACGGCACGGGGGTCGAGATCCGCCTGTCCATGCCGGGCCCACGGGAAAAGATGCTGGCCGAAGCGCGGGAGCTGTTCGGTTCGGAGGAAGCCTATCTGACCGGCAACTACAGCTTATCCAAGGTGCGTATGGTCATCGATGCCGAGCACCGTTCGCGGATACCGGATCTGCTCGGGGTCTGCATCTATGTGATCGACGGATATATCAAGGGGAGCTCGGAACCTTTTTTCTTCTACGACCGCCTCGCGGATCTTTACCAGGCCGCCTCGGGAAAACCGATGAACCGGGAAGCTCTCTTCACCGCGGCCGAACGCGTGGTGAACCTGGAGCGCTGCCTCGATGCCCGGGAAGGCCTGACCCGCAAACAGGATGCGCTCCCCCAGAGATTCTTCCGATCGTTTCCAGGGGGCGCCCATCGCGGAAAGCGGTTGGACCCGCAGAAAATGGAAGAGATGAAAAGCCTCTACTACAAGACCCGCGGATGGGACCCTGAAAGCGGCCTCCCCAGACCGGAGAAGCTGGAACAGCTCGGGCTGAAAGGGATCGTCCAAACGCCGGATTAGCCTGAAAAGACTCTTGATTCCCGGCAAAATGAGATCACACGGATCCGGCAGCGAAGGGGGGATTCATAAAATGGCCGATGTAAAAGTTGCAGATGTCGTGGTCGTCGGCGGCGGAGCCCGCGGGATGTCGATTGCGCTTTTTCTGGCGCGGGCGGGGGTCAAAGTCGTACTCGTCGAGCGCCGGGTTCCGGCCGACATGGCCACCAGCGGAAACGGAGCCCAGGTAAACGTCACCGGCAAAGAGCCGGGCCACTATACCGCCATGAGCCTTCGCAGCGCGCGGATGTATCCGGAATTCATCGCCGGCCTGGAAGCCGATATATTTTTGAAGCAGCAGGGGATTCTCTTTGTCACCACGGATCCCGAGGAGATGGAAAAATTCCGGGAGCGGGTCGATGTTCGAAATCGGGTTCCGGGTCTTCATCTGGAACTTCTGGATGGAAGACAGGCCAGAGGGATCATCCCGGCATTGACCCCCGAGGTGATCGGGGGTTACATCTCCCGGGACGACGGCATCGTCGAGGTCCTGAAGCTCATCCCTGCGGTCGGGCGCGCCGCCCGACGGGCCGGGGCAATCATTTTGCGCTGCACCGAGGTGACCGGAATCGAAGTCGCAGCCGGACGCGTGCAGAGGGTCTTGACCAACCAGGGCGCCATTTCAACCCCTGTGGTGGTCAACGCCGCGGGCGTCCACGTCCCCCACATCGGGGAAATGGCCGGAGTCTCGATTCCGGTCGATCCCGAACACGGGCACATGGTGATGACCCAGCATTTCCCGCCGGTGATGCCCGTACCGACGCAGTACATCACCCAATGGCCCAACGGCACCTTCGGAATCGGCACCACCAACCACAACATCGGTATCGACAAGCGGGTCCGCCCGCTTTGGCTTCCCCCTTTTTTGCAGAATGCGATGCATGTGCTCCCGCTGCTCAAAGATGTCAGGGTTCTCCGGGTTTTTGCGCACCTCCGGCCCATGCCCCCCGATCGACTCCCCATTTACGATCACGCCCCCGGAATCGAGGGCTTCTACATCGCAGTCGGCCACAGCGGCATCACCCTGGCGCCGCTGACCGGAAAGCTTTTCGCCGACTGGATCGTAAGTGGGAAACCGGATATGGACCTGAGCCCTTATTCCTTGAGCCGATTCGGTGAATTCTCGGCAAAGGCGCTTTGAGGTCCGGATCGAATGAATCGGCAAAACAGGATTCCTTCACGCATCAAAGCGTATACAATCGGGACCGTGATACTGGCCGAGGGGATATTTGCAGCAGACCTCATCGGGATCGTCTTGCTGGGGGTACTCTGGCGAAATATCCTCGTGGATGCGATGTTTGCGGAGGGAGCGGTTCTTTTAGCGGCCGGCGGCCTCCTCGATGTGAGCCGGTCGATTACCGCTGCCCGCATCCGGGGGTTTCTGGGATACCGGCCGGAGGATCCTCCCCCTGCCGTGAAAGGGCCCGGAATCGGCTATGTCCTTTTGGCGGCGGGTTTTCTGCTCTGCCTGCAGGCGATCCTGATCCTGTTTGCGTTCCCCTCCCTCGGTATTCCGGACAAGCCGTGACCTAATTCACCACAGAGGACACAGAGAGAGCACAGAGAGAAGTGGAAAATGAAAACCCCCGGAAAGAGAACCACTTCCGGGGGTTGAGAGATCGTTCGTTTCGTATTTCGAATTTCGTGCTTCGAATTTCCCCGGCATCGGGGATTAGTACTTGTATCCTGCCTTTTCCATATACTGTTTCGCCAACTCCAAATCATACGGAATCGGCTGGAGCAGATCGTGATCGTACTCGGGAGACGAGAAGGGGATCGGAACCGTACCCGGCTTGCCAGCCCCGGCGACGATCTCCTGAACCATCTGGTCCCTCGGGATCGCCAGGCTGATGGCTTTCCGTACGTAGGCTGCCGCCTCTGCGGCGCGCGAAGGATCCTGCTTTCCGAGCGGCGTATCCACCCCGGTGCCGATGATCGGGTGCTTCAGGTTAAAGCAGATATGCTGCCATTTGTAGGAGTCGAACTTGAGGATCTTGCCCCAGCTCGGGTCGATGGTGCCCGCCAGGCTCTCGATTCCGTACATCGGATCGTGGGCATCGATTTCTCCTGCCTTCAACGCGCTCAGCACCGCATCGGAGCCCTGGATGAGGACCACATAGAAGGTCTTTACATTCCCGGTCGTCTTTTTCCAGTAGTTGGGGTTTTTGACCATTTTGTATGCTTTCCGGACGGGGTCGTACCCGTCGGCAATGAAGGGGCCGGTCCCGATGCCGCCCTTGGCCGTGAAGCTCTTTCCGTCCGAGGTTTTCACCGTGTAAGTTCCAAGCCAGGTGCTGGCCGTATGGCCTTTCAGCGATTCGGGTTTGATGTCTTTGTAGGCATGCTGCGGAATGATGTGCATCGATCCCATGACCAGGTCTCGAAACATCAGGGAGTATTTTGGGAGATCGACCGTGATTTCATGCTTTCCGGTCACCTTGTAGGCGTCCGGAGAGCCGAATACGCTTTTCAACGTGTTGCCGTAAATGCTGGCATACTTCGGGTCCATGATGGTCGTCCAGGTGAACTTGACATCTTCTGCGGTAAACTCTTCTCCGCTGTGCCATTTCACCCCCTGCTTCAGTTTGAGCACCCAGTGCTTGCCGTCTGCCGACATGGTGTAGCTTTCGCACAGGGCAGGCTTCAGCTTCTTGTTCTCCCAGCTCTCGTATTCGAGGAGCGTATCGTGCACCGGGCCGAAAATATTGGAGTGGTTATAGCCGGTGCTGTACATCGGGATCAGCCCGCTTTCGGGCGGGGCCCACTCGGCAAAGGCGGCCGAGGCGTTGTCGCCCGCCCCTTCGATTGTCCAGTTCTCAGGGCGCGGATAGAAGACGGGTTGGAAGGTGGTCGAATCGAAGCCCTTGAGCTTGGGGTTGACGGCGATCACGTCCTCCGGAAAGAAGAGGATGATCATCGGCTCGGTGTCGTACCAGCGTTTCTCGAATTTTCTAACCGCCTCCATATGGGCCTTCTCATCCATGGCGCTGTCGTACTCTTCCATCGATTTGTCCAAGACCGGATCATTGACGTAATAGTAGTTCTGGCCGTTGGGCGGAAATTGGGAGCTGTGGAACAGCTGGGATGGAAGCGGTGTAATGCTGGAATAGTAATACCGTTCCAGGTAGCCGTCCCACCCGCCTTCGGCATGGGTCTTCCCCTCGCCCTTCGTGCGCCGGGGGATGATCACCGTCCACGGAACATAGCTTGAAACCACATCGATGCCGATCTTGGCCATCTGCTGGGCCGCCAGCGTCCCCCAAACCATCCGGGGCGGCTGGTTGTTGGGGATCATGAAATAGAATTTGAAAAACGGCGGGGCGGCGGTCGCCGGAGCGCTCCAGAGGCCTGCAAGCACGGCTGCCAGCACAAAAAACGAAACGATCCGGATGGGGTGTTCCTTTTTCATCGAGAAGCCTCCTTTCGAAAAACAATTGGATTAGAGTTGACGTTTGCATCCATGGAATCGTTTGAGGTGGTCCGGAGATTTTTCGTATCACTCCCAAAGGTCGGTTGTCAAGCAGCAAAGAATCATACGAATCCTACAGCGTATGGGCAACGGCAGGTCGGACGCTCGTGTTACATGCCTGTTTTACAGGTGTTTGTTTTGCATATTGACACTCAAGCCTGAATGTAATAATTGCCGATAGAGAGCAAATCCAATCGCTAACTGGCGGCAACCCTCTTACAGACTTCGAAGAAAAAAATCCGAACGGATTGAATTTCGAGAACATCGGCTTCAATCGTGAGAGGGCGTTTTTGTCAATATCGGAATCAAAATGATCCGCCGCAAGGGACTAAAAGAGATGGAAAATAAACTGTCTGCAGATGTGGTCATCATCGGTGGGGGGGTTCGCGGCATGTCCGTAGCCTACTTTTTGACCAAGGCCGGAGTGGATGTGGCGATTCTGGAGAAGCGGTTTGTCTGCGCGGGTGCAAGCGGGCTCAACACGGGGTATGCGAACGTGTCGGAGAAGGGGCCGGACCACTATACCCGATTGAGCAAGGCAAGCGCTGACATGTACCCGGCACTGAACGAGGAGCTTGGCGGCGGTTTCGGATACGAACGAAACGGCTCCATCCGGACGGTGGAGGATGAGCGGGAATGGGAAAAGCAGGCTATGACCGTTTCCGAGCGGAACAAGGTGCCGGGTCTCGACATGCGCATGCTGGGAATCGATGCGATCCGAGAGCTGGAGCCTGCAATCTCTCCGCAGATGCTGGGGGGGTCGTTCTGCCCGATCGACGGAAGCTTGAACCCTTTGAAGTTTACCCGGGCGCTTGCCCGAAAAGCCGCTCAAAACGGCGCGAGAATCCTAACCGGAAACGAGGTCTTGTCGATTCGGGTCGCGGGGGATCGAATCCAGGAGGTGATCACAAACAACCTGCACATCTCGACCCACGTGGTGGTAAACGTCGCCGGCATCCATGTCCCGAAGATCGCCGAAATGGTGGGTCTCCGTGTGCCGGTCAATCCCGAACGGGGGCAGATCACCGTCACCGAGGCCATGCCTCCGTTCATTCGACGCGTAGTCGGCCCCTACAAGCAGTTTGAAGACGGACAGGTGCTGATCGGCGCGACAAACGAGCAGGTGGGGGAAAATACGGATGTAAGGCCGGAGATGCTTTCCGACCGCGTACGCCAGGCCATCCGGGTGCTCCCGGCGCTGAAGGCTGCAAACGGCATCCGATGCACCGCAGCCCTGCGCCCCATGCCGCCGGATCGGCTTCCAATCTATCAAAAATTGGAAGGTGTAAACGATTTTTACGTCGCAGTCGGACACAGCGGCGTGACCCTGGCTCCGGTGACCGGCAGGATTTTCAGCGAACTGATCACCCGGGGACACACCGATATTCCGCTGGAGGATTTTCGGGTGGAACGGTTCAAGAAAATCGGTGAGCAGGCTGTGCCGGAGCAATGAATGGGGTAATTGTCCATGGGAATCGTTAGATTTATTATTCGGCGGCTGATCTTCATGGTGGTGCTGGTCGTCGGGGTCAGCGTCCTGATCTTTTTCATGGTCAATGCCATCGGCAACCCGATTGATATTCTGCTGGCTGAAAGACCCGGGGTGACACCCGAAATCATTGAAATCGTAAAAAAATATTACCGTCTGGACCGAAGCCTCACCGAGCAGTACATCACGTGGCTGGGCAACGTGGTCCAACTCGATTTCGGAACCAGCATCATCTACAACCAGCCGGTAAAGGATCTGCTGGTCACCTGGGGCTGGGAGACCATGAAGATTCAGGTCACCGCTATCCTCATCTCCCTGGGGCTGGCCATCTTTATCGGAGTCACCGCCGCCACCCGGCAGTACTCGAAAATCGACTTCAGCGTCATGAGCGCAGCGCTCCTGGGCCGATCGCTGCCCGGCTTCTTTTTAGGGATTCTTCTGATCCTGATCTTTTCCTACTGGCTGGGGATCTTCCCGAGCTACGGCGCCTATTCCACCCGGGGAATGTTCATGGGAAGCGCCCTTCTGGACAGTCTCTGGCACATGGTGCTTCCCGTATCGATGCTGGCCTATTTCAACACGGCAACCCTTACCCTGCTGATCCGCTCGAACATGGTGGATATTCTGCGCCAGGACTTTATCATGGCGGCAAGGGCCAGCGGACTCAAATCCAGCCATGTGGTCTACCGGCATGCCCTCAAAAACGCCTTCATACCGGCGCTGACCTACCTGGCCATACTCTTCGGGCTGATGCTGGGAACCGCTCCGGTGACCGAAACCATCTTCACCTGGCCCGGTTTGGGATATCTTTATATTACGGCCATCCAGCAGCTCGATTTCCCGGTGATCATGGGAATCAACCTGATCATCACGATCATGCTGGTCACGGCCAATCTGCTGACCGATATCGCATATGTTTTCATCGATCCGCGAATCAGGCTGGAATGAATCATGGAAAGCAGACAGATCGACAAACAGATCGCCAATAAGATCGACAAAAAAACGGATATGGGAGTAAAACGGCCCTCCGGAGGCCCCGGAGAGATCGGATCCCGGAAACATGGAATGTGGGCCTTGGGGTGGCAGCGTTTCAAGCGCAACAGAACCGGTAAGGTCGGACTGGCTCTGGTCAGCGTGGTGGTCTTTTTCGGCTTCTTAGGGCCCTTTGTCGCCCCGTACCATCCGGACGACCAGTCGGCGATGCTGGAATTTCGATCCAAGGCGCCCCCCAGCTTCAAGAACCTTCTCGGAACCGATCGCATGGGATACGATGTCGCCTCCCGCGTCATCTACGGCGCCCCAACGGCGCTTGTGGTCGGACTCGGCTCGATGGCGATCGCCGCAATCCTCGGGATCATCATGGGTGGATTCAGCGGATATATCGGCGGCATGGCAGACGAGCTGCTCATGCGGTTTACGGAGTTTTTTCTCGTCATTCCCATCTTCATCGTCATTTTGATCATCGTTCGGATCTTCGGCATCGTGGTGATCGGAACGGCGCTGGAGAAAATCCCTTATCTGAATCTTTCCACCATCATCGTCATCCTGGGGGTGTTCGGCTGGCCTCCCATCGCCCGGATTGCCAGGGCCGAGTTCCTGCGTTTGAAGGAGATGGAATTCGTCGAGGCCGCACGCTGCATCGGCGTCAGCCGTGCCGGGATCATTTTTCGACATATCCTGCCGAACGCAATGCCGTCTCTGATCGTCCTTATCGCACTGGGCATCGGCGGCTCCATTCTGATGGAAGCAATGATCAGCTTCCTGGGATTCGGCGACCCCAAAGCGATCAGCTGGGGGCAGCTCCTTTACTTCAACTACGAGTTCCTGAAAATCGCCCCCTGGGCTTCAATCGCTCCCGGGGTTGCAATTTTCATCACGGTCCTGGGCTTCAATCTGCTGGCGGACGGGTTGACAGACGCCTTCAACCCCCGATTAAAAGAATAGGAGTAGCCGTTCACGGGTTCAGGGTTGAATCAGAATCAAGGGCATAGAGAAGGGGGCATGGCGCACAAGGAAAAATTTTGGGTTCGATCACTGCTTTGCGCGATGGTCTTTGCTGTGGGTATGGACCTCGAAACATCGAACCTCTTAACGGTGAACTTTGAACACTGAACCTCTGAACACTTGCAGGCGATGAATGGGTCAATCGACGGCAAATAACAGTCTTCTGCTCGACGTCAAGGGTCTCCGCGTTCATTTCTATACCGGCTCAGGGATCGTGAAAGCGGTAGACGGGGTGTCCTTCGGGATCAAGCCCGGCCAAACCCTCGGGCTGGTCGGGGAGTCTGGCAGCGGCAAGACCATTTCGAGCCTGAGTCTGCTGCGCCTCATCCCGCGCCCCGGAAAGATCATCTCCGGCCGGATCGATTTCCAGAACGGAAACATCGTGGAGAAAAGCGAAGCGGAGATGGTCAAGATCCGCGGGAAAAAAATCTCCATGATCTTTCAGAACCCCGCCTATTCGCTGAACCCGATCTACACAATCGGGGACCAGCTGGGCGAGATTCTGATCTGGCACGAAAAGATCGGCCGCAGGGAAGCCAATGAACGGGTGGCCGAATTGCTGCGGCTGGTCGGCATCACCGACCCTGGAAGCCGCATCCGGCAGTTTCCCCACGAATTGAGCGGCGGGATGAAGCAGCGGGTCTGCGTCGCCCGGGCGCTGCTCTGCAACCCGGCCCTGGTGCTGGCCGACGAGCCAACCACAAACCTCGATGTGACCATCCAGGCTCAGATCCTCGACCTTCTGGCGGAGCTGAAGGACCGATTTCATATGGCCATGATCCTGGTGACCCACGACATGGGGGTGGTCGCACGCATGGCGGACCGGATCACTGTGATGTATGCAGGCCGGATCTGCGAGACCTCGGATGCCAGGACCATTTTCATGGACCCCCGCCACCCGTACACGGCGGCGCTTCTTTCCACCATGCCAAGAGTCGATCAAAGCTATTCCCGGACCGAAGCACGGAGGCTGACGGTCATCTCCGGCCGGATCCCCAATCTGATCGACCCGCCGAGCGGGTGCCGTTTTCATCCCCGGTGCCCGCACGCGGAAGAAGTCTGCAGCGACATCATGCCCGAACCGCTGGAGATCGCAGACGATCATTTCGTCAGCTGCCATTTGTTCGGCCGGCCCGAAGCGGAAGCTCAAGAGGGGTAGCAGATGGCAGAACTGCAAGATATCATCCGCATCGAAAAGCTGATCAAACTGTATCCGGTGATGAGAAGGGGGATCTTCCGCTCCAGGGAAGTCGGGGTCATCCGGGCGGTGGACAATATCTCCTTTTCCATCCGAAAAGGGGAGACACTTGG
Organism: Desulfobacteraceae bacterium; assembly: GCA_003599475.1. The sequence continues at coordinate 10,127 of QZKK01000114.1, forward strand.
GCTTGTCGGCGAAAGCGGGTGCGGTAAAACAACCACGGCGAGAGCCATGCTCTACTTGACCCGGCCGACCTCGGGAAGCGCCTATTTCAATGGAAAGGACATCCTGAAGGTCTTTGCAAGCGGCGACAAAGAGGAGATATTTAAAATCCGGCGCAGGCTCCAGTATGTCTTTCAGGACCCTTACCTTTCGCTCAATCCTCGCTGGAGCATCGCCGAAACGATTCTGGAGCCGTTCCGCGTTCACCGCCACCTGCCGCAGAAGGAACGGGAGAACCGTTTAATCGAACTGCTCGAGCTTGTCGGACTCGAACGATATCACGCCTGGCGATACCCCCACGAGTTTTCCGGCGGGCAGCGCCAGCGGGTCGGGATTGCCCGGGCGCTCGCTGTGGAACCGCAGTTTCTGATCTGCGATGAACCGGTCTCCTCCCTGGATGTTTCGGTGCGTGCTCAGATCCTCAACCTGCTGGTCGAGCTTCAGGAAAAACTTTCTCTAACCTACCTCTACATTTCCCACGATCTGAGCTCGGTGCGCTTCATCAGCAACCGTGTAGCGGTGATGTACCTTGGGAAAATCGTCGAAATCGCCGATGTGGACGAGCTCTTTGCCCATCCGCTGCACCATTATACCAATGCGCTGCTGGGGGCGATTCCGGTTCCAAACCCCGACGCCAAGACGGGTCGCAGCACCCTGAAGGGGGAAGTCCCGAGCGCCATGAACCCACCGCCCGGCTGCCGCTTCCATCCTCGCTGCGAGGCGGCGCTTCCGCAATGCAGCGAAATTGTGCCCGAGCTCGAAAAAGCCGGAGACCGCCACCTGGTTGCCTGCCATAATCCCAGGTAGGCCGTGTCTTAAAGAAACCTTTGATACGGCCCAGAACTGATGCGACTGCCGGAGTAGCCTTATGTATCCAGCAGCTCCTTGTGCTCGGCCAAAACGGCAAGCGGAATCGGTTTGACCGGAGGCCGCGGGTTCAGGTAGACGATATCCGAGGCCGGAACCCGCTTTTCCCTGGCGATGATCTCCTGAAGCGCCGGTGCGCACATCCGACCCTGGCAGTTTCCCATCCCCATTCGGGTCATCCGTTTGATCTCATTCATATCGGTGGCGCCGTTTTGAAGCGCTTCCCGGATCTCCGCAAGGGTAAGCTCCTCGCATCTGCAGACGATCGTATCGTCCTTTGCCAGCTCGTAGAGCCCGGGTCTAGGCATCGATATTTCATCCAGCACCCGGCGGAGCCGCTTCAATCCGGCCAGGCGCTTCCGGCTGGGCTCCGCCCGCTTTGCGGCTTCTTCAGGGGAGAGATACCCCAGGGATCGGGCAGCGTCGATCCCGGCGATGCGGCCCTCTTCGAGGGCAACCATGCTGCCTGCAATACCGGTGCAGTCTCCGGCGGAATAGATATCGGAGACGCTGGTCTGCATGTCTTCTGAAAGAACCGGAATCCAGCCGCCCAGAAGCGGTTCGTATCGATGCTCGCACCGGGCCATCCGGGTCAGTTCAGTCGACGGCACAAAGCCGTACCCGATGCAGATCGTGTCCACGGAAAGCGTTCGCTCCGTCCCGGGCTTGGGACGCCAGGATCGGTCCACCTCGGCCACGACCGCCTCTTCCACCTTTCCGTCGCCCCTTGCTTCGACGATGATATGCTTCCGCCACAGCGGAATTCGGGCCAACCGAACCCCCATCAAGTAATGCATCGCGTCGGAAAGAAGCTGCCACTGCCCCCAGGTAGCCCCGAGCAGCCGCGGCCAGCTATCGATGCGGCCCGCTTCCACGATGGCCGCCACGTGCCCCCCGGCTTTGGCGATCTGATTGGCCAGCGCAAGCTGAAGCGGGCCTGTTCCGGCCAGCAGGATGCTCTCCCCGGGGAGGACCCGCTGTATTTTGACCATGCGCTGAGCTCCTCCTGCGGTAAATACGCCTGGAAGCGTCCACCCGGGAAACGGGACAGGTCGATCGTAGGCTCCCGCTGCAATGATCAGTTTCCGGTAACGTACGCTTTGGGATTCCTCGCCCCTGAGGAAGGCCAGTTCGCGGTCCGGAAAGATGCCCCAGACCAGGGCCTGGTCCAGGTAGTCGATCTTCAACCGGATGGAGTCGAATTCAGCCAGCAGCTTCTGCCCCCTCAGGTAGTCGCGGCCCAGCGTTCCTGGATCGGTCACCTGGTAGCCGGCGGCGAGCTGGCGATAGATTTGTCCTCCGGGCTTTTCGTTTTCATCCAGGAGAGTCACGGAGGCCCCGGCCCGAACCGCCTCGATCGCCGCGGCAAGACCCGCAGGTCCCGAACCGAGAATCATCAGCTCGATTTCTTTCACCTTTCCACCCCCAATCGGCCCAGCCCCTCCTGGGTCTCCACCCGGCATCCGGGCGTTGCGGGTGTCTGGCAGGCGCGGGTGTTCGGGACTCCGTCGATGATCATCATGCATTCATAGCAGAGGCCGATTCCGCAGTACATCCCGCGGGGATGCCCATTCCGGACGGTCCGGCGGAAGGTCTTCCGGCCGGCGGCGATCAGTGCCGCAGCGACGGTCTCCCCTTCGTAGGCCGTAATTTTTTCACCGTCCACCTCGATTTCGAATTGCCTTCCCCGCTTGACTCCTTTTTCCACTCTTCGATCTGCCATACGTGACCCCTCCTGAAATCTTGCACCCGAATTAGACGAAGCCGAATACTGAAATTCATGCGGCCGCCTCCTGTGAATCGAATCAGAAGGGGCCGGAATCGTGCTGCGAATGTGTTTGGATTTCAATAGCAGAAACAGTTGTGCAAAACAATAGAAGATGCGAGTCCTCTACACTAGGCCACCCGGCGGCGACCGGCGACATCAAGACGGCCGGAATGGTTTACGCAGAGATAGCAGAGATAAAGGATGCCGAGCCACGAGCCATTCGCCGCGGATGCGAAGAAGAGTAAAAACGCCTCTAAGGGAAGGAAATCCCAACAAGGGCGGATATCACCCCGGTCATAAAAGTCGAGAAAAATCGTTGATTGATTGTATACTTTGCTGTAGATTTGCATTGTAATTCTACAACAAGGTGTACATTATGAAACCATTCCATGAAAAGATCATCTCTCGTTTGCTCCGCCGGCCCGACAGATCCTTTTTCCTATTCGGCCCGCGAGGGACGGGAAAGAGCACTTGGTTGCAGCAGGTGCTTCCCGGAGTTCTTCGACTAGACCTGCTCGACGCCTCGCTTTTCCTTGAGCTTTCCCGCGACCCCCATCGCATCGAGGCCTGATTGCAGGGAACCCTGATGGAAGCTGGATCGTGCTTGATGAGATCCAAAAGATACCCATCCTGCTGGATGAAGTCCACCGCTTGATGGAATCGCGCCGCTTTCGTTTCGCGCTATGCGGCTCATCGGCACGAAAGTTGAGGCGCGGAGGCGCAAACCTCCTTGCCGGAAGGGCTTTGACCCTCTCCATGGAGAGTTTCTCGGCGGCAGAGGTGGGCGACGCCTTCGACCTGGATTTCGCGTTGAACTGGGGAATGCTCCCTTTTGTTCACAACGAACCGGAAGCGGCCGCAGACATTCTCGCGGCTTATGTGAACACCTACCTAAAGGAGGAGTTGCAGGCGGAAGGTGTGATCCGCAACGTGCCTCCGTTTGTACGCTTTCTATCGGTGGCAGGTCAGATCAACGGACAAATCGTCAATGTACAGAACTTGTCCCGAGAGGCTGCCGTCGCCCGCAGCACGGTCGATACCTATTTTTCGGTGCTTGGGGACACGCTGGTCGGCCACATTCTTCCTGCTTGGCGGCCGGGCCTCAAGGTCCGGGAATCGACGCAACCGAAGTTCTACTGGTTTGATTCCGGGGTTGCCCGGGCCGCTGCCGGCCTGCTGCGTGATCCTCCCGATCGGTCGTGGCAGGGTGCGGCCCTTGAAACCCTAATTTACCACGAACTGCGTGTCTATAATCAGGCCAGCGGCAAACACCGCCCCCTATCTTATTACCGAACTCCTGCCGGTGTGGAGGTGGACTTTATCGTAGAGACGGCTCGTCGGAGGCCGGATAGCCCTCCTCATGTGGTGGCCATCGAAGTAAAGCGTGCCGAACGTTGGGACAGATCGTCGGATAAACCGATGCTGTCCCTTGCTCGGACTTCGGGAATCCAGGTCGACAGAATGATAGGTGTTTATTGCGGTACCCGACATTACCGATTCGATGAGATCCACCTATACCCGGTTGTCGACTTCATTAAGGCCTTATTTGCAGGAGAGATTTTCTAAAAGCCAGTAACCGGATGTTTGAATAAACTGTCAGCGTTCTGCGGAAGTGGTTCGCTGTGCCTCCTGCCTGATGCCTCGCCTCAATGCCGTCGCCCGCCACGTACCCCTTTACCAAAAAATGAGACCATGGTATGGAATTTAAATTTCCGATATTCCATTTCGTCAACCCGCTTGTGAAATTCTGGGACATTTCTTAGGAGGTATGCCATGGCAGGACAGAGCAAACACATCATCATCGACCCTCGGGACAATGTGGCGACGGCCCTTGTGGATCTGAAGGCGGGAATCCGGGTGGAAACCGGGCAAGAGGAATTCGCCTTGCGCAAGGACATCGCTTTCGGGCACAAGTTTGCGCTCTCCGAGATACCGGAGGGGGATTTCATCGTGAAATATGGGGCCCAAATCGGCCGGGCCAAGGCCTCGATTGCGGCCGGAGAACATGTTCACGTGCACAATGTCGAGGACATCACCGACGAAGTTCGAAAAAAGTAAGGAGAGCAAAACCATGGAATTCAGGGGATATAGAAGGGCGGACGGACGGGTGGGGATTCGCAACCACGTGGCCGTGGTATCGACGGTTTTTTGCAGCTCGACGGTTTGCAGAAAAATTGCCGAAGCCGTCGGCGCCGTGGCGGTGACCCATGAGACCGGATGCGGGGAGATTGCACCCGATAAGGAACATACCGAGCACGTTCTGAAGGGGGTTGTCAACCATCCGAATGTCGGCGCGGTGCTGGTGGTCGGACTCGGGTGCGAACAGATCGATGCGGAGGCCCTCTCCTCTGCGGCAAAAGGCAAACCCGCACGCTTCATCCGCATTCAGAAAATCGGGGGCCCCACCGCAGCGATTGAAGCAGGCATCCGGACCGCCAAGGAAATGGGAGAGGAGATCGCGGGCATCAAGCGGCAGCCGGCCTCCCTGGATGAACTCGTCGTTGCCACCCAGTGCGGCAGTTCGGATACCGGCTCCGGCCTGGCATCGAATCCGGCGGTCGGCGCAATGGCCGACCTGCTGGTCCAAGAGGGCGGAACTGTGCTGATGGGTGAAACCGCCGGTCTCTACGGTGCAGCCGGGGTGCTGGTGAAACGGGCGGTCTCCCCGGAAGTCGGCCGCAGGATCCTCGAAATCACGGATGCCGTGGAACGTCATTACAGCCGGATCCACAGGAGCCTCAAAGAAGCCAATCCGACACCCGGAAACATCGCGGGCGGCCTCACCACACTGGTTGAAAAATCGCTTGGCGGCGTTCGTAAAGGGGGGACGACTCCCATCCAGGGAGTGTTGAAACCGGCCGAGCAGGTAAACGGCAAGGGATTGTGGATCATGGACACCAGCATGGGGCTTGGAGCCTGCGCGACTTCCGATATGCTCGCCGGCGGTGCGCAGATCATGGCCTATACCACCGGGAGAGGAAACCCCCTGGGCTCACCGATTGCTCCCGTGGTCAAGATCACGTCGACAAAGGAGACGGTCGAGCGCCTTGGAGAAATCGTCGATTTCGACGCCGGCCCAGTCCTGATGGGAAAAGAGAGCCTTGAGGAGTGCGGGCACCGCCTCCTGGAGGAAATTTCAAAGATTGCGGATGGAAAACTGACTCAGGCCGAAAAGCTTGGCCATGCTGTTTTTGCCATCGGCAGGATCGTCATGGCTTAAAAAGAGAGGAGGAAAAGAATGGGTCGCAAAATCGTCGGTGCGCCACGAAAAAAACCTACGAAGAATGCCCAGGCGGTAAGAATCGGCAACCTCATCTACACCCAGGGGATTCCGGTAAACTTCGACACCGGAGAAGTCGTCGGGAAGAGCATTCGGGAGCAGACAAAGCAGACCATGGAAAATATCCGGGCTACCCTGGAAGGCTGCGGCTCCTCGATGGACAATATCGATAAATGCACGGCGTTCATTTCGGGCAGGGATCTGGTCGCCGGGATGAACGAGGTGTATTACACATACTTTCCGGCCGATTCGACGCCAGCTCGGGTCTGTGTCATTGCAGAGCTTGTAAACCCGCAGATGATGGTGGAAATCGAGGTGTATGCACACCTGAAAGACGAGTAGAGGCAAGGAATGTTGGAATATTGGAATACTGGAATATTGGGGATAAAAGCGGAAATGACCTTTGATAATAGATAGACAGAATACCTTCCAACCCATGCTTCCATATTTCCATCATTCCATGATCTTTCTGCACATAAGGAGGCTGTATGAGCGAGCAACCGATCATCCCGGCCGTATCGACGGCTCTTATTCTGAACGACATGATCAACGGCAATCTTCGGGGAAAGGATGCCAGGAAAAACGAGCTGATCGCCGGAAGCGGCATCATCGAAAATTCCGCAAAATGTGTTGCGGCGATCCGGGACCGCAAGATACCTGTGTTCTGGATCCGGGTGGAGCGCAGGGCCGACCAGGCGGATGTCATTGCGCCCCTGACCGACGTTTTTCTCGCCGGGGGAAGAAAGCTCCACCCGCCCACTGTCCGGGGAAGCTATGAGGCTGCCAATGTGGATGAGCTCCCGGTTCTCCCGCAGGATCATGTGATCCTGAAGCCCCGTTTCGACCCCTTCTTCGCGACCGATCTCGACTATCAGCTGCAGGCGCGAAAAATCGACACTCTTCTGCTCGGCGGGTATGCCACAAACTTTGGGGTGGAAAACTGCGCACGAAGCGCCAGGGATTTCGGGTACAATGTCGTGCTGCTGAGCGACTGTTCCTGGAACATCGATCACGAACTGCACGAGTTTGCGATCAAAAAGATTCTTCCGTTTTTTGCCAGGGTGATGCCGTGGGAACAGGCAGTCGGCCTCATCCAATGACAATCGAAATTGTGCATGTCCGGACAGGGAAATTGTTTCCCTGTCCGCTTTTCGTCATACCCGTAAGAGGGGATGCTACCCCGGAATGAAAGGAGGATTCCATGAAACGATGGTCGTTTTTAGCGCTTTTGTTGATTGCGATTCTTGCCGCCCTGCCGGCCCAGATACAGGCCCAGACGGTCACCTATGCCGCCGGCGCAGACCCGGACAGCCTGGATCCGGCCAATGCGGAAAGCAACCCTTCCGAAGCGATCAATCGCATGATCTATGAAAACCTCGTAAAGTTCGACCCGAAGCTGAATCTTGTCCCCGGCCTGGCCGAGAAATGGGAGCAGGCGAAAGACGGGATGTCCTGGACCTTTTTCCTGCGAAAAGGGGTCAAGTTCCATGACGGCACGCCGTT
>QZKK01000011.1 GCA_003599475.1 Desulfobacteraceae bacterium
ATCGTCTGGTTTTGGCGCGGATCTCCATAACCGTGAGGTCCGGTGAGTCATCGATATAGATCGAGGCCTCGCTCAAGACCCCGGCCGCATCGGTGAGGTTGACCCAGTCTTTCTTGCTGAAGAACCCGCTTCTGAGCTTGGCCGAATCCACTCTGGCTTCGGCGCAGAGCATTCGCATCGAGAGCTGTTCCTTGGACATTTCCAGTGAGAAAACGACAACCGGGATATTCGCATCGACGGCGGCATTCCGGGCGATATTGAGCGCAAGAGCGGTTTTGCCCATGCTGGGGCGGCCCGCCAGAATGATGAGATCCGATTTCTGCAGCCCGGAGGTCAGACTGTCCAAACGGGTGAAGCCGGTGGGGACACCGGTTACCAGAGCCTTTTTTCCCTGGCGTTCCTCGATGAGATCGATATTTTTCTCGATGATGTCTTTCAGTGCAAAATAGGAGGGGCGGAGCTTGTTTTCGGATATTTCGAATACGGATGCCTCTGCAAAATCGATGACGCCATCGACATCGCCCTGTGCCTCGAAGCATTTCTGCGCGATCTGGTTTGCCTTATCGATCAAACGCCTCAAAGAAGCCTTGTCATGGACGATTTTGGCATAGTGCTTCACATTGACCGCAATGGGGACGGTATCGACCAGAGAAGCAAGATAAACGGCTCCCCCAACTTCTTCCAGGTGCCCCGCATTTCTGAGCTGATTGGTCAAGGTGACCAGATCCACCGGCTCGTTTTCCGAAAACAGGTTCAGCACGCCACTGAATATCTTCTGATGAGCGGGTTTATAGAAATCGTGCGGGGAAAGGATTTCGACGATATCCAGCAGCGACTGATTGTCGATGAGAACGGCGCTCAGCAAAGATTCTTCCGCTTCGAGGCTCTGCGGAGGAAGCTGGAAAAACCGATGATCTTTTTCAGCCGGTAGTACTTTTTTTGCCATACGCTCGGGCGGCCTGTACGGATTCCTTTCCGGCGGATGCCGCTGGATCTCAATCGGATGGATTATAATGCCTATTCGGGAATCACGTCAACCGTAATATCCGGCTCGACTCCTTTGTAGACCCGGATGGGAACTTTGTAAGTCCCCAGACTCTTGATCGGTTCTTTGAGCAGGATCATCCGCTTGTCGATCGTGATTCCCTTTTCGGCCAAGGCAGTCATCACATCCCGAACGGTCACAGACCCGTAGAGCCGGTCTTCCTCGCTGACTTTGCCGCGAATGGTACAGGAGACGGTTTCCAGGCGCTTGGCCATCTCCTCGGCCATCTGTTTTTCCTTGGCGATCTGCAGATCGAACGCCACCCGCTGCTGTTCGATCAGTTTTCTGTTCTGCGGCGTATCCTGAACCGCCTTGCCCTTGGGCAACAGGTAATTGCGTGCATAGCCATCGGCTACGGAAACGGTGCTGCCGATGATGCCGAGCGCTTCGATGGTTTCTTTCAATATGACTCTCATATATGCACCTCCATAGAAATTTTATTCAGTTCCGAGATCCACGTCCCCGCCTCGCCCCACTTCAGCCTGTCACCGCCGTCGGCTCTACCCTATGCATCTTTTTTGGGCAGTTGAAGCTCCATTTTCCGGAAATTGAGCCACACGTCGAAAAACCCCAGACCGATGACCATCAGCAGAACGAATTGCTGCAATCCGATCAGGCTATAAAAGAAGAATCGGAGAATCCGCGGCAGCCTTTTTTTTTCGAAGTAATACGATACGATGGCGATTCCGGCAAAAAAGTAGACGGCCATCAGCACGATCAATGCATTCAAGGCCGGCATCTTCAGGAAACCTGTCGGAAGCAGAAGGCAAAAACCGCATCCGATGGCACCCCACACCAGGACCTCCGGCGGCCTCCAGAGATTGAGGGGTCCGAAATCCGGATAAAAGAGCCCCCGGATTCTCATCAAAGCCCGAGCCCCCAGCAGATTGGTCCAGGACACAAAAAGAGCCGAAACGACCGCCAGGGCAGGAATGATTCTCATCAGTACGTATCGGATCTGCGGCAGCGAATCCGATACCATCCGGATGGTATCCTCCGAGATTCCCATGTTCTTGTAGAGAACAAGCGTGAGCTCGAGGTTTTTGGTCACGTATTCAGAGGCCAAATCGACCGCCCCCCTGCCCGCGATCTGAGCGTAAAAGAAAAACCCCGCTCCACCCGAAAGCAGCACCGCTGCACAGGCATACAGGATGATTTTTTCCATCGAGAGGCCCGCTTCGATCAATTCCCCCAAAGCGAAGCCGAGGACCATCAATCCTGCAAAAAAAAGCAGATCCAGGGAAAATCCGCCCAAGACGATCCTCATGATGAGAATGGCGGCAGCGGGAACAGCGGCTCCTTTCTTTCGACCGAGCTTCAACCGGTATATCAGAGTCGGCAGCGGTATCAGCAGGGAGAAGAAAAAGCCGAAGATCGGCATGTAGACGGATATCGAAAAAATCAGGCAGGTAATGCCGACGCCTGAGAGGATATCCTTTACAGTCTCCGCCTGCGGCGACTGGGGCACGTTTTGTCTCCCGGAACTGCGGTTCAGCAAGTATCTAATACTCAAGCGAGCCGACATACGGCAGAAGCGCGATGGTCCGAGCCTGCTTGATGGCGCGCGTCAGCTCCCGCTGATGTTTCGAGCACGTCCCGGAGATGCGCTTGGGAATGATTTTACCTCGTTCGGTGATGAAGTAGCGAAGGGTCTTGATCTCTTTATAATCGATCGCCAAGCTGCTGTCTGCGCAGAAGCGGCAGACCTTGCGGCGATGGAAGACTCTTTTCTTCCGAAATGTACTGTTTCTTTTCTGCGAAGGGGCCCCGACTGCCATTATTCCTGCTCCTCTCTTTTGCTTTCGATGGTTTCGGTAGTCTCGACGGAAGCGCTTTCCTCCGTTTGTGCCGGCGCTGCCACGGATGTCTGCGGCTGGGCAGCCGCCTCGGGGGTCTCAGGCAGCGGAGCGCTGCCTGCTTGCGCGGGTTCCTGGGCCTGTGGCGCCTTTTCCCCGGCTGTTTCCGTCGTCTGTTTCGCCGCCGCCTTCGCCAGCTCTTCCTTTACCTGTTCGACATCCACGCTTTCGGCCAGAAGAACCGTCATATACTTGAGTATCCGCTCCTCGATTCGACAGAATCTTTCGATTTCATCGACAACCGACCCGTTTCCTCCGTAATCCATCCTGATGAAGTGGCCGCGGGGTTTTTTCTTGATTTCGTAGGCGAGTTTTCTCGTCCCCCAGGGGTCCCACTGGATCAGGCCCCCCCCTGTCCGGGTGATGATTTCCTCGAATCGATCCAGGATCGGCTTCCGGTCCTCTTCACCGACATCCGAATCGATGATGACAATGGTTTCGTAGCGTCTCATTTGTCCTCCTTGTGGGTATAAAGCCCCGGAATTGCCGGAGCAAGGAATATACAAATCATATAAATTACTCTTCCGAATCGGTGCTGTCAATAAAAATCTGGGGACTGCACCGATGAGCGGGCTGAAACCGGAGTTTTCTTTCCGTTTCCAATCGAAAATCGAAAATATTCTTGACAAGGGCGGAAGATCCCGATAGTCAATTTTCGACATATGAACACAAGTTCAAATAGTGAAACAACGCACGCAGGCTAAAAGGGGGTGGTACGGCAGGGCTTCCGTAAAAGGGAAAAGATAGGTAACCGACAACAATATAGTGGAAAGGGGGCGGAAATGAACATCGCATTTTTGAAAAGGCTTATTACCGGCGTTGCAGTCATCGGCATTCTCGTTTGCGGGACAACGGCCTCCTCCGAGGACAAGTTCCCCAGCCGAAACATCGAATACGTGGTGGGCTGGGGAGCCGGCGGGGGGAGCGACATCTTCGGGCGGATCATCAATATGCCGGTCCGAAGGCAGCTCAACACGACCATTTCCGTGGTCAACATGCCCGGGGCCGCTTCGGCCATCTCCATGGAGTATGTCCAGAAGCAGCCGGCCGACGGGTATACGCTTCTCGGGTTGACCTCGGAGCTGGTCAGCAATCATATGCAGAACCGAACCAAATTCACGCATCGGGACTTTGCCCCCGTCATGCGTGCCCATGTCGATATCGGCATGCTGCAGGGCTCGCCCAAAAGTCCGTTTAAAAACTGGCAGGAGCTTATCGCCTTTGCGAAAAAGGGGGAACGAAAAATCCGGCTGGGCGGAACCGGGGCCGCCAGCTTCGATCAGATCGCCAGCATGATCATCCTGGAGTCTGCCGGCATTGCGGACAAAATTACCTACATTCCGTTCGATTCCGCAGGCGAGATGCATGCCCAGATCATGGGCGGGCATCTGGACGCCATGTACGAGGAGCCCGGCGTCACCCTGAAGATGATCGAAGCCGGCCAGATGATCCCCTTGATCGTGTTCACCAAGGAGAGGCTCAAGAAGTTGCCGGAAGTCCCCTCCGCAGGCGAGCTGGGATACGACATTCCCCCCATGATGTGGCGCGGTGTCGTTGCCAAGAAGGGGACCCCGGACAATGTCATCGCCGTCCTGGAGCAGGCCTATACCAAGGCGATGGAAAGCAGCATGTACAAGGCCTTTGAAAAGGAATCGCTTCTGGATCTTTTCCCCGGCTATATGAACTCCAAACAGTTTGCTGCGGATCTTGACCGCGAATACGAGCTCTATAAAAAGATCATCGAAAAACTCGGGAAATGATCCCGCATATCGAGATAGAGGAGCAATGGAGCGCTGGAGCAGCAGACCTTTCCGGGACTCCATTGCTCGAGCCTCCTGCTCGAGGCAATGATTTTTTCCTCTGACCGCGCCTGACCCCTTCGCTCTGCGGAGCTGCGGGATCTTTCATGAAAATTCGGAGGGAATCTGGATGCAGAAGATCGGTGAACTGATATTCAGCAGCACAATCTTTTTGGTTGCCTGTGCGCTCTACTATGTGGCGAGCACTTTTCCGGACTACCAGAAAACAGACCAGGTCGGACCGGCCCTGTGGCCGAAGATGATCCTGCTGATCATCCTCATCCTGAGCGGAATACTGACGGCCAAGAACGGAAATCGGCTGCTGAGCGGCATTCGATCTTCCGAAGGGTCGGCACCGGGCCCGCGGGTCAATCGGATGCTCATTGCGGCGGTCGCCCTCTCCCTTGCTTATGTTTTCATCGTTTCCTATGCCGGATTTCTGGTTTCCATTTTTCTTTTCCAGATTATTTTTTTACGGATCCTGCGGGTCCGGAATCCGGTAACCCTCATTCTCTACCCTGTATGTCTGACGTTCATCGTTTATGCCGTTTTCATCAGACTGCTCTACATTCCGCTGCCGAAGGGATCGGGGATTTTTTTATCCATCAGCCATTTTTTTTATTGACGCCGGGGGTGCAATGCTTGTGGATATTCTGACGGGATATGTACACGTACTCCAATTCGACAACCTGATCACGGTCGTATTGGGGACGTTGATCGGCGTTGCTCTGGGGGCCTTTCCGGGGCTGGATTGCACCGTGGGAGTCGCCCTTTTGCTTCCGATGACCTACGCGATGTCGCCGGCCCAGGCCATCATCCTGCTGTCTGCACTTTACAGCGGCGCCGTCTACGCCGGCCAGATCCCGGCCATCCTCTTCCGGGTCCCCGGAGCACCGGAAGCAGTGGTGACTACACTGGACGGTTATCCGATGACGCAAAAGGGGCAGGCCGGAAAAGCGCTCGGCATGGGGCTTCTTGCCTCCTTGTGCGGTGGGATCTTCGGTGTACTCGGATTGACGCTGGTCGCACCTTTTCTGGCAAGGGTGGCACTGGTCTTCGGGCCGTCCGAGTATGCGGCTTTGGGCATCCTCGGGCTGACGGCGATCGCCTCGCTGGGGTCCAAATCCCAGATCAAAGCAATGATTTCAGGCCTCTTCGGGCTGCTGTTTGCCACCGTAGGGATGGATCCGATCGTCGGGTTCCCGCGGTTTGTCTTCGACACCAGCGTGCTGAAGGGAGGTATCAGCTTCATCCCGGCGGTCATCGGCCTATTTGCGGCCGCAGAGGTCTACAACCAGATTTCCCGGGGGATGGGTTCGACCGGAAGTACAAATGAGAAAGACAAGTCCGCTCCCCCCCGCATCCGAGTCCAGTTTCCCAGCCTGCGGGAGCTCAAACCCTTGAAATGGAGCAGCCTCCGGTCGGCGCTCATCGGACTCGGGATCGGTATTTTACCGGGTGTAGGGGCGACCACGGCAGCCATCGTCGGCTACAGCCAGGCGGTTCAGTTTTCTAAAGAGCCTGAAAAGTTTGGAACCGGGATTCTGGAAGGCGTGATGGCACCGGAGGTTGCAAACAATGCGGCGGCCGGAGGCGCCATGGTGCCGCTGCTTTCTCTTGGGATACCGGGCAGCGCCACCACCGCGGTGATGCTGGGGGCTTTCCTGCTCCACGGCTTAAGACCCGGGCCGCTTTTGCTTGTCCAGCAGCGGCCGCTTGCATTTACCATCTTTGCCGGGATGATGCTTTCAAACATCCTGTTTTTTTTCTTCGGCTTTATCGCCATACGGTTTTTTATCCACCTTCGGAGGGTCCCCTATCCGCTGATCGCTGCAGGGATCCTGGTCTTTAGCGCCGTTGGCGCAAACGCCATGGGAGACGTCAGCGGCATGATGATGATGTTTCTGTTTGCCCTCCTGGGATTTATCATGGAGAAGTACAATTACTCGGTCGCCCCGATGATCCTCGGCCTGGTGCTGGGGCCGATCATCGAACCCTCGTTCCGGCGGGCGCTGATGATGCAGGAATACGATGTGGTCTCTATCCTGTTGAGACCCATCACCTTGGGGCTTCTGATCGTCTCGGTCATCATCACCATCACCCCATTGGTCTGGCAGTATCGGAGAAGAAAATCTTTGCGCACATCCCCCATTTCCGTCGGAGAATGACATGAAGATCAAGGCAAACCTGGCATTTACTGGAATCCCCACCTTCTGCCGTGCACCCCATGTGCCCGTCGAGGCGGATCTTTCCGCAGACATCGTCGTGCTGGGGATCCCCTTCGACGAGGGGGTGGGTTTTCGGCCCGGCGCCCGATTCGGCCCCAGAGCCATTCGGGAATACTCCATGCGGTTTGCCTATTTCGACTTTGCCGCACAGGAGCGGGGGTACTGGGATCTCGAAAAGAGAAAACGGCTTCTTACAGAGGCCACAATCGTCGACTGCGGCGACGTGGACATCGTGCCCCTGGATCGGGCCTATGTCTACGATCAGATCGATGCGGCCGTAAAGGCAATTTTGAAACAGGGCGTGTTTCCCGTTTTCCTTGGAGGAGACCACTCGGTCACCTATCCCGTGGTCTCGGCTTTTGAAGGCGGCGGCCCGTTGAGCATCGTTCAGCTCGATGCCCATCTGGACCGGAGGGATGCGGTTGTCACATCGAAATATGGGCACGGCAGCCCGATCCGGCGTATCGGCGAGCTCTCTTTCATTGAATCGATTACGACTATCGGCATCCGGGGGCTTCGCGCACCGGAACGGGACTTTTACGAGGCCGAGTCCCGCGGCGATGTCCTGATTCCCGCCTGTGAAGTTCACCAGAAGGGGACGGAAGCAGTCGTCGAGGCGGTTCCTCAAATGGACCGGTGCTATGTGACCATCGATATCGATGCACTCGATCCATCCATCGCGCCCGGAACCGGGACCCCGGAAGCCGACGGATTGACCTATCGCCAGATCAAAACGATCCTGTCCGGGATCGCAAAGAAGTCGCAGGTGGTCGGCTTCGACCTGGTGGAAGTCAACCCCGGCCTGGATCCCTCCGGCAGGACTGCGCTTTTTGCCGCACAGCTCTGCGTCGAGTTTCTGGGGGCGATCTTCGAGCACGGAGCATAGGAGAAAAGAAGAAGTCGGAAATCAGAGGTCGGAAGTCAGCCAAAAGATCCCGTGAGACTGACACCTGGCAAAGGTTGCCTGGACCATTTTCTGAAACCTGAAACTTCATCCAAGGTACCATTTAGAGGAAATCAGATGATCATCGATTCAGAGGACTGCATCGCCTGTGAAAGCTGCGTTCCGTACTGCCCGGTCGGGGCCATTGCCGTAGATGATTCCTATGCAAAAATCGATCAGGATCTTTGCGTGGAATGCGGGGTCTGCCTCCGGGCGGAGGTCTGCCCCACCGATGCCATCAGCCAGCCGGAGCTTCAATGGCCGAGAACGCTCCGGGCGCTCTTCAGCAACCCGATTACTGTCTTTGAGGAAACGGGTGTGGCCGGCCGGGGGACCGACGAGGTCAAAACAAACGATGTGACCGGAAGGTACCGGAGGGGGGAGGTCGGCTTCGGGATCGAAATGGGGCGGCCCGGCACCGGGACCAGCTTCCGGCAGGTCCAGCAGCTGACAGCGGCCCTGGCGCGTCTGGGGGTCCGGTTCGAAGAAAAAAATCCGCTGACCACCCTCTTGTCCGACCCTGCGGCGGGAACGATGCGGGAGGATATCCTGGATGAGCGGGTCCTGACCGCCATTGTCGAGTTCAAAGTTCCCATAGGCCGGATACACGAGGTCCTGGATGCGCTCCGGGAGGCGGAAAAAGGGCTGGAGACCGTCTTCAGTCTCGATTTCATCAGCCGCCCGGAGGCAGACGGCAGCCTGCCTGCACTCGAAGTGTTAAAGAGGCTCGGCTATCATCCATCGGAACATGTCAAAATCTGCACGGGGCTCGGACACCCGAGAATCGATTGAGGAAAAAGACCATGACGCATTCACTGCACAGATTCGGGTCTCATATGGATAATGAGATCGTATTCATCCTCACCCCCTCCAAGGGGATCAATTCGGAGGGCGCGGAAGAAAAGATCCGGAGGTTTCTGGATATCATCGTCGCCAACCACCCCGTGCACTACGGCGACGACCGGGTGGGCAACCGGTATACGGCCGGATATGAACAGATCACAAGCCGGCTGGAGGGCATTACCAACATTCACGCGGTGTTCAACGATCTTGGATCGGCGATGAAAGCTCTCAAGGAGATCACCGAGGCCGATCTGGGGCTTTCGGTGGTCGTCTCCGGTCTTTTCGAAAACGCCGCCGCCTGCTGCCGCGGGGCCGGAATTTCCTACCACAGCATCGAGCATTCGCTTGGCATATGGGGAAAAAAAGAGCTGCTTCCGGATCAAAAACCGCTAGAGATCCTGACCATGTGCGGCCACGGGCTGGTTTCGGCAAACCTCATCCGGAAACTCTCCGATGAGGTCCGCAGGGAGGAAAAGAGCCCCGAGGAGGCGGCTGGAGAGATGGCCAGGCTTTGCCTGTGCGGCATTTTCAACACCGAGCGGGCTGCGGCCGTGCTGAAGGAGCTCGCGGGGCAGAGAGGAAGGGGAGAAGAGAGAGGGAAAGAGGGATAGAGGGATCGACGCGGGGGAGGGGAGACGCGGTGAAAGAGACGGAAGTCGGAACCTTGAATTTTGAATCTGAATCCCGCGAAGCGGGGCGAAAGGATGAGAGATGATTACAGCCAAGGATGTCAAAGGGATTATTGCCGCCGTTGCAACGCCTTTTAAGGAAAACGAGGACCTCGATCCGGAAGGGTTGAAAATACTCACCCGGTACCTCATCGAAGAAGGAGTGGACGGCATCATGGCGGTCGGCGGGACAGGAGAGTTTCCGCACCTGGACAGGGAAGAGAAAAAGGCGGCCATAAAGGCCATCTGCAAGGAGGCAAAAGGGCATGTACCGGTTTTAGCCGGAACATCGGGCTGCACCATCCGGGAATGCCTTCGGCTGATGGCGGATGCCAAGGAGGCGGGGGCGGACGGCGCCATCATGGTACCCCCCTACTATTTCGTATTGGACGAAACTGCACTCTTTACCCATTTCAAAACGCTTGCCGAAGCGCGTATTCTTCCGGTAATCGTTTACAACAACCCGCTCTATACAGGCAATCCCATGGGGCCGGCCCTGCTTTCCCGGCTGATGAAAATCGAAAACATCATCGGTCTGAAGCAGAGCAGCACCGATATGGGGCAGCTTGTGGAGGTGATCCGGTTGAACCGGAGCGAATCGTCCATATGCACCGGAGTCGACAGCCAATTTTTTCCAGCGCTGGCCATCGGCGCAAGGGGGATCTATTCCACCGCGGCCACTGTCATTCCCCGCCAGATGAAGAAGGTATACACCCTTTTTGCCGAAGGAAAGATCGAGGAATCCCGAAAGCTGCATCTTAAAATTCAGGTCGTAAACCGGTTTCTGGAATATGATCCCGGTTATGTCTCTCCGGCCAAGGAGGCGTTGAGGATGCTGGGGCTTCCGGCAGGTCCGGTTCGAAAACCGATGCCTGAGCTTACCGCAGCTCAGAGAGAGGGCCTGCGGGAGGCGCTGAAAGCGATCGGCGAACTCTAATGGCTGCGGAGCATCCAAAAAAAAAATCCTACTCCCCGGCAAAGACCGTCAAAAAGGCCTTTGCCCTGTTGGAGATTGTGGCCGAGAGACAGCCGGTGCGCGCATCCGATATCGCGGAGCGGCTAGGGTTGTCGCGGAGCAACGTGCACCGGCTCCTTTCGACGCTTGCCGAGCTGGGCTATATCGAGGCAGGCCATGATTCCGCGTTTCGGCTGGGGGTAAAGGCTTTCATTCTCGGCTCAAACTTCACCACCCCGAACAACCTTTCGGATCTCGCCTATCCGCAAATGAAGCATCTGGCCGAAATGTCCCAGGAAAACGTCAACCTGGGCGTGACGTATGAAAACAAGGTACTGTACCTCAACAAGATCAAAAGCTCCCATTACCTGAAGCTCGATACCCCCATGGGAAGGATGGACCCCCTCTACTGCACGGGGCTCGGCAAGGTGCTTCTTTCCGGTCTTACAGAGGCGGATCTGGACAATTATCTTGCCGAGACTTCCCTTGTCCCCCATACCCGAAAGACGATTACCGACAGATGGAGCCTGATCGTCCATATCGAAGAAATCAGGCGCCAGGGGATTGCCGTCGATCAAGAGGAGTTCGACGAGGGGGTCCACTGCATCGCTGCCCCCATTTTGGACCATCGAATGCGTATCGTTGCCGCCATGAGCCTTTCGGCCCCGGCCGTGAGGCTGACGGCGGAAAAAATATCCGAACTGAAACCGCATCTGCTGGAGGCCTGCCGATCGGTTTCCAAAAAACTAGGAGCAACAGGGGAAAGGAGAAACGATGACCGAAAATCGCCTTGAGATCATCAGAAAATTTATGGAAAAGCAAGGAGTTCCCGGGCGGGACCTCTACGGGCTACCCACCTCCGACAGGACCTTTCCGGACGGGGCCCACTACCGGATGGAGATCGCGGGGGTGGAGCGGGCCTCAACGATGAAAGCCCTGATCGAGGAGGCGGCCAAACGAAGGGTGCCGGTCCACCGGGTCATTGCGACGGTCGGCGGTTCCACGTACTGTGATCTCAACGAGCTGAAAGACATGGCGCAGATGGCATTCGATGCGGGGCTTGAGGTGATCATGACCGTCGGGCACCGGAAGGGCTGGGATGCCGGGGCGAAGGAATCATCGACCTCGGAAGGGGCCTTGCAGGGATTTCGTCTCAGGGGCTCGGACAACGTCTCCTATTGGATTGCCGATATGATGCGGTGCATCGACGCCGGTTTCCGGGGGTTTCTGGTCTATGACGAAGGGGTTCTTTTGCTGATCAACCAGATGCGCAGGGAAGGGCTGATCCCGAAGGAGACTCTGTTTAAGTTTTCGGTTTTCGGGGGCTGCTGCAGCCCTGCGGGGGCACGAGTGGTCGAATCGATGGGTGCCGACACGATGAACCCTTCTTCCGATGTCTCGCTGCCGATCCTGGCGGCCATCCGCAGGGCGGTACAGATTCCGCTCGATGTCTATATCCTGATCGTAGACTCCTTCGGGGGGATGTTCAGAGCGTACGAAGCCCCGGAAATCGCCCGGATTGCCTCTCCCTGCTACTTCAAATTCGAACCCGGCACTTCGGAGGGGGAAATCTACAAGCCTTGGGTTTCCGAATCGTGGCACGAGGAGTTCGTCCGGCAGAAAGTCAAGATCGCCGGGATCGTCAGGGAAATCATGGAAACCCATGCGCCGCAGCTCAAACTGTCCGAAGCCGGTGCGGCGGATCTGACGCGGACGGTGGTCTAAATAATGCAGAAATCCCGGCCCTCTCGACCAGGGCATGAATAATCGGCTCTCTGCCTGATGATTTGAAAGGTTTTAAATCCGATTTTGAAAAATGGGAGGGATCTCTCAGATGACCCACACACTGCATAGAAGAACCATTGTGGAAGGATTCAAGGACGACTACACGATGCTCTGCATGGCTGCCCAGGGGTACAACGACAGAGGGGCCGGCGAAAGTCTCAAGGAAATCTACAGGCTGGTCGCCTCAAGCGGTCCGGACAACCTGGCAGACGACAACCAGGGGGGGCGCCACACCGGGCTTACCGACGAGGCGATCCTCAACCGGATGGGCGACAAGGCCTACGTCGGTGCCGCCTTTTCCGACAAGGAGCGCCTGAAAGAGGCGTTGATGAAAATACGGGATGCGGATCTCGGCATGTCTGTAGTGGTATCGGGCAACTACCCCTCGGTCTTCGGGATCTTAAAGGAACTCGATCTGAAGCCCCATACCGTCAATATGTCGCTTGGAATTTTCGGCGATAAGAAACGGCTCCCGCAAAAGGAAGTGCTGACGGTCGCCACCATGTGCGGGCACGGCATGGTTCCTCCGAGGCGGATCGAGGCCATGGGAGAAGAGGTGAAACGGGGGGAGTGTTCGGCGCAGGAGGGGGGAAGGCGTCTGGCGGCCACCTGCACCTGCGGGATCTTCAACCCGAAAGTGGCCGGGAAGGTGATTGAAAAGCTCAATGGGAAAGGAGACTGAGCCATGATCATCGACGCGGAATTGTGCATCGGCTGCGCGGCCTGCATCGTTTACTGTCCTGTGGAGGCCATTTCGATCGACGGCGAGCAGGCGGCCGTCAACGCCGATCTCTGCACCGAGTGCAACAACTGCATCCGTGGCGGGGTCTGCCCGGTGGATGCCATGGTTCAAAATGAACTGGAATGGCCGCGGTCCATCCGCAATATTTTCAGCGACCCGATTTCGGTGTGCAAGGAAACCGGGGTATCCGGAAGGGGAACCGAAGAGTCAAAGACAAACGAGGTCACCAACCGTTTCAAGCGCGGAGAGGTCGGCTTCGCCGTCGATGTGGGACGGCCAAACGTCGGTGGGGTCAAGTTGAAGCAAGTGGATCAGATCAGCACCGCACTGGCTGTATTGGATCTGACCTTCGATCCGGCCAACCCCCTGACCTATCTGATGGAAGATCGCCGAACCGGCAAGCTGAAAGCCGAAGTGCTGGAAGAGACGGTGGTTTCAGCCATCATCGAATTCCGGGTGCCGCTTGAACGGTGCGCGGAGGTGGTAAGGGCGCTGGAGGACATCGGACAACGGGTCGATACCGTCTTCAGCGTGGGGGTCATCAGCCGGGTGGAAGATGACTGGAGCATCCCGGCGCGCGATGCGATCGAAGCGGAAGGCTATCGGTTCATGCCGAACGGAAAGACGACGCTCGATCTCGGGCGGGCCGCCAAACAGTGCTGAACCGGTTGCATATTATCGCTTGTTTCTGCAATGATTATGTCAAGCTTCGATTCTTCTACTGCTCTTATACGTGTACAGGTTTTATCGCCTGAAATCCGCTGCAAAAAATTCACACCCTCCTGCGGGTGCGCTGCTTATCGCTTAGGCCCGGCGGCCTCAGGAAGCCGTTTGCCGAGAGGATGTCGAATGTTGTCAACTCGCACCTGTTGTCAACTCGCACCTTGACATGCCGGAACGCTTTTCCTATCATCGCCCGATGCGGAAACGGCAATTCTATTGGAATCAAAACCAGCAGGAGGAGCAAACATGCCATTGGTCATTGTCCACGCGGATGAGGGGAGAACAGTCGAACAGAAAAGAGGGCTTGTCAAGGACATCACCGAAGCGGTCTGCAAGAATTTCAATGTGAAACCCGAGACCGTCAGCATTATGATCAACGAAGGAAAAAAGGAGAACCGGGGGAAAGCCGGGAAACTGGCCATCGATTGAAACAGGGATTTTTTCATCGAGCGGCCGGTTTCCGTTTTTCGGTCCAGCGGATGGCAAGCAGGGAAACGATGCTGAAGACAGCGAATCCGCCGGTGAGCGGCAGGACCGTTTCGTTATAGCACTGCCCGATCAGAATGCCGACCGGGACCGAGATCAGGGTGGAAAGAGATCCGACCACTGCAGCCCCCACGCCGGCGATACGGCCGAGAGGCTCCATGGCGATGGCATTCATGTTTCCGAACAGGATGCCGATGCCGAAAAATGTGACCATGAGATACCCCATCAGAGACCATAGGGGGGGTCTGCCGTCCGCAGCCCAGGCCACGATGAAATAGAAGGATGACAGCGCGCTGATGCCTATCAGTGCCCGGCGCGTCAGCAGCCGCATGCCGAACCGCATGACCATGCGGGCATTGAAAAGCAGCGCGCAGCCGATGGAAAAAGCGATCAACCCGAAAAAGAGGGGGAAGCGCGCACCCAGCCCGTAGAGCCCCTGGAATATCTGCTGCGCGGAATTCAGATAGCCGAAGAACGAACCGAAAATGAAGCCTGCCGCAAGCGTGTAGCCGAAAGAAACCCGAATCGCACACACCTCCCGTACACCCGTGGCGATGCGCATGGGTGAAAAACGGGTGCGCCGGACCGGGGCCAGTGTTTCCGGTTGCCTTATCGCGAACCAGCAAACGGCGATGAGTGCCAGGGCGATAAAGACGATGAAGATGGCGCGCCAGTCGGCAAAAATGAGGATGGCCTGTCCGATGGACGGTGCGATCACGGGCACGAAGATGAAGACCGACAGTACGACGGACAACACCCGCGCCATTGCACGGCCCTCGTATTGATCCCGTATGATGGCGATGGTGACGATGCGCGGCCCGGCGCCGCCGAGCCCTTGAAGGATTCTTCCCGCCAGCATGACGGGAAAAAGGGTTGTGGTGAGGGAGAGCAGGCATCCGGCGATGTAAATCGTAAAGCCGATATAGATCGTTGGTTTACGGCCGATGCTGTCCGAGAGCGGCCCATAGAACATCTGCCCGAGGGACATCCCGAAGATCAACAGGGAGACGATGAGCTGGTTGTCGTTTACACCTTGCACCCTGAGATCCCGTCCGATTTCGGCCAGGGCCGGGAGAATCGTATCGATGGACATGGCCGTCAGAGACATCATGAGCGCCATCAGGGCGATGGTTTCCTTAAATCCGTTTGCGTATCTGTTTTTCGAAATTTTCAAAACCGACACCACGAGTTATCCCTTTATCGTTATTACCGCTTCCTCCCCGCATGGCAATGTCTGCGACCTCTCGCCATAGAGCGGAAATCTAAGGGCTGTGCCGGCAAAATTCAAGCACAGAATAGGCGGCTGAGCCTTAAAATTTGAAATCAGGTTCATCGTGAAAGTATTGATCGGACATCCTTTGTGTCATATCATTTCTCCCGCACTCTTATCGGGTCAACCGATCCTGGACCCATCCAATCCATCGTATCCGGTGGAACAGAGGAGAACCCGTGCCATGATGGATCATTTTCCCAGCATCTTCAACGACGTGATCGGACCGGTCATGCGCGGACCTTCAAGCTCCCATTGTGCAGCCGCTGTGAGAATCGGACGGATGGCGCGCGACCTGATGGATGGAGAGATCCGGGAGGTTTCCATCTCCTTCGACACCGGCGGCTCCCTGGCAGCGACCTATGAAAGCCAGGGCTCCCACGTGGGGCTCATGGGAGGGCTGCTCGGCTGGGGAGCGGACGATGAGCGCCTGGTTCGATCTGCGCAATCCGCTCGGGAAAAGGGGCTCGAAGCGGACATTCGGATCGCCGATTTCAGGGACCTCCATCCGAACACCTATCGCCTGTCACTCAGAAACGATACCCAGGCACACGAGATGATCGTCCTTTCGACCGGCGGAGGAATGATCGAGGTGATCGAAATCGACGGCGTCTCCGTCTCGATGACCGGAGATTATGTGGAGACCCTGGTCTACCTGAAACCGGATGAAGAAAAAATCATCGATTTCCTGAGGCTGAATGTGCCGGCAGAGGAGATCGCCGTCCGTACCGGGAAGCGCATCCGATTCATAGAGATCAAAAGCCGGGCTCCGCTGGACGACAGGCTCCTTTCTGCCGTTTGCACCCGAACCGGTGTTGCCGGCATCAAAACCCTTGCACCCGTGCTTCCGGTGCTTTCCTCCAGGAATGTGGAGGTACCGTTTGTCACCTGCAGACAGATGCTCGACTACAACCGGGGAAAGGAGCTTTCCCTCTGGGAGCTTGCCGTCCGCTACGAGTGCGCTCGGGGCAATATCTCCGGTGCCGAGGTTATCGAAAAGATGAAAGAGATCGTCCGGATCATGAGACGATCCCTTGCCCGGGGGCTTTCGGGGACGGAATATCCCGACAGGATTCTCGGTTGTCAGTCGAAAGCATTCCGGCACCACATGGAGAAAGGGACGCTTCTTGACGGCGGCATTCTCAATCGGATGATCCTCTATGTCACTGCCCTGATGGAGGCTAAAAGCGCCATGGAGGTGATCGTGGCCGCTCCCACGGCCGGCTCCTGCGGCGTCCTCCCGGGAGCCTGCCTGGCAGCATCCGACGAAATGGGCTTCTCGGAGGAACAGACGGCACAGGGTCTTCTTTCCGCCGGTCTGATCGGAATATTCATCTCTGCGCAGGCCACTTTTGCAGCCGAACTGGGTGGATGCCAGGCCGAATGCGGCGCCGGATCGGGAATGGCCGCTGCCGCCCTGGTGACGCTGACCGGCGGAAGCACCTGCAAAGCCGTAAACGCGGCTTCCACGGCCCTGCAGAACATCCTGGGAATGGTCTGCGATCCGGTCGCAAACCGGGTGGAAGTCCCCTGCCTGGGGAAAAATGTCCTTGCCGCCGCAAATGCCCTGAGCTGCGCCAACATGGCCGTTGCAGGCTTTAATCCGGTCATTCCGCTGGATGAGGTGATCGAAGCCATGTACCAGGTGGGAAGAAGGATCCCTTCCGACCTGCGCTGCACAGGGCGCGGGGGGCTATCGGTGACGAGAACGGCAAAGGAGATCGAAAATTCGCTTGCTGCAGAACAAATCAAAACCGCGGGTCCGGGAAGAGGAAATAAAAAAAGGGACCTTGCCTGAAAAGCACCGAATCCCTTGATTTTACTGATGGGCCGTATTGGAATCGAACCAATAACCTACTGATTAAGAGTCAGGTGCTCTGCCTAGTTGAGCTAACGGCCCGTATGTCAACGGATGGTGATTTATCAATTTTGTACCGGCTTGTCAAACTGTTTGTGGGATCTGCCTGTTGAATCCGGACCGACCGGGGAAAACCTTACTCCCATTCACTTCGGGTCTTTTCCTTCCGGATTCGACTTCGATCCTTTTTCCAGTCGATCTCCTTTTTTCTCCCCTTGGGCAAAGCCCTTTTCAGGATTGTTTCCGGATCGATCCGGTAGGAGCCCGGCGCAGGCGGAATCTCCGGATGCTTCGGGGCCGCAGACTTTACCGGCTCCGCCTTCGGTTTCGGAAGCGGGGG
>QZKK01000146.1 GCA_003599475.1 Desulfobacteraceae bacterium
ATTCGGGCTTTTTCACATTGCCATGTTCTATCGGCCTTGTGCCGTAAGCTATATCGAGCTTGAAATGAGAGCGGAGGAGAATCCGCGAGCAAGGAGCATACCCGTTCCGCCCAAAGGCCGGAAGGCCATGCTCCGGCGGAAAGAGCCGGCGGTAAGACCGGCTCAATCGGTGAATGTCGCAGAACCGTCTGCACCGCCGGTTTCACCGCCGCCTGAGCCGGTGTTCTTATCGGTCGTAGAGCCGGTTGCACCGCCTGGACCGGAGCTCTCGGAATCCGATAGAGCTGAAAGCTCGGATTGCGAATCATCGGCTGCATGGTCCCCTCCGAGGGAAGATTCCGATACCGCGGCAGCGGCAAAGGAGCCGGCAGCGGGCGAAGAATCCACCGCCGAGGCCGCATCGGGGGATTACTTCAGCCTGGTGCGGAAGAGGATCGAAAGCCGGAAGCGGTATCCTCATGAAGCCCGGATGCGAAGAGCCCAGGGGCGGGTGGTCGTGCGCTTTGTCATCGAAGCGGACGGCAGGGTCAGCGATGCATCGCTTGCCGAAAGATCGCAGCATGCGATATTGAACCATGCGGCACTCGATGCGATCAGAGCCTCCTCGCCTTTTCCGGCTCCGCCGAAAGGGCTTTTCCATGGTCCTGTGAAACTGGAGATCGGTATTGTTTTCAAACTGATGTAGAACTGAAGAGGAAAGGAGCGGATATGGATTTTGACGAAAAGTCTCGAATCCGAATCGAGCATTGGCTTGTCCACAATGAAAGCCATCAGAAAGAGTACGATGCCTTTGCCCTGGAGCTGGAAACCGCCGGAAAAAGCGAGAGCGCAAGCTGCATCCGCGATATGGCGGCCCTGACCCTGCAGGGGAACGAACGCCTGCGCCGAGCGTTAAAGGCGCTGGAATCGCGTGATTTCAGCATTCCATCTTCAACCGGGGGTTGAGTCCCGAAGCCGGAAGGAGGTATCAATGTGTGAAGCCCACGCGTTTCTTTTCAAAGACGGAAAGGAAGAAAAGGTTTTAGAAAAAAAGGCCACGAAGGTCCGGCTTTCCAGAAAGGAAGGCGGCGTCGTGGCTTTTTTGTTTGGCTGGAAAGGGAAAGTGCAGGCCGGAGGCTTGCAGGAGATAAACAAATGGACAGATCGGAAGCGATGCGGTCGATCCGTGAGGATTACATCGAATACATTCAGAAAAGAATTCCTGTGGATTTCGACAACGGGATGCAGGCACCGGTCTGCTTTTCCTACGAGGGGAAAAAGCATGTCGTTTGCCGCGTTATCGGCCGCTTCAGGACGCAGGAAAGCCAGCCCGCCAATGCTTATCTTGTGAACGTCGAAGGCGGTGAAGTTTATTTCCTCTACTTTCAGCTCGATGACATGGAGCCCCGGGGGCATCTGCAGTCGGGTTTTTGGGTGCTGAATTTCCGTATTTTAAGCGACAGCGAGTTGATGGCGCTCTACAGGGAGGATCGGAAGATGCTGATGAATATGACTTTCAAGCGGGTCGTCGATTTTCACGGCCACCTGTGCCCGGAGCTTGTTCTCGGCGGAAAGGCCAGTGAGTACGCACAAAGGCTGCTCATGGAAAGAGGGAAGGAGCTTTCGACGGTTACAATCATTTCGGAGAACTGCACATCCGCTCTGGATGCCATTCAGGTTCTGCTCGGTGCTACGGTCGGCAATCAGCGCCTGATGGTCATGGATTTCGGCAAGCACAACTATACCTTTCGAATCGGAAATGGACCGCACGGATTCCGACTCTCGTTGAGCCGGCAGATATTCGGGGATGAGGATGAATTCCAGCCGCTTGAGGAAAAGATTGCAGGAGACCGGGCGACACTGGACGAGGTCGTACATTTTCAAGAGCTTGTAGACGATCGTGTCCGGCATTTGCTTGCATCGCCCCCAGAGGCGCTCTTTGTGGTGGATCGGGTGGATCCGGTCGGGCAGGCCGCTGAGCCGACAAGCTGCTATCTTTTATGTGCTGGATGCGGGCAACAAGTCTTGAGGAGTCATGCAATCGATGACGAAGGCAAGATCTACTGCATGCCCTGCTTGCAGCAGATCAAGACCGGCTGCATCCATCACCGCCTTCAATGATGTCGTCGTGTTCTGCTCCGAAGCTGCTGAGGCTCCAAAGGCACACCGGTGTTTTCGATTTTTCCGCTCATCGGACATGCAGAATCGGAAGAAAGATCTTGACTTCCTGTAGGCTGCCCATCTATGATCCATTCCTCAATTGCGGCAGTAGCCGCGTGCGGTAATTTGACAGGGCAAGTTCGAAGACATAAAAAATTGTCTGCCGCATATTTGACGGAAACGGCATAAAGAGTAAAAGGCCACGAAGGTCCCTTTCCCCCGAGGGGAAAA
Source organism: Desulfobacteraceae bacterium (assembly GCA_003599475.1). The sequence continues at coordinate 2,371 of QZKK01000146.1, forward strand.
TGACTTTGTGGCCTTTTTTTATGGAGAAGGGAAGCGAACGGATACAGAAGGGCTTCGGCCCGAATGGAGGCAAACGGCAAAAGAATGGAGGAAGGCGTGCACCGGCCAAGGATACCCGCCGTCCTCCGGGCAAAGCGCTCCCGAGAAAGGGATGCTGCCGTACTTTTTCAATAGCACGGCATCTCTTTATCCGTCAATGCAGGGGCTCTCTCCGCTCCGCTTCCCAAGCATGGGGGGATCGCTTTGCGAGAAATGCGCTCGGGGGCGCAAACGGCATTGGAGCGAGAGAAAGGAGATGAACGATGATTTCAGGTCGGATTGAAAAGAGTAGAGGGCAAAAAGAACGGGTGCATGTGAACCGGCGGGTTATGCTGTGTCTTTGGGCTTTCCTGTTTCTGTCCTTCGACTCCGTGAGAGCCGCAGCGGCGGAAGAAAAAAAAGAAGAGAAAACCGTGTTGAAGGAAATCACCGTCACGGAGACTGCTTACGCCAATCCGGCCACTCCGGTTACAACCCGATACGGCACCCAGTACAACCTGGTGACCGAAGAGCAGATCGAGGAGCAGAATGCGTTTGACTTCCAGTCCACTTTGCGGGATGTGCCGGGGGTTTTGTTTCAGAGTAAAAACCTGATCGGCAGCCAGACCAGCCACAGCCTCTATATCCGGGGCCGCGGCGCCAGCCACCCCAGCGCCGACTTTGCCATTAACTTCGACGGGGCTCCCCGCTTCGGGGCGCTCTTCGGCCAGGTATTGGGCGATGGCATCGCCGTTTCCACCATCGGAGGAGTCGAGGTCTACAAAAGCCCGCAGCCGGCTTTCTTCGGAAGCGGGTATGCCTTGGTCAATGTGCTTCCCAAATATTTGAAGGAAGAGGGGCAGGAGCTTTCTTTCGATTTCAGCGGAGGCAGCTACGCCACCTTTTCTCAGAGCCTCTCCGGCGGAATCAGACAGGAGGCGGCCGATTTCTACGCTTCCCAGAGCTGGGTTTCAACCGACGGTCACCTGGACCACTCCTACGCACAGCAGCAAAGCTACTATGCCAATACCGGGTACCGGATCAGCAGCGAATGGGAGATCCGGCTTCTGGCAAATCATGTGAGCAGCGAAACCGAAGCTCCCATGCCGGAGATTGCTCCCACCCCGACAAACGGGGTGAGTTTTCCGGGCGCGGAACGCTACGATACCGAAACAACGTTCACCACCTTGACGCTGAACCATCAGTACGAGCGCTGCAGCGGTTATCTCAAAGCCTATTGGGACGAAACCGATTTCGACCTGCTTCAGGAGCTCAACAACGGAAGCCGGTATGCCGGCGGCACGGGCGGGCTCTGGTCCCGGCAGGAAATTTCGCTTTACGGAGTCCGTGCCAGGGAAAAGCTCCTTCTGTGGCCGGGAGGAGAGATTCTGGCCGGAGCGGACCTGGATAGAACCGAATTGAAAAACACCCAGCGGACGTTCAGCGGGCTGGCGGTGCCGGGGATAAACGGCGGCCAGGCGGCAAGAATCTGGGATTTTCCCGATACGACGCTCATTTCGCCTTACATCGCCGTAAGCCAGATGATCGGGCGTCCGGAAGGCTTCCACGTCAGCCCGTCCGGCGGTTTCCGGTATTTCGATCACAGCGAGTTCGAGGGCAAAACCTCCGGTCAGGCCGGCCTGGTGGCGGGCTATCGGTGCACCGATCTCAACTTCAACTACGCGCGCGGCGTCAACTACCCCTCTCCGGTCGTTTTGATGAATTTCGTGCTGGCAAACGCTCCGGTGAGCGATCCCGACCAATACTGGGAGGACATCAAGCCCGAAGTGGTGGACCACTATGAAGTCGGCCTGACTCATACCTGGCAGGAGGTCGCCTCCCTGGGAGCGACCGTTTTCTACGATCAGGGGAAAGACCGTTTCCAGGCATACATGTTCGGCCCCATTCCGATCCAGTTCAACGACCCGATCGGCGAATACGAGATCCGGGGGTTTGAGCTCACCGCCACTGCAACCCCCTCCAAGGGATTCGAGCTCTTTACGGGCGCCACCTGGCTTGACGCCGAAGCGACCGGCAGCGACGGCATCGAGTGCGATCATCTCCCCTATACGCCCGCCTTCCAGCTTCAGGCCGGGTTCACATGGGCCTTTCTGAAAAATTTCCGGCTTTTCATGGATATGCAGCACCTCCATGACCTGTATCAGGGGACCGGCCGCCGCAGCGGCACGTTCAATTTCAGCGAGCTTACCGAAGCGGACAAGCTGGATGACATCACGCTTTTCAACGGCCGGGTGAGCTATCGTTTCGATTACGGACTGCTGCGCCTGAAGGATTCGGAGCTGTTTGTCGCGGTAAACAATATTTTCAATCAGGATTACGAATATGCCAAGGGCTACAGCATGCCTGGAACGACGGCCTTCGCCGGATTCAGCCTGAAATTCCTGTAAAGCGGTCGCCTGCCGGCAGGGGCGGTGCATGGCATCGTCGCATGGCTTTCAGGAGGTTAAACAATGCGGAAAAAATCAGGACTGTTCCTTTCGATTGCGGCGGTTGTGCTGCTGGGAGCTTCGACGGGCGATTCGAATCCGCTCCCCCGGCGGGAAAAGCCGAAAACCGTCCGCTGCATCGTGGCATCGGATACGATCCTTTCCGGAATGATCGTTTTTCTGCTTCCTCCGGAAAAATACTCCGCCGAAGCGCTGCTCCCCCCGGGGCAGTGTCCAGGCCACTACGACGTGAAGCTTTCGGACATCGAGAGAACCAAAGCGGCCGATCTGATCGTCTCCTTCAAAGGAATGCCGTTCATGAACCGGGAAGGCTTAGGCGGCGGGGCGCGGCTGCTTCTGGATGCCCGGGGCCGAAACTGGATGGCCCCGGGCGCATACATTCAGGGGCTGACAGTCCTTGCCGAAGGGCTTTCGAAACGATTTCCGGAAGATGAGGAGGATATCCGGATGCGGGTGCAGCAGACGGCCTGCAAGGTGAAACAGGAGGCGGACAGGCTTGCCGAAAAGATCCGGCAGGCAGGGGGTTGCGGGAAGGAGGTCATCGCTTCGGCCATGCAGAAGGAGCCGCTGGAATGGATGGGATTCCGCGTTGTCGGAGAATACGGCAGGCCGGAGGCGATGTCGGCCGCTGAAATCGTGCGTCTTGTGAAGATCGGAAAGGACCGGCGGGCGGTCGCTGTCGTGGACAACCTCCAATCCGGACCGGATACCGGAAAGGGGATCGCCGAAACGCTCGCGGTGCCGCATGTGATTCTGACAAATTTTCCATCGGAAAAAGGGTATCTTGCAACCCTCGAAGAAAACGTCCATGCCCTCTTGTCTGCGCTTAAAGGAATCCGATGAAAGGGTGCGCGATCGAGCTGAACGGCATCACGGTTCGAAAGGCCCGGGGCCTGCTGCTGGATGGAATCCATCTTTGCGTGTCGCGAAACGAGTTTGTCGGGGTGATCGGCCCGAACGGTGCCGGGAAGACCACGCTTTTAAATGTCATTGGCGGATTCGAACGATTCGAGGGGACGCTCCATCTTTTCGGGCGCCGGGAGGGGTGGGCGAGGTCTCGTGAAACGAGACTCCGAGTAGGATATGTTCCGCAGGGGCTCCAGATCGATCCTGCATTTCCGATTCTTGCCGCAGAGGCGGTGATGACGGGTGCCGTCGGCCGGCTGGGGCTGTTCCGCTCGCCCGGGAGAAAGGAAATCGACCAAACGATGCAGCTCATGGAAACGATGCGCATCGCGCATCTTGCGAAACGGCCGCTGGGCCAGCTTTCGGGCGGAGAGCGGCAGAAAGTGTCGCTTGCACGAGCGATTCTTCAGAACCCGGACATCCTTCTTTTGGATGAACCGACCGCAAATCTGGATATCGCCGTGCAGAAGGAAGTGCTGAATCTGATCGACGAAATCCACGGGCGGGGCACCCTGACCCTTCTTTTCGTAACACACGATTTCAATATGCTCCCCTCCGCGATGCAGCGTGCCGTGCACATCGATTGCGGCCGGAAAGTGTTCGACGGCGAGGTCGATTCCGCCCTTGCGGGAGATTCCCTGAGCCGCCTTTTCCGGTACCCGCTTAAGACCTTCGAGCGAAACGGCAGGAGATTCGTTTCCTATGGTTGAGCAATTGATCGATGCCTTCGCGTACCCCCCCATCCGGCGCGCGGCGATCGCCTGTGTCTTGTGCGGCGCAAGCTGTTCGCTGCTTTCCGTATTTGTGGTGCTGATGAAAATGCCGCTGATCGGTGTTTCGATGTCCCATGCGGCTTTCGCGGGCGCCGTATTCGGACTGCTGATCGATTTCAATCCCTTTCTGAGCGGATGGATCCTGTGCCTTTTGACGGCGGGTGTTCTCGGTCCGCTTTCGGACCGCACTGACATGGCCCCCGAGAATGTGCTGGGCATCCTGTTTTCCTTCCTGATGGGGCTTGCCTTTCTCGGAATGGGGATTCTCAGCCGGACAAAGGCCGGCGCCTTGAACCTGATGTGGGGAAATCTGCTGTCGCTGTCGGATGCAGACATTGTCATTCTTTCCGTTGTGACGGCTTCCCTGCTGCTGTTCATCGTGCTCTTCTTCAAAGAGATCCGTGCCGTGCTGTTCAACAGACGGCTTGCGGCGGCAAGCGGGGTCCCGGAGCGGATGATCTACTACGCGCTTCTGTTTTTGACCGGCGCCGTCGTTTCCTCGAATCTTGCAACCGTGGGCGGCCTTCTCATCTTCGCCCTGCTCGTACAGCCGGGGGCCACAGCCCTCCAGGTGACCTACAATCTGAAGAACTTTTTTTTCATTTCCGCAGCCTCCGGAGTCGGATCCTGTGTTTCCGGGCTCTTGGTTTCCTATGTCTTCGATCTGCCATCCGGAGCATCGGTGGTTCTGACGGCGACAGCCATTTTCACCGGCGCATACCTTTTTTCTCCGAAACGGAGCTCGGAAAAAAGCAGAAAAAGGAGAACCTCCCATGAAAATGACTCCCTCTGAAATCTATCGTGCAAGAAAGCAGTTCTTCAACGACCATGCCGCAACCTGGCTGGATATGTGGTACAAAGATCCTGAGACAGGCCGTTTCGACAAGCACGGCAAGGACTTTGACCGCCTTTTTTCACTCCTTCCGCTCAAGCCGGGAGACCGGGTTCTTGACGCCGGCTGCGGAACCGGCGTGCTGGTGCCGTTTGTTCTCGAACGGATCACTTCCGCCGGGATTCTGTACGAGCTCGATTTTTCGGAGAAAATGATCGAAACCAATCGGAGCCTGCATGCTTCGGAAAACATCCGGTTCATCGTCGCGGATGCGGAAAACGATCCGCTGCCTGACGCTTCCTGCGATGCCGTGATCTGCTTTTCGTGCTTTCCGCATTTTCATGACAAGGAAAAAGCCATGAGAGTGCTGTCCCGCATACTGAAACCGCGCGGTATTTTGGCAGTCTCGCATTTCGACTCTTCGGAAGGGATCAACAAGCATCACGAGTCCTGCCATGCGGTCATGCACGACCGTCTGCCCGATGAAGCGGGAATGCGAATATTGCTCCAAAAAGCAGATCTGGATATCGAGATGTTCCTGGACGAGCCGGATTTCTATTGCATCGTCGCAAAAAAAAAAATAGCTGAGAGATTGCCATTCGACCAGCTTTGAGACCATCGGTTTCAGGCAACAAGACATCGCCCTTACGGGAGTCTGCAGGCTCGGCGGGATCAACTGGAAGCATAGACCCGTCAACAGGCGATTCCGCCTCCCCTTTTACTTTTCAACAACCGGTGATATGGTTTTTGGGGTCATCCGGGGAGCTTGACGCCGACGTTTTACGGGCGCTCGCGTTGCCGCAAAGCAGGAGGATTCGATGAAAGAGATTGGAAAAAATGTATTCCGCCGCATGCGGCCTTTCATCAAGTTCGTGCTGGTCATCGGGGTCATCTCAGGCGCGCTCTACTGGTTCCGTTTCGCTCCGGCGCCGGTTGCAGCCCATCGTGTGGGCAGCGGGGAGATCGTCGCCGAGGTTCTGGGCACCGGAACGCTGGACTCCCGCCTCAAAGCGACCATCGGTACGAAGATTTCAGGCCGCCTGGAAGAGGTGCTGGCGGACCAGGGGGACCTCGTTCGCTCAGGCCAACCCGTCGCCCGCCTCGAGGACCAGGATCTGAAGTTTCAGGTCGAGATCGAAGAGGCAAACGTCGCCTCGCGCAGGGCCGGTCTGGAGCGCCTGATCGCAGACGGCGCCTATGCAAAGGCCGCCCTGGACCTGGCTGAAAACAACCACAAGCGTACGCAGCGGCTCAGCGCCACAAAGATCGCCTCCCCGGAGGAATACGACCGGTCCGTCGAGGCACTGACCTCGGCCAGAGCCGGCATGGATCGGGCGGAGGCCGCCCTGGTGGAAGGTCGAAAACAGTTGATCTCCGCGGAAAAGACGCTCGAGTTTCACCGGGCCCGTCTTGCAGATACGGTCATCGAAGCTCCTTTTGCCGGTCTCATCGTACGGCGCGACCGGGACCCCGGGGACATCGTCGTCCCGGGAAGCTCGATCCTGGCCCTGGTTGCCCCGGAGGGGATCTGGATCCGAGCCTCGGTCGATGAGACGGCGATGGCGCAATTGAGACAGGGACAGCCTGCGCGCATCCTCTTTCGCTCCGAGCCGGACCGAACCTATCCGGGCAAGGTGGCGCGCCTCGGCCGGGAAACGGATCGGGAAACCCGTGAGTTTCTCGTCGACGTCCGCCCCGACAACCTGCCCTCGCACTGGACGGTCGGACAGCGTGCAGACGTATACATCGAAACGGCCCGGAAGGAGAAGGCAGTCCTTCTTCCCGCAGGCTCGATTCTCTGGCAGGACGGATCTTCCGGTGTCTTTGTTGCGGTCAAGGGCCGCGCCCGCTGGCGGAAGTTGACGCTTGGCCTGCGGGGTCGGGACCATATCGAAGTGCTCGGAGGGGTTGCTCCCGGCGAGGTCGTGGTCCGACCGGCCGATCCCGGAAAGACGCTCAGGGACGGGCAGAGGATTGCGCTTCCATGAATCTCGCGGTCAAAGATATCCGCCACAACATGGGACGCTTCGGCTTGACCGTCGTCGGCATCGGCATGCTGCTGATGATCGTCATGGGGATGGGCGGCATCTACCGCGGCATCATCGAGGATGCCACGCTGCTGATCGACAAGGTGGGCGCCCAGCTTTGGATCGTGCAGAAGAACACCCGGGGTCCCTTTGCCGAGGTTTCCCGGCTTCCCTCCAGGGTCTCCGATCGTGCGGCCGCGGTCCCCGGCGTCTCCCGGGCAAGAAGGTTTGTCTATCACACCGTGCAGCGCCTTCATCACGGCAGGCCCCTTCGCATCGCTGCGGTCGGACTCGATTGGCCGGGCGACCGCGGCGAATGGCTGCCGCTTGTTGCCGGACGCCCGCTGGCCCGGAATCATTTCGAGATGATCGCAGACCGCACCCTCGGCCTCGGCCTGGGCGAGCAGGTCCGCATCGGCAAAGAGACCTTTCTTGTCGCCGGTCTGACCAGAGGGATGATCGATTCGGGAGGAAACGGTCTTGCGTTTTTTACCGTATCCGACGCCCAGACGATCCAATTCGACCTTGCCGGGGAAGCCGTGCGTCTGGAAAGGGCGGCTCGCGCCGGAAGAGCCGCCCGGATCGATCTCAGCCGAACACAACCTTCCTTGCTCGAACGGGCCGGTGCCGAGTCGACGGCCATTCCGGCCCTTTCTCCGCCTGCCGTCAGTGCGGTTCTGGTGAGCCTTTTGCCGGGAGCCGACCCGCTGGCCGTCGCTTCAACGATTTCCGGCTGGCCCGATGTCTCGGTGCATACGAGGGAAAACCAGCGCCAGCTCATGCTGGCGGGCCCGGTCGAAAAGGCGAAGCTGCAGATCGGTCTTTTCCGGATTCTTCTCACCATCATTTCGGCGATCATCATGGCCTTGATCATCTACACGTTGACACTCGACAAACTGCATGACATCGCGCTCCTGAAACTGATCGGAGCCCCCAACCGCGTCATCCTTGGGATGATCCTCCAGCAAGCCCTTCTCCTGGGCGCACTGGGCTACGGAATCGCCTACCTGTTCGGCCAGAAAGTTTTTCCCCGTTTTCCCAGACGGGTCATCCTGACCCAGGAGGATCTTTTTAACCTTGGGATCATCGTCGTCGTGATTTCCATCCTATCCACCGCGCTGGGGGTCTGGAAGGCCCTGCGGGTGGAACCGAACGAGGCCTTGTCCTGATGCAAAGCGCCATTTCGGAGACCCCGGCGATCGAAGCACGGGGGCTGACAAAGATTTACGGCAGCGGCAATACCGAAGTCATCGCCATGCATGAGGTGGATCTTACGGTGATTCGGGGAGAGGTGGCCGCCCTGCTCGGCCCGAGCGGGTCGGGAAAGTCGACGCTCCTGACGGCCATCGGCCTGATCAATCCGCCAACGGCCGGGCGGATCGCAATCGGCGGCCGGCCTGTGATGGATGGCTCCCTGGCCCTGGTCAACCTTCGCACTTTCCGTCGAAGGCACATCGGCTTCATCTTTCAGAAGTCAAACCTCATTCCTTTCCTTTCGGCGGGGGAAAACGTTCAGGTTGCCCTGGAACTGAACGGGATGCCGCCCGGCTCCGCGAAGAAACGGTCGCTGGAACTGCTCGACTACCTCGGTGTGGCCGACCGCGCCGGCCATTACCCGGCCATGCTTTCGGGCGGGCAGCAGCAGCGGGTGGCCGTGGCGCGCGCTCTGGCCAACCGGCCGCAGATCATCCTGGCCGACGAACCCACCGCCGCCCTCGACAGCCGGAGGGGCAGGCAGGTGATGGAGCTTTTCCGCAAAGTCGCCCGGGAACAGGGAAGCGGCGTCGTGGTGGTCACCCACGACCATCGGGCATTGGATGTCTTCGATTCGATCTATGAGATGCAGGACGGGCGGGTCGAGTCTTCAACCCTTCCGAAAGTCCCTGCCTGAACCGGTTTTCCAGGAGTGCGCACAAAAGTCAGGCGGCTTGCCTTTTTTCACCCGATGCCGGGTACACACCGAAGATCCCTGAACTTCCATTGACAACGCCATAGCCGGAGGGTATGAATCGAAATTGCCTTTCCGCTCCGATTCTGAGCGAGTCTTAAGATCCGGTTCCTGTAAATTTTAGAAAAGGTGCGTCGGTGAGTTCGCGGCATGCACGACAGCCGGCGGGCTTACCGATGAATCAGAAATAGAGGAGGATGTCTGATATGACTGAAAAGAACAGGCTGGTCGTCTTGAAGAATGCCGTCATCATCGACGGCACCGGTGCCGATCCGGTTACCGGCGGTTCGGTTGTCATCGAGGGAGACCGTATCAAGGAGGTGTTTTCCGGGAAACCCGGCATGCTGCCCGCAGGGGTCGAAGTCAAGGATTGCGGCGGGCAGACCCTGCTGCCGGGGTTGATCGACGGGCATGTCCACATCTGTGCCTTCGAGGCCGATCTGAGCGAAATGAAGCGGCGAAACTATCCGGCCATGAATGTGGTCCGTTCCCTTCAGATTCTCAAGGAAGCCCTGGACCAGGGCTTTACGACGGTTCGGGATCTCGGGGGAGCGGACTGCGGTTTCCGCGAGGCGGTGGCAAAAGGGTACGTCCAGGGCCCGAGGCTGTCGGTCTGCGGCAAAGGCCTGTCCCAAACGGGTGGACACGGCGATGCGCGCCTCCCCACCGAAATTTACACTCCGGAGAAGTCCCTCGTCGGCATGGGAGGCATCATCGCAGACGGCGTCGATGCCTGCCGCTGGGCCGCCAGGGAAAACATCCGAAACGGGGTCGACTTCATCAAAGTGATGGCAGGCGGCGGGTGCATGTCGCCGGCCGATGCCATCGATACGGCGCAGTACAGCATGGATGAGCTCAAGGCGGTGGTCTGGGAGGCCGAAAACGCCGGCACCTATGTGGCCGCTCACTGCTACTCCGATCGAAGCATCATCAATGCCGTCGAATCGGGAATCCGGACCATCGAGCACGGAAACCTTCTTACCGAAAGAGCCGCCGTGGCGATCCGGGAAGCCGGAGCCTACCTGGTGCCGACCATCGTCACCTACGTGGCGATGGGCCGGATGGGTCCGAAGCTGGGTGTACCCGAAGTGTTCATGACAAAGATGCTCGATGCCAGGGACAAGGCCAAGGCAGCACTGGAAACGGCCTTCCGGGCGGGCTGCAAGATCGGTTCCGGTTCGGATCTGCTCGGACCGATGCAGGTGTTCAAAGCCGAAGAGTTGGCGCTGCAGGCCCAGGTGCTGGGTCCGATGGGGGCGATCGTCGCTTCGACCCGGACCAATGCCGAGATCCTGCGCAGGGAAAAGGATCTGGGTACGATCGCGGCCGGAAAACTCGCCGACCTGATCCTGGTAAACGGAGATCCGTTAGAGGACATCTCGATCCTCCAGAACTATCGGGAAAGGATCACCATGATCATGCAGGGAGGGTGCTATTACAAGAACCTTATATGAAACTGCATATAAAATTCGAAATCCGAATCTCGCCCGATCTTATAAAATTGGCCGAAACAAATACAAAATCCAAAATTCGAATGACCAAAACCCGTTGTAAGTTTCATTCTTTGATCAAACCGGGCGCTTCGGCGGCCAGCGGCTGAGCTTGTGAAACTGCATGAAAAGATGAACGTCCAACATCGAATCCCGCCGAGGCGGGAAATAAAGGAATAGGATCGAAGAGAAGAAGCCAGAACTCTGAACGATGAACACTTGAAGTTTCTAACCAGAAAGGAGTCAGTCGATGAAAAAGTACATCTTTAGCCGGAATTTGATCCTTCTTTCCGCTTCTTTGCTGCTGTGCACCGGGATCTTTGTTCCGGGGGCGGTTGCAGCCGAAAAGGGTGCGGTGATCATCGAAGCCATGGGAACCGAACCGACAAACCTGGATATTTTCAAGGCGGCCCGCCAGCCGGAATATACCGTCCTTCACCTCATGTTCGAACCGTTGTTTGTCGTCGATCCGGCTCTCAAGGTGCAGCCCCTCCTCGTTGAATCCCATCAGGTATCGGACGATCAGAAGACCTGGACATTCGTGATCAGGAAGGGAATCAAATTCCACGACGGAACGCCGCTAAACGCCGAGGCGGTCAAGTTTTCCTTTGATCGCCACACGGCGGGAAGCCAGGGCCGCTTCCTCAAGGTCATCGAATCGATTACCGTGACCGATCCGATGACCGTCTCAATGAAGCTGAAGCAGCCCTTCGCCCTGCTGCTGAACGTGCTGGCCAGCCCGAATATCGTCATCGCATCTCCAACAGCCTTCAACCAAAACCCCCAGGGATGGGGGAGCAAAACCCTGGTGGGGACCGGCCCGATGATGTTCAAGGAATGGCGTTCGGGGGACCGGGTCGTCATGGCCCGGAACCCGGAGTATAAGCACGGCCCCTCTTTTCTGACAAACAGAGGCCCCGCCAAGGTCGAGGGCTGGGAGATCCGCTTCCTTCCCGAGCCGACGACGCTCATCTCCGAGCTTACCGCCGGCGATGTCGATCTTTCCGATTACGTCACCGAGCGGGATGTCAAGAAGGTCAGCCAGGGAAAGAATACCGAACTGTTCGAGGCCAAATCGACTTCCCCCATATATCTGGCCATGAACACCCGGGACGAACCCTTCAATGACAAAAACGTCCGCATTGCCGCAGCTCATGCGGTAAATGCCGAAGCCGTCCGCAAGGCCGCCATGAGCGGCATCGGAGCACCGCTTTTTACGCCGATTTCCCCGATGGCGCTCGGCTTTTACAAGCCTTCCGAAGAAGCGGGCAAACCGCTGACCGACTACAGCCTTGAAAAGGCCAAACAGATGCTCGAGGCCGCCGGCTGGAAGGATGCAAACGGCGACGGAGTCCGGGAAAAGAACGGAAAAGAGCTGGCCATAGAGTTTCTGGCCTTCAACATCGCCCGGTACAAGCGAATGGCGGAGGTGGCGACCCCGATGCTCCAGGAGGCGGGGTTCAAGGTCAACCTGCAGATTCTGGAGGCGGGCGATCTCTACCAGCGCACGCTTGGCGGAAAACACCACCTGCTTTCGACCGGGCTTGTCGGCAGCCAGGGATTTGCAGCCGACGATCTGGTGAGCGAGCTGCACACCGAAAGCCTTGGGACCGTCGCGCAGTGGTGCCTCTACAAGGACGAAAAAATGGACAAGCTGCTCGATACGGCCCGCTACAATCCCGATCCTAAGGAGCGAGAAAAGGCATTGAACGAGGCCCAGATGATCGCAGCCCAGGAGGTCGTGGTGATTCCGATTGCAAATTCCATGGAAATCTTCGGGTATAAAAAAGCCCTTGGGGGTGTTGAGAGCTACATCAAACACCCCTGGGCCTTCAACCAGGCGGACGAATGGCGCGCCCTGGAGATCTATCGGAAGTAGTTCGATCGTATAGGAATTCGCATTTGACAAGGGGTAAGTGGCAAGAGGAAAGCGCTTGCCACTTCCCTCTTGCCGCTTGCCGAAATTAAAACCGACTTTGGAAAGGACGGGTTCGGCTTGATCAAGTACCTGGTGCACCGGTTGCTGATGATGATTCCGGTGCTTTTGATCGTCTCCCTGCTGGTTTCCTCGCTGATCTACTTCTCTCCGGGCGACCCGGTCCGGGTCATGCTGGGGCTTCGCGCCAACGAAGAAGCGGTTGAGAATATCCGGAAGGAATTGGGATTGGACCAGCCCGCGCACATCCGTTATCTCAAGTGGCTGGGTATGGCGCTCAGGGGCAATCTGGGGCGTTCCCTCCAGCGCAACGAACCGGTCTGGGGGATGATCAAAGAGAGGCTGGGGGCGTCGGTCGAGCTGGGTTTCTTCGCCTTTTGCATCGCCGTGACGCTTGCCATTCCGGCCGGGGTGATCTCCGCAACCCGGGTCAACAGCTGGATCGACAATCTCCTCTCCTTCTGGTCTCTTTTTTTTGTTTCCATGCCCGGCTTCTGGGTGGCCATCCTCTGCCTGCTGATTTTCGGACTGCATCTGCAGATTCTTCCCATCTCCGGACGGGGCGGCCCCATCTGGTCGCTCAAAGGGCTTGAGTATCTTCTCCTTCCCGGGTTGATCCTTGGCTTTCGCCAGGTGGCCGTCATCATGCGCCTGATCCGGGCCGGCATGCTCGAGATTCTCTCCAGCGATTACATTCGTACCGCCCGGAGCAAAGGGCTGGCGGAACGGATCGTCGTCTATCGGCATGCCCTGAGAAACGCCATGATCCCGACTGTGACCATCTTCGGGTTGCAGGTTCCGGAATTTTTATCTCTTTCGGTCATCATCGAGACGGTTTTTGCATGGCCGGGGATGGGGCGGCTGCTGGTGGATGCCGTTACCAAGCGGGATTATACCCTGGTACAGGGAATCGTTCTGGTCTATGCCCTTCTGGTCGTCGTAATGAATCTGCTGGTCGATCTGCTGTATGCCTACATCGACCCGAGGATCAAACACCAATGAACAAAGCATCCGGCATCGAGCAAGGAGCCCCGCGGAACGACACCTATGCCAAAGCCGCCTTCCGCCGGATGAAGCGGGACAAGGCCGCACTGGCCGGGACCGGGATCATTCTGCTCCTGCTCTTTCTGGCGGCCTTCGGCCCGAGGGTAACCTCATACGACCCCAACAAGCAGAACTTAAACGTCATGCTCGAATCTCCTTCCTTTGCGCATCCCCTGGGCACGGACCAGTACGGACGCGATATGGCCGCACGGATCATCTACGGCTGCCGCTACGCACTGATCATCGGGGTTGCCGTGGTGGCCATCCATCTTGTGGTCGGGGTCTCCCTGGGCCTTTTGGCCGGCTATTACGGAGGCTGGATCGAGGCGGTCATCATGCGGTTTGTCGACGTGCTGCTGGCCATCCCCTCGGTTGTTCTGGCGGTTACCATCGCAGGATTTCTGGGCGGAGGGATTCAGAACGTCATCATCGCCGTGGGCGCCATCGGGTGGCGGGCCTATGCACGGCTCGTCCGCGCCGAAGTGCTTTCCGCCAAGGAGAAGACATTCGTGGAATCGGCCAGGGCCATCGGCTGCAGCGATCTTCGCATCATCCTGCGCCATATCCTGCCCTACACCCTGGCGCCGGTGATCGCGTATACCTCTCTCGGGATCGCCACGGCCATCCTCTGGGCGGCCGCATTGAGTTTTCTGGGGCTCGGCGCCCAGCCTCCCACGCCGGAGTGGGGGGCCATGCTGGCAGACGGCAGGGAATTCATGGAAGACGGCTGGTGGGTGGCCACGTTTCCCGGAATCGCCATCATGATCACGGTCATCGGCTTCAACTTTTTTGGCGATGCCATGCGAAACGCTCTGGATCCGAAGACCGAAAAGAAGCTCTGATGAAGAATCCGCAAAAGAGCGCATCGTCTCCGCCGGTGCTGGAAATCGATGCACTGAAAGTTCACTTCAGGACCGAGTTCGGGGTGGTCCGCGCCGTCGACGGCGTCAGCTTCGGCTTGGATGCGGGCAAAACTCTGGGGGTGGTCGGCGAATCGGGGTGCGGAAAGAGCGTCACCGCACTGGCTGCGATGGGGCTGATTCGGCCGCCCGGCTGGATCGCGGGCGGCAGGATTCGATACAGCATGTCGGGGAAATCGGTCGTGCTGACGGATCTCCCTGCAAACGGCCCCGAAATCCGATCCATCCGGGGAAACGAAATCGCCATGATCTTCCAGGAGCCGATGACCTCTCTGAATCCGGTTTTTACCATCGGTTTTCAGATCATGGAATCGATCCGGCTTCATCAGGGCCTGGATAAGAAGGCCTCCCGCGAGCGGGCCGTGGAGATGCTGGATAAGGTCGGCATCCCTTCTCCCCGGAGGCGTGCCGATGAGTATCCCCACCAGCTCTCCGGAGGGATGCGCCAGAGAGCCATGATCGCCATGGCCTTATCCTGCCATCCGTCGGTGCTCATCGCCGACGAACCGACCACCGCGCTGGATGTGACGATCCAGGCCCAGGTGCTCGATCTGATGATGGATCTCAAGGAGGAGCTGGGAACCGCGATCATCCTGATTACCCACGATCTGGGGGTCGTCGC
>QZKK01000226.1 GCA_003599475.1 Desulfobacteraceae bacterium
GAAGAGGTGCTCTCCAGCGAACGTTTCCATGAGCGGCTGCCTGAACTGCGGGAACTGGTCCGGTCCGCCGTGAACCGGACGGAAAAGAAATACGAGATCGACCGCGCCGCTTACGAAGACAATCGAAGGAAGGCTCTCGCTGGACTTGAAGCCGAAGCCGATTGGACGAAACTGCTGGAAGAGGACCGCAATGAGATCGCCGACCAGCTGGCCTGCGATCTTCCGGCGACGGCCGAAAACGGTGATCCGGTGAGGCTGTTTCAGACACTGATGGTCCGGCAGCGCACTTTGCCGGGACTGATCGAACAATTAAAGTCTGAGATCAAACGCAGGCGGCCTTCCAAACCCGAGGCCGAGCCCGGTGAAGAACCGGCCGGCGAGGAAATCGTGGAAGCCGACACCCTGGTGCAGTCTGCGGTTATATCAACAGCGGATGAATTGGATTCTTGGCTGGCCGCCCTCCGGGAGAAGCTGACAGGCTTTTTGAAAGCGAACAAGCGGATACGAATCAAGGGGCGCTGATGAGCTTCGACAAATACACCCGCAACCTCCTGGCGAAGACCGTCGCCTCATGCCGACGTCGGTTGATCGAGGACATCACCGACCAACTCCGAGGCGTTTTCGGCCTGCACCCGGACGGCACGGTACTACCGCTCGACAGGTTGACTTACCTTTCGCCGGATCAGACATCCGCGGCCCGTCATCTGAGAGAACTCCTCGACCATTACATCATCGGAGCAGCGGGAAAGGAGGCGGACCGCCGAAAGGCCGCCTACGAGCGGATTGTCTTGGAGATATCGTTCACCATTCTCAACCGTTTGGCCGCTCTGCGGCTCTGCGAGGAGCGGGGGCTGGTCATTGAATGCGTTCGTAAAGGGACGACATCCGCCGGCTTTCAGATGTTCGAGCGGATCTCCGGCGGGGCTCTCGGTGGACGGTACATCACCTACCGGGTCTTCCTGGAATGCCTCTTCGACGAACTTGCCCTTGATTTGGGCGTTTTATTCGACCGGATGATGCCTCAATCGGCGGTATTTCCCTCCGAGCGGTGCATGGAAGATGTACTCGCCGAACTCAATAAGCCGGAACTCAAGAACCTCTGGATCGAGGACGAGACTATCGGCTGGGTCTACCAGTACTTCAATCCGAAGGAAGAGCGGGATGCGATGCGTAAGGCTTCGCGGTCTCCTCGGAACACAAGAGAATTGGCAGTACGAAATCAGTTCTTCACTCCGCGGTACGTAGTCGAGTTTCTCACCGACAACACGCTCGGCCGCATATGGTACGAGATGCACAAGGGGCAAACCGCTCTCAAGGAGGAATGCCGATACCTGGGGCGGCGACCGAACGAGACCTTCCTCGCACCTGGTGAACAAGTTTGCGTTAACCAAGAGGACGAAGCGAACCTTTCCCAGGAAGAATTGCTCAGGAAACCGGTGCAAATTGAAGATCGACCCAAGAAAGACCCGCGCGATCTGCGGGTTCTCGACCCGGCTTGCGGCTCCGGTCACTTCCTGCTGTATGCCTTCGACCTGCTGGAACGAATATATGAAGAGGGGTGGGCGGACCCCGAAAGCCCGAAATCCAAAATTACAGGCCGTATCCTGCGCGAGGACTTCGAGACCCTCGACGATCTGCATCGGGCCGTTCCAAAGCTGATCATCGAACATAACCTCAATGGTATCGACATCGACACCCGCGCAGTACAGATCGCTGCGCTCGCCCTCTGGCTGCGGGCGCAGAAGACATGGAAAAACCTCGGCATCAGGGCCGCCGAGCGGCCGCGGGTCGACAGATCCAACATCGTCACCGCCGAGCCCATGCCCGGCGAAGAAGATATGCGTCTGGATTTCACTGCAGGACTCAAACCAAGGGTCCTGGGGCAGCTCGTGTATAGTGTTTTTGAAAAGATGAAGCTTGCCGGTGAAGCAGGGTCTCTCCTCAAAATCGAGGAGGAGATCAAGAACGCCGTCGCCGATGCCAGGAGACAGTGGCTGGAAGGTCCCAAACCCGAACAACAGTTTCTTTTCCCGGGCATGGCTGATAAACGGCAAAAACAGCAGCAATTGCGCTTCGAGGTGAAGGGGTTCACCGATGAACGGTTCTGGGAACAGGCGGAGGATCGCATCCTTGAAGCGCTTGAAGTTTATGCTGAAAGGGCAGAGAACGGGCTATCAATTCGTCGGCGCCTCTTCTCAGAAGATGCCGCCCGAGGATTCGCCTTCATTAAACTCTGCCGGAACCGATACGACGCAATTTTAATGAATCCCCCGTTCGGAGCTTCAAGCCGGGAATCGAAGGATTACATTGAGGACCGGTATCCAAAAACAAAAGGTGATGTTCTGGCCAATTTTATTGAACGTGCTCTGCATTTAACAGACGAACAAGGAAGAGTCGGTGCAATTTCGAGCCGGACTCCGTTTTTTCTGGGATCCTTTGAAACATTCAGAACCGAAATCCTTGGAAAAATCGGCCGTATCCGCCTTTTGGCGGATTTGGGTGAAGGTGTTCTCGAAGCGATGGTGGAGACAGCAATCTATGTAATGACCAAAAATAGACCGGGAGAACCCGAGTCTTTGTTTTTCCGGCTGCTTATTGATGCAGATAAGGGAGAGTTCCTGAAGCAACTCACGGAAGAATGTCTCGACGGGTGTATATCGGATAGGACTTTCATAAACAACCCAGGGCATTTCGGGGCACTAAAAGGAAAGCCATATGCATATTGGGTTTCCAGATCTACGATCGAAACCGTCAGTCAACATCCATGCATTGAAGGGACTAAAGGAACAATACGTGTTGGAATGCAAACAGGCGACGACTTTCGGTTCCTAAGATGCCTATGGGAGATCGACCCGCGACTTGTATCTCCCTCTCCCACGCAAACTGCGAGCAAGGAAACACCACGACAAAAATGTATTAGGGAACTGACATCCGATAGAGTGTGGGTACCCTTTTCGAAAACTGAAACTGCATCCCCCTGGTTCTCACCGATAACTTTGGTCGCGAAGTGGTTTGCAAATGGAGATGAGCTAAGACACTTTACCAATGATGCAGGTAAACTTCGCTCCGCACTACGAAGCGAGCAGGAGTACTTCAAGCCCGGTTTCAGTTATATGCTCCGCTCGACACGGCTGGTTCCCTACTTGGTCCCGTCAGGTGTCATACCTACGGCTGGGCGGGCGCAGATATTCCCCGAACAGGGAGAGGAATACGCCGTACTTGGAATCTGCGCCTCAAATGTGGGAAGCGCCATAGCAAGATTCAGCGGGGAGAAGTTCGCATGGCCGAAATTCCAGGCCAGCATGGTTCAAGAACTGCCCGCCTGTGATTTTCCTGAAGAAATGTTGGCGCTCATTAAGAAACACGTAGATGCAGAGGTAAACAAGCGTCGTTCCGTGGTCCAGCGCTATGAACCGTTTCAAGAGTTCACACTGCCGGCATGGATTCAAACGGCGGCAGTAGGCGAAACAGCCTGGGACCTTTATTCACTTTTCGGACGAGGCATAGAAAACAAGATCGCTGAAGCATTCGGCCTGAACTCCAAACAACTTGGCGAATTGGAGCGGGATATCCGGGAAGCCGTATCAATCCGAGGGCGGATGGAAGACAGTGAATCGGAGGATGTCGGGGAAGATTCAAGTGGAGATGAGCAGGAACTGAACATCGAATTGATTTCGGAAACACCCGAAGAAAAAGCGATCGGGTTGTTTGGCTATGCTGTCGGTGTGGTTCTCGGCCGCTGGGACGTACGGATTGCATCTCACCGATCGCTCGCGCCGAAACTGCCCGACCCTTTTAATCCGTTGCCGGTCTGCCCGCCGGGGATGCTGGTCGGCCCTGACTGCATGCCGGCAGAACCCGGCAGAATCGTGAGTGAAGAGTGGCTGCGCGCCCGACCGGACGCGAACACACTGCCGACGGAAGGCTCGGTCAAGAATCCGATCATTCGGGATTCAGACTACCCGCTCCGCATCTCCTGGGATGGCATTCTGGTGGATGACCCCGGCTTCAACGGCAATCAGCTGCACCGGGACGACATCGTGCGCCGTGTCCGTGAGGTCTTCGACCTCCTCTGGAAGGACAAGGCTCATGAGATCGAACAAGAGGCCTGCGATATCCTCGGCGTCTCGGACCTTCGCGATTACTTCCGAAGGCCCGCGGGATTTTTCCAGGATAATCTGAAGCGCTACTCCAAGAGCCGGCGCAAGGCACCCATCTATTGGCCCCTCTCAACAGTCTCCGGGTCGTACACGATCTGGCTCTATTACCACCGCCTGAGCGATCAGATCCTCTACGGGGCGGTCAACAAGTATGTCGAACCCAAAATCGCCGAGATTGAGCGCGGGATAGGTCTGATTGAAAACGATCTGAAGACCGCCTCCGGCCGCGACGCGACACGCCTGACCGACCGGTTGAGCGAAACTCGCACATACCTCGGTGAACTGCGGGAGCTGCGGGAAGAGATGCTCCGCATCGCCGCGCTGCCCTATAAACCGAACCTTAACGACGGGGTCATCATCAACGCCGCACCCTTCCACAACCTATTCCGATTCCGGCCATGGGCCAAGGACACGGAGGACTGCTGGAAAAAACTTCGAAAAGGCGACTACGACTGGGCGCACCTGGCCTACACCATCCGGCCGGACCAGGTCCGAGAGGCATGCAGGACCGACCGTTCCATCGCCATCGCACATGGGCTTGAGAACATTTGCGAGGTCGAAGCCCCAGATGTCAAGAAGAAAGGAAGCCGCGGTCGTCGTATGCAAGGAGCATCCTGATATGGATAAGAAGATGCATGTTAGGCTCAGGACGACGCTTGACGGGAGCCGAAAAATTGCTGGATACATTGCGCGGACCGCCTTGGGCATGTCACTCGTCGCTCTCCGTGAAAAGGCGATTTGTGCCGGCATGAGACTTCTCTCCGAAGAGGAAGTGCTTGAAGAATTGAAATGCTGGCGGGGAGCGGCTGAAAACCCTAAAAACAAAAACGATAGCTGAGAGGCTAAAATGCATAAAATCAATAGGATAAAAATAAGCGGATTCCGACGGTTGCTGGCTGTTGATCTGCAGGTGAAGCCCTTTATGGTGCTGATCGGCGCAAACGGGGTCGGCAAGACATCTCTCCTGGATGCTTTCTCCCTCTTGTCCGCCTCCGCTTCGGGAAACCTGAACGGCATGCTGTCACAGTTCGGCGGTATCGCAAACCTACTGACTCGCGGTAAAAGCGAATACCTTTCATTCTTGGTGGATATGACGGTTCCAGGTCATCACCCACTTGAATACGAATTACATCTTACATCAAAAGGTACGGGTCATGCCATCGCCAGGGAATTGCTGTCCCAGAAACGAACTGGTTTTGATGATCCATTCAGGCACATCGATTCCTCGGACGGCGACATCCGGTACTATGAAACAGAAGAAAACCGCCTCGTCCGCCCCGACTGGGAACACAACCCTCTGGAGACCTCACTCGCGCAGGTGCCGAAGATGTTCCGTCAACCCGAGGAACTGCGACGTATTCTGGCGACGGCCACACAGTATCATGTGCTGGATGTCGGTCCCCGTGCGCCGGTGAAAATGCCGCAGTCCTTGAAACCAGCCACGTTGCCCGGTCCTGACGGAGGAGATCTGGTGCCGTATCTTTATTCCCTGCGCGAAAGCGACCGTGACCGGTTTGATGTCATTATGGATTCCCTGAGGACGGCCTTTTCCGATTTTGAAGAATTGAATTTTCCTCCCGTTGCGGCGGGGATGCTCGCAATGACGTGGAAAGATAGAAAATTCAGCAAACCAATATATATGAACGAACTGTCGGAAGGTACTCTTCGTTTCCTTTGGCTTGTGTCGCTGCTGCAAAGTCCCAATCTCTCGACAGTCACGATGATCGACGAACCTGAAGTCAGTTTGCATCCGGAATTATTAAGCCTCTTGGCCGACCTCATGCGCGAGGCCGCAAAGCGGACCCAACTGATCGTCGCCACCCACTCCGATCGCTTTATCCGTTTTCTGAACACGGATGAGGTGGTGGTCATGGATGTTGATGATGATGGATGCGCATCGGCAGTATGGGCGGATTCGCTTGATCTCGACCAATGGCTAACCGAATACAGCCTTGACGAAGTATGGCGGATGGGCAGGATGGGAGGCCGATCATGAAGATCTCCATTATTGTCGAGGGGAAAACGGAAAAGGCATTTGTTCCATATCTGCGCGAATTTCTGAAACCCCTCTTGCCTGAAAGCATGCCTAAACTGGACATTTTGCCATATGACGGACGCATTCCCAAGGGCGATAAATTGAGGCGGGTTGTAGAAAATCTTCTGCAAGGAAGGAATCCTGCGGATCATGTCATTGCATTAACGGATGTTTACACCGGTACCAACCCGCCTGATTTCACCAATGCACAAGACGCCAAATATAAAATGGTTCAATGGGTAGGGGGTTTACAGCGATTTCATCCCCATGTCGCGCAATACGATTTCGAGGCTTGGTTGTTGCCTTATTGGCCGACGATTCAACGTTTGGCGCGGCATAACAGAGCAGCGCCCAGAGGCAACCCCGAAAAGGTGAATCATAATAATCCCCCTTCATACCGGATCAGAGAAATTTTCGAAATCGGCAAATGCAGAGACAGCTATGTAAAACCCCGTGACGCCGGACGGATTCTCCACGAGAACGATTTGTCGACGGCTATCAATCAGTGTTCAGAACTCAAGGCATTCATAAACACGATTCTATCCATATGCGACGGAGCGATTATACCATGAATCGTCTATCCATATTTGCCGCTGTCCAAGGCCCGCTGCATATCGCCTGCGGCCTACCGCACACTATTGGAGAGGCCGCCCGATGAAGTTCACTTCGTTTCTGCAGAAAAAACTTGTCGATTTTCTCAACGACCGCCGCATTGTAGTTTGGTATGACGCAGAGGGGTGTTTCAAGGCCTTTGTAGAGGCTTTCGAAGCGCCCAACTGCGAGGTGCTGTCCGCCGAGGCGTCCGTGCTCAGGACCCGCCGACGCGCCGACGAGGTTTACCGGCTGATAAACGAATCCGAAAACCCCGCCGAAAAGGACCGATGTCTGCTCATCTACATACCCCGCCGTCGCGGGGCGACCGAAGACGAGAAGATGCAGGACCCCTTTGAAGCCTATGCGTCGGCCGGTACAGGTTTTGGTTACGCGTCCTTGGAGCCTGAAGGTCTCGAATCTCTCGCCAAACAGGCCATGCCGCAGAAATCAGACGAAATCACCCGCCTCTTCCGTGAGGGGAAACCGGACATCGCTTTGCTTGACGGATTGGAGAAAACACAGCGGTGGCCGCTTCTGCATGATGTTTTCAAAACAGAAACCCCGGCGGATGTCATTGCACTCGCCCTCTGCAATGCGGCCAAGGCTGAAGAAGTGGATGACAAACCCGGCTGCATCGAGGAACTTCTGAGGCTTTTTGAATCCGCGGTCGATTATAAGCCCGCCTCGGAGTCGCGCAAGTGGAAGACGCTCCGACCGAAGGCCGCCGAGCAGGTGCTCTTCAGCGAATTCTTATTCGACCTGCAGACCGGCCGGCCGGATTCCCTGAGCGCCGTGCCCCGCGCAAGCGGTGAAGCGAAGTCGGTGGTTTACACGGCCTGCGACAGAATGCGCGCCGATTCAGGCCTGCGGGAAACCTATTGCGAACTGGCGCAGAAGATCGAAGGCGAGCTACGTCTTCCCGACCTCATGCCCGAGGATTTCGATCCCGGCGGGCGCGACACCTTCCCCTTCGAGGAGCGGCGTCTGCTCGGCCGTGCGGTCGACCTTATCGCCGCCGGAGATACCGCACTGGCCCACACCTTGATCGAAAGCCGAAGGCATTCCATATGGAGGAGCGACCCGCGGAGATCGCCTGCATGGACGACCCTCGAGCGGGCGGTCGCTCTGATCGAATCGTCCGTTGTGGTTTCGCGCGGGCTGATCGGCAGGAAAGACTTATCGGGTCTGATGAAGGCGTACACCGAAGGCGGATGGTCCGATCTCGACCGCACATCCCGGCTGTTTGAAACCGCCCTGACCGCCTGCACCGATGAAGGCATGATCGCTCCTGTCGTCGATTTTTGTCGACGCCGTTATCGCAGGGCCGCCTTGGATCTGCAGGACGCTTTTCTCGCCGCGGTTCAGGCGGAGGGATGGCCTCCGGACGGAGCGGCCAGGCAGACCCGAATCTTCGACGACCACATCTCACCGTTGCTGGAGCGCCGGGAGAGAACAGCCTTTTTCATGGTGGATTCCCTGCGCTATGAAATGGGGCGCGATTTAGGTGAGGCCCTGACCGTAACGGGAGAGGTCAAGATCGGCTGTGCCGCAGGCGTCGTTCCCACGGTGACCGGCTGCGGCATGGCGGCCCTCATGCCCGGCGCGGACGGCATGCTCAGGCTCGTCGGGAAAGAAGGAGCCCTCATCCCGGCCCTCGGTACCCGCCTGCTTAAAACATCCGCCGATCGGATGAAGTTTTTGGCCGAAACTTACGGGGACCGGTTCTTCGAAACCACGCTGGACGACGTGCTCGGCGCCCCGAAGAAGATCGCTGCGAAGGTTAAGAACGCGGAGTTCTTCGTAGTGCGTACTCAGGACCCGGACGCAGTTGCGGAAAACCTCGGCTCCTGGCGTGCGCGGCGGTATCTATCGGATGTGATCGGAGACATTGCGGCCGCTGTCCGTTGGGTGGTGTCCCAGGGTTTCAACCGAATCGTGATCAGCGCCGACCACGGCCACATGATGCTGCCGGAAATCCCGGCGGGAGATGTGGTTCAGAGTCCACCCGGCGGCTGGGTCGAAAACAAGCGGAGGTGCCGCTTGGGTTCCGGACTTTCAGGAGGGGCCGGGACCGTCACTCTCAAGGCCGGCCATGTGGGGATTCAAGGAGACGTATTGGAGATTTGTCTGCCGATCGGGTTCCGCGTGTTTTCAGACGGAGAGGGTTACTTCCACGGCGGCTTGAGTCTTCAGGAAGCGGTGGTGCCCGTGATTGTCTACCGCGCCGGACGAAGCTCCGAGGGGAAAGGCATGAAGCCGGGAATTGATATCCGCTACCGGTCCAACAAGTTCACAAGTCGGGTGATCGGTCTGAAACTCCACCTGCAAGGCGATCTTTTCCATACACCCGTCCGGGTGCGTATTGAAGCATATGACGGTTCGGGAGCGAAAGCCAAGATCGTCGGCGAAGCCGCCGACTGCGAAGCACGTGATGAAAAGACACGCGAAGTTGCCTTGTCGGCCGACAAAGAAACACCGGTGCCGGTTTTGATCGATTCGAGTTTCGACGGCGAGGAGATCGAAATCCGGGTGAGCGATCCTCAAACCCGCTTGGTGTGGGCGAAGCGGAAGTTGAAGAACGCTATGCTTGGTTGAGGGGCGGCGAAAGAGGACCATCCGGACGGAAAGCAGGGGCGCTTTTGAATTGAAAGCGTTCCGAAACGGCGGTTTGTCGGGAGAAATAGATGGCTCAATCGGCCCAGGTTATTGTTGAAGAAATCAGATTGAGAAGATTCCGGGCGTTTAGGAACGCACGATTGGTGTTGTCGGACTTGACGTTTTTAGTAGGCCGAAACGGCGCCGGCAAGTCGAGTCTTCTCGACGCGGTGGACCTGCTCCGGGAATCGGTGAGCGACAGTTTGGAAAACGCACTCGATCGCCGGGGCGGGTTGCAGAAGGTTCAGCGGGCGCAGTCCGCAGGGGTGATGAGACCGATGGGGATCGCCGTGGTCTTCCGGATCGTTTTTCCCGGCAACCGGCGAGTTCAGGCAGTCTATGGTTTCGAGGTGCAGGAGAAGAGGCAAGTAGGTATACAGCACATCCGCGAATGCTTCATTTCTTCGAAAGAGACTTCTTTCGAACGTAACAATAAGGAATTCAAGGGGAAATGGGGTGTATCCCCGCCCGCCGGCAATCTTATACTGCCGTTGATTGCACGCTCGGACAGTCTGTGGGATCTTGTGCTCGAAACGATCCGCAATATGCGCGCATATGAGCTTTCACCCGCGCACATGGCCGCCGCTCCGCAAATCGGTGAGCGCTCGACGTTGGTCCGCGACGGATCCAATGCGGGAGATGTTCTCAAAGCCGTAGAGGGAACCCCGGCCCACCGCTGGATCGTCGAACGACTCGGAACCATAACCGAAGGTATCATTGATGTGCGCGCCGAGGCTTTGTTGGGGCGGCGCGTGCTGCGCTTTGTCCAAAGCTTAAAGGGAAGCAAGCTGAGTTTCGACGCACGCCAGGTTTCCCAAGGCACTCTAAGAAGTTTGGGCGTTCTTCTGGCACTCAAGCAAAAGCCGTCTCCGTCCGTTGTGCTCGTCGATGAAATCGAAAACTCCGTGCACCCAAGCGCACTATCCGTGTTGTTGGATGCCGCGCTCGCAAACGCCGACGGCACGCGGGTGGTTCTGACTTCGCACTCCCCCGAAGTTCTCAGCCACCCCGCCGTCACCGGTGAGCGGGTCAGGGTCATCGAATGGAGAAACGGTACCAGTCGGGTCTTCCGCCTCAGTCCTGAAACCCGGAAATCAGTCAACGAGATTGATACCGTGGGTTGGATGCTTCGTTCCAATGCACTGTGGACCGGGCCTGAGCCTGAAATCTTTGATCGGGATTTGTTCGCTTCAGTTGGTGAAAAGGAATGAATCGGCGGAGGATCATCCCTATTGTTGAGGGGCATGGTGAAGAAAAAGCGGTTCCCTGCCTCCTGCGTCGATGGCTTCGGCACCGGCGGCTGCATCAGTTCGATGTGCCCGACCTGGCGATCAATGCGAAGGGCTGCGGCAAGCTGAAAGCGGGCTACGACAGGTCGCGCCACCTCGGGATAGAGCATTACATCGAAGCCGCCCTGCGCAATCGGCCGGATGCCATTCTCGTCGTGCTCGATGCGGACGACGAGTGCAGGAATCGGCTGAAGGGGAACGGGTTGGGAACGGAGCTTCTGATGAGGGCACGGAAAATCAACCCGAACATACCGCTGGCGGTGGTTGTGGCCGATCCGGAGTATGAAGCATGGTTTCTAGCGAGCCTTACATCCATTCGGAGAGCGGGTCTTTTGCCCGATCAATCTCCAAGGATCAAGGAAAATTCAGTCTGCTTACATCCAAGAGGATGCAAGGGGGCCATCGCGGATCTGCTATGTTGTCCGTATGAGGAGACGGTGCACCAACTTGCACTGACCCAAGGACTCACGTTTTCCTCTCAGGTGCAACACAGATCTTATTCTTATGGAAAACTTCTGCGGGATCTTGAACGGCTTGCTCATGAAGTCCTTGGGAAAGCCGCCGTCCGAACCGGAAGTCGAACATCGGTGAGCCGAAAGGATGAATAAAAAATTGGTTTTTCATCCAATAAGGTGAATCAGAGGTGGCTTGTGGAATTCGATGCGCTCGATAGAAAAATTAATGAAACCTTTTCAGGCAAAGTGGTACGCAAGGATCTGCTGCACCAGATCAAAGGCGGCGAAAATGTTCCATCCTATGTGCTTGAATATCTGCTGGGCAGGTACTGCGCCTCGGATAACGATGAGGAGATCCGCATCGGTATCGATGCAGTCAAGGAAACCCTGACCGCGAATTATTTCCGTCATGACGAGGCGAACAAGGCCCAGTCCATGGTTGAGCAGAGAGGCAGGCACCGCTTCATCGACCGCATCGAGGTGCGATTCCTGGCGGGTGAGAACAAATACTGGGCCTCAATGGATCACTTCGGTTACAGCAAGATACATATCCCCGAGGATTTTTACCGCCGTTATGAACGGCTGCTTGAGGGCGGTATCTGGGGCATCATCGACGTGGAGTTCAGAGTTCCCGACGAAGGAAAGCAGGACAGCCCGTTCCACGTCGTAGACCTGAAACCGATTCAACTCGCCCGGTTCGATCTGGACGAGTACCTGGAAGGCCGACGATCCCTGAGCAGGAACCAATGGATCGACCTTCTCCTCCGGAGCGTCGGCTTGGAGCCCCTGCGGATGGAGCGAAGACTGAAACTTCTTCTGCTCACCCGGCTCATCCCCTTCGTTGAAAAGAATTACAATTTCATCGAGCTCGGTCCGCGCGGAACAGGCAAATCCTACGCGTTCAGCGAAATGTCCCCTTATTGCATGCTGCTTTCGGGCGGAAAGGCGAGCACGGCGAACCTGTTTTACAACAACGCCCGACGCCAAGTGGGGCTTGTGGGGCACTGGGACGTCGTCGCCTTCGACGAAGTCGGGGGCATGAAAATCACCGATCCGGATGCAGTCCAGATCATGAAAGATTACATGGCGAACGGGCGGTTCAGCCGTGGGGTGACCCAGGTGCTGGCGGACGCATCCCTGGTGTTCATCGGCAACCTGAACCAGCCGGTGGAAAGCTTGGTGCAAAACTCGGCGACGGACCTATTTCAGCCGCTGCCGAAGGAGTTCGATTTGGCGGTCATGGACCGTATGCATTTTTATCTGCCGGGCTGGGAAGTGCCCAAAAACTCAAAGGACATGCTGACGGTCCATTACGGGTTCGTTACGGATTACCTGGCCGAAGCCTTCCGCTCGCTCAGGAAGCAGAATCGGTTCGATGAGGCCGAACGCATCTTTCGATTCGGATCACACGTCGAAGGCAGAGACGCCACGGCGGCCAAAAAAACAGTAAGCGGTCTGCTGAAAATCCTCCATCCAGGCGGCGGATGGACGAAAGAGGAACTCACCGAATACGTCGAAGCCGGCTTAGAGGGACGGCGACGAGTAAAGGAGCAGCTCAAAAAACGCGGGTCATTCGAGTTTTATAAGACCAGTTTCTCCTACATCGATCTCGAAAACGATACGGAGCGGGCCGTCGGCGTGCCCGAGCAGGGCGGAGCGGGTGTCATTTCGCAGGATCCTCTTCCGCCGGGCACGGTCTATACGGCCGCTGTGAATTCCGAAGCCAAGGTCGCGCTGTTCAGACTGGAAGTTACACTGACGGCGGGCACAGGCAAACTCCGCACACCCACCGGCCTGGAAAAGTCGCTGAAGGAGTCTTTGAACCGGGCCTTCAGTTATCTGCAGAATGTTAAGGACAAGCTCGGCCTGAACCAGGCGTTTGCGCAGAAAGACATATATGCCGAGGCTGTCGACCTTTCAGGCGGCCGCATCGAATGTGCCTGTGGGGTGGCGTTTTTCGCCGCCATCATCTCGGCTGCCCGCAACCGCCGGGTGCAGGCCGGAACAGTCATCCTCGGCGACTTGACCATCCAGGGGAACATCAAAGGTCCGGCATCCATCATCGAACCCCTGCAGCTGTCTCTTGAAGCCGGGGCAGTCCGTGTGCTGGTTCCGGTTTCGAACAAGGCTCAATTCGCGGGCCTGCCGGAGGACGTGATCGAACGCCTAGATGTGGTTTTTTACGGCGACGTCGACCGTGCGGTGTTGAAAACATTGGAAATGTAAGATTTCAATTATGATGAGATCCTCAATAAGACGCAGGTACGTCGGCACCATTGAAACCGGACCGACCGCCTTCGATCTTTTCTGCGGTTGCGGCGGCCTGACCCTCGGCTTGAAAAAGGCCGGTTTCCGGGTACTCGGTGCGGTAGAAATCGATTCCCTGGCCGTCAAGACATACGAAGCCAATCACCGCGACGTTAAAGTATGGGAAGCGGACATTCGCACTCTGGAACCTGCAGACCTGCTCGAAGAGGTCGGATTGGAGAAAGGGGGACTCGATCTTCTGGCCGGGTGCCCTCCGTGTCAGGGTTTTTCAACCATGCGGACTCTGAACGGGGCACTCAACATCGAGGACCCGCGCAACGCCCTCCTTTTTGAATTCCAACGGTTTGTGGAAGCATTCCGCCCGCGGGCCGTAATGATGGAAAATGTACCCGGATTGGCCGAGGATGAGAGATTCGCGATCTTCTGCGCACGAATGGAAAAGCTCGGATATTTGGGTGATCACCGCATCCTGAACGCCGCGGAATATGGCGTTCCCCAGCGCCGGCTGAGACTGATATATCTTGCGGGTTTCCGGATGGCAATTCCGTTCGCGGAGCGGACACGCAAGATGAAGACCGTCGAGGACGCCATCGGAAGTCTGCCCAAGGCAGGCGAAAGCGGTGATCCGGTTCATGACATGCCGGAGACGCGCACGCCGAGGATCATGGAGCTGATCCGGCGTATACCCAAGGACGGCGGAAGCCGCACCGACCTTCCGGAGGAAGACCAGCTCGACTGTCACAAGCGCTGCAACGGTTTCAAAGACGTATACGGCCGCATGGCGTGGGACGATGTAGCCCCGACGATCACGAGCGGATGCTTTAACCCCTCCAAAGGCCGGTTTCTCCATCCCGAAGAAGACCGTGCGATCACCATGCGGGAGGCAGCGTTGTTGCAGGGGTTTCCCCGCCGGTACAAGTTTCCGACGACCGACAACAAGTCCGCCGTCGCCTCGATGATCGGGAATGCGCTGCCGCCGCCTTTAATCAAAGCTCATGCCCGACAGATAGCGAACAATCTTACTGAATCCAAAAATCGAATGCCGTTGGTTTTGAAAGGCCATGAAAATGAAGAGCTTTCGCAACATCGTTGAGGCCTTTGTAAGATCACCAAACGATAATTTGATGGCCAAATTGATCGATAATATTGAACAGTCTCCTCCAACAGATGAGGATATTGCTTTTTTAGCATTGAATCTGTCAAAATCAGGAAAATCAATTAGGGACTTGAAAGGAGCTACAACAGCAGACATTCCATCTACGGGTGGTCCAAGCTCTCTGTCAACCATTTTATGCCCGCTCTATCTAAGAGCATTGGGTTATGTAGTTCCGAAGCTTGGTATTCCAGGACGGCCTGCGGGTGGAATAGATGTTCTTGCGCAAATTAAAGGCTACAAGATCGACTTCACCGGTGAAGAGATTGAACAACATTTGAAAAATCATGGTTATGTCCATTTCATAGCAGGGGATAAATATGCCCCACTTGACGCAATCCTTTTTGAATATCGTAAACGGTTTAATAAGATTAACATCCCTGAATTGGCCATTGCCAGCATATTGTCTAAAAAATTAGCGGCTGCAGTGTCATTGGTTGGCTTGGATGTGCGTGTTGCTCCTCATGGTAACTTCGGGACATCTTTTGACACTGCCTCCGAATATTCAAAACAGTTCTGCAGGGTTGCCAAAATACTTGGACTTAAAACGGTTTGCTTCCTAAGCGATGCCAATATTCCATATCAGCCGTTCATAGGTCGGGGGGAATCTTTGGCTGCTGTTTACCATATACTTACAAATCAAGTTGATCCCTGGTTGTGCAATCATAATGATGCATGTTATGCAATGGTCAATCGCCTCATTCATTTCAATCATAACGATTCAATAGTCCGTCCAAGTAGTAGCGTTTTGTTGTCTGTGTTCGAGCAAAACCTTAAGAATCAAGGTTCATCGTTCGATCATTTCGAAAATTATGTTGAAGAAATAATGAACGGACATAATCTGCAGTTGCTTGCACCAGAAAGCGGCTTTATTCATGTTAACCTGGATTTACTTCGTTCATTAATCGTTGGGATTCAGAACAAATTTATTTCTTCGGAAAAGCTTTTCCCCGATCCCTGTGGAGTTATCCTAAAACATTCGTCCGGAGCATATGTTTACAAAAACGATGTCATTGCAACCATACGTTGTTCCAATAACTTATCAGATAAGGTTCTCATAGGAGTTCAATCATCAATACGGGTGATGAATGAAACGTTTCCGGGTATTCATTTCAAAGAGGTTACCCATGTCTAAATATTGTTGTTTCTTATGCCCCCAAAAAGATTATTCTGAAAAACTTTTAACTGACCCATGCCCTTCCTGCGGAAAGCTTTATGGATTTCCCCTCACTGACCCACCATCCTCAATAGGTGAGTATGTTGTTACAGAAGCTCCTGGTAGAGGATTTTACGCGGTCACTTATTTATGCCATAGAGGAAAATTAAAACGACCGTATATTTTAAAGATTTCCCCTATCGCTTTATATAAATTTTTCGGAAAAAACTTTGAGGAAGAATGCCGGATCCATTCCGAAGTGGCTATGGATACAGAACACATCGTCCCCATCAACGACTATTTCGATTCAAAAGTAAGTTTTGGGAATATATCTATTGATTGCCATGTAGCTGTAATTGATTTTGTCGAAGGTAAGCCCTTAGACAAATATATCGAGACATCCGAAACCATTGCTGCTCGCAGTGCTGCTCAGATCGCTATAGATCTTTTCCGAATATGGCGTGAATTTAAAAACAAGCTTAGCTATCATAATGACCTCCACGCCGAAAATATAATTATTCAACAACTGCATGAGGGCGCCAGGCGTGCAGAAGCGATTGATGAAACTTTGCGTGCTGTTGCCATAGATTTAGGTTCTGTAAGCGATGCCAGCAAGAGTGATACTTGTGATCTCCGGTTCGGTGATCAGCATTGGCTGTGCCGACATTTACAACGGCTGGTTGATAAATTACGAGGAACTTATCGAAACCCTGATAAGGTAGATGATATAGAAAACAGGATCGCTGAGGCTATGGAAAGAACCATTAGTTTCCTAATGCCTGAAGCAAATGCTGGAAGAGTGCCTACCCCCGATCAACTCATTCGTATTGTACGTGATAATTTTTTTAGGAGTTCTTCGCCATGGAAGGATCCCCTGAGACTTAATAGATTCGATGATTCCTACAATGCTGGCGCCCTTGAGCCATGGTATGTACCCTTTCTGTTGGTTGACCCTGATGACCTATGGGTTAAACGCATTAGTGCCGCAGGCCCTCTTCTTATCACAGGGATGAGGGGTTGCGGCAAAACCATGCTTTTAAGAGCCTTGGATTTTCACGCAAGAGCAGCGTTGAAGGACGGCGAAGCCGTTTCTGATGTGGTCGAAAGGCTTAAAAACGATAACTATGTCGGGCAATTCGTTTCTTGTATGAATCTGCTTACGATACCTGGGCGTTCAGAAACTCCGGCACCTTTAGAAAGGTTGTTCTGCGCATACTGCATTGAAACAATTAGGGCGGTGAGGCATCTTCAGGAGTTGGATCGAACCGTTGTTGGTCCGAATTATCATGACAGCATTGCCGAAGCACTTGAAACAAATATGGATATCGCCATCGATAAAAAGGCATGGCATACTGACTATGATTTAGAACGTTTTTTATTAAAGATAAATGCTTCTCTAAAAGATCCTTCTTTTAAATGTACGCTCAAAGTATCACCCGCTGACGCCTTTGTTGCACTTGGGCTCGCTATCAGAAACTGCTCTCCATTGTGGAGTAATGCCAGGGTGTTCTTTCTGCTCGATGATGTTAGCACACGATATTTACGGGAAGATTTAATTTGACTTCGTAACTTTACTTTGGTCATTTTACATTGGCCCTGATACTTCTTGATTCCGAGTATGTGATTCTATGGCAGCTTGGCGCATGCGGT
>QZKK01000181.1 GCA_003599475.1 Desulfobacteraceae bacterium
TGCAAACTGCACGGATATGCCCTCGAATTTTGCGTTCATGTAATCCGGTTGTTGAGCATCTCGCCTAACCCGCGGCATCTGTTTTCAAGACAACTCTCCAAAAACCGTGCTGGCATATAATATGCTATCACTCCTCGTATCCTGCAGGAGGAACTCCCTTAAATTCCTTTTGCAAGATATCGGGAGGAGGCCCCGGCGTGTACCTTGCAACCATCGACTGCGGAACCACCCATTCAAGGGTTTATATCATCGATGAACACGCCCGCATCATCGGCAAGGCGAGCGTGAAGGTGGGTGTGAGAGACGCGGCCGTCAGCGGAAGTAATCAAGTGCTGAAAACCGCACTGATAGACGCTTTCCACATGGCGCTCGAAAGTACGAAATTGCAGTTGGTAGATATCCGCTTTGCGATCGCTTCGGGGATGATCACGTCTGAGATCGGTCTATTGGAAATCCCCCACCTCCGAGCTCCGGTAAAACCGGATGTACTCGCTCGCAACATGAAAAGGGTCCAGGATACGTCCGTTTTTCCGATCGATGTGCCGGTCTATTTTATTCCGGGCATTAAAAACGGATTCGATCCTCAGAAAATCACCGTTCAAGATGTCGGTTGTCTCGATTTTATGAGAGGAGAAGAGGTCCAGGTTGCCGGCTTGCTTTCGAGCCATGAGATCAGGCTTCCAACCACGGTGGTCGTTCTGTCATCCCATACCAAATATATCCCGATCGATAAGAATGAAAAGATTCTCGGCAGCATCACGACCGTTTCGGGCCAGATCTATGAAGCGATCCTGAAAGAGACTTCCATTGGAAAATCGATTCAAAAGAACGACGTTTACGAAAATGAGAGTTATTTTGATCCGACGATCATCGATGCCGCGTATCACTGGCTCATGAAATCCGGCTTTTTGCGATCCTTGTTGATGCCGCGCTTTCTGGACGTTCTCCTGGACACAAAATGGTACGAAAGAAAACTCTTCGTTGAAGCCGCCATCGCGGCCGAGGATACAAAGGCGATCGGTCAATTTGATGATTTGGGTTTTCCTGTCGAAACAGGTTTTGTTCTTATCGGGGATAAGAGAAGATGCGCGATATACGAGTATCTTTTGAGAAGCAAAGGGGGACTCAAGCAGGAGATTTTAACCATTTCCGATCCGGAAGCCATCGATCGATTGAGTATCGGCGGATCCATTTATCTGGCCAAATCCGCCGGGCTGTTTTCAGGCTCGTGAAGGAGAAACTCCCTGCTTCTGCGCTGATCTATATCTGTAGAAAATCATCATTGAAGTAGACTGGAGGACAAGACATGGTTGAAAAAGAACGCAAGATCCCCTGCTGTGCCGAATGTAAGGTTGAAAAGAAGATATGCCAGCATGAAGACGGAACCGGGCCGGCTTATTGTCCGACGATGCTTTATAGCGATGTCATTAGAGCCTCCCTTTCCGAGTATGAACCGCCCCGGATAAGAGGATTTGCCGTCAATGCCACCATTCAGGAAGGGGAATGCTATGTCAACAAGCACAAAGACGATCTCCATGTCCGCTACGCCATAAAGCCGCGGGTGCAGGAGACGATCGAGTTCGCTCACAAGATGGGCTATCGAAGACTGGGTTTGGCCTTTTGCGGCGGGCTCAGACATGAGGCCCGGATCTTGGCGGAGATCTTAAAAGAACAGGGGTTTGAGCTGGCCTCCGTTGTTTGCTCGGTCGGAAGAACGCCCAAGGAGTTCCTCGGAATTAAAGAAGAACAAAAGGTGAGTCCCGATGAATTCGAGGCCATGTGCAGCCCGATTGCCCAGGCGAAAGTGCTTAACGCCACCCAAACGGAATTCAATATCATCTTCGGCCTCTGTGTCGGGCACGATTCTCTGATGATGCGGTATTCCGATTCCTTATGCACCGTACTGGTGGCAAAGGATCGCGTGACCGGACACAATCCGCTGGCGGCCATCCATTTATACAGATCCTACTACAAAAAACTAACGGATGAGAATTTCGGCAAAGGGGGAAGCATTACGGTTTCTGTACAAGAGCCATAGTTTTTCTTCATCTTTGATTCCATCGATCATTTGGGGTTTTAAGGTCATCGGTCAATGGAGAGAGATCGCATTACATATACCTATGACGTCATCAGCATGGGCGAAACAATGATGGCTTTTGAAGCCCTGGAATACGGGCCTTTGAGGGAAAACCACCTCTTTAAGAAATGGATGGGGGGTGCGGAGTGCAATTTCCTCATCGGGCTGTCCCGTCTGGGATTCCATTGCGGATGGTTCTCCCGTCTGGGAGAGGATGAATTTGGAAAAGAGATCTATAGAACCCTCAAAGGGGAAGGAGTCGATGTTTCCCGTGTCAAGTTCGATCCGCGGGCACCCACCGGCTTGTTCGTCGTAGAAAGGCAGTCTGTCGATGATTTTAGATGCTATTACTATCGAGAGAACTCCGCTGCCTCCCACCTGTCCCCTCCCGATATCGACCCGGATTATATTCGAGAAGCCAGGATCCTATACCTGACCGGGATCACGCCGGCGATCAGCGGCACCGCCCGCGCGACAGTGGAGGAGTTATTCAATCTGGCCATAAAAAACAGCCAGACCCTCATCTTTGATCCCAATCTCAGGTTGAAACTATGGGATATCGATCTTGCACGCCAGGTCCTGGTTCCTCTCATGAAAAAAAGCACTTATGTGCTGCCGGGGGAAAATGAACTAAAACTCCTGATGAACTGTGATCAATTGAATGAAGCCATACGCACCGCTCATAAGCAGGGCATTCCTCGTCTGATCATCAAGCGCGGTGCAAAGGGGGCTGTGGTCGCACTGGCAGGATCAGAGAACAGGGAAATACCGCCTTATGAAATCTGCCATCCCATCAGCAGCATGGGGGCGGGGGATTGTTTTGCCGCCGGATTCACCGCCGGTCTGATCAGACAAAAGCAAGTGGAAGAATGTGCGCATTGGGGAAATGCTCTGGGTTCGTTTTGCCTCATGGGATCGGGGCCGTATCAAACGCTTCCGGAGGCCGGCGAATTCCAGTCGTTTTTGAATGGAAAGATGGGTATCAACCGCTAATCAAGGAGTCATGAATGAAACCAAAGGATTTTAAGGGCATTTATCCGCCCATGATGACGGCATTCAAAGAAAATGGTGAGATCTATGAGAAAGGAACGCGGGAGATCGTCGATTTTATCGTGCCTCATGTGCAGGGATTATACCCGTGCGGCACATACGGCAGCGGGCCGATGATGTCGCCGGATGAGCGAAAGAAGGTGGCTGAAATCGTACTGGATCAGGTCAACGGCAGGGTGCCGGTGATTGTGCATGTAGGAACAGCAGATACCAGAATCACCATCGAACTCGCCCGGCACGCCAAGAGTATCGGCGCCAAAGCGGTCGGCGCCATCACGCCCTATTACAACAGCTATAGCCAGGATGCCATTTTCATCCATTTTCAAAAGTTGATCCATGCCGTAGATATTCCCGTCTTTCTCTATGACAATCCCAAGTGTTCAGGAAATTCCATCTCTTCGGATCTACTGGTAAGACTTGCTAAAGAGGGGTTAGCCGGAATTAAAGACAGCACCTTCGATCTAGTCAACTATTACCACGCGAAGATCGCGCTGGAAGCATACCCCGAGATGAACCTGATCAGCGGCACCGAAGCTTTGTTTGTCGCCGCCTTCGATGCCGGCGCCACCGCCGCAGTTACGGGCCTCGGCAATGTTTACCCCGATCTGATGGGACGCCTCTATCGGGAGTACCTGGAGGGAGACAGGGAAAGACTCATGGAAACCCAGCGTAAAGTCATTGTCGTTCGCCAGATTACAAAATACGGGCCGACGGTCCCCACCTGCCATGCCATCCTGAAGCTCCGGGGGGTGGATGCCGGTTACCCACGTCTTCCCTTTGTAAACGTGTCACCTGAAACTGAAAGAAAAGTGAAAGTACGTCTTACGGAAATGGGTTTATTGTAAAGGCTCCAATTTAATCTTGCTTACATAAAAAAGGAGGCCATCATGAAGTTACGTCACATTACTCTCATTGCAACGGCAGCGGCATTTGCCTTCACGGCCTTTTCGCCCGCCATGGCCGCTGAAAAATCCCCCAACAAACCGCTTACCATCATCTGCCCATGGGCTGCCGGAGGGGGCACCGATCGGACCGCCAGATTTATTGCGGATCAACTGCATGGGATTTTGCACGTGCCCGTCAATGTGGTGAACAAAACCGGGGGGGGAGGGGCCGTGGGATTTTCCTCCGGGGCAAATGCAAGGCCCGATGGGTATACCCTCACCAACCTGACCTTTGAAATCGGCACTCTGAAGTGGATGGGGTATTCCGAAATCACGCCCGAATCCTTCAAGCCGCTGATGCAGTTCAATGAAGATGCTTCTGCGGTAATTGTGGGTAAAGATTGCTCATATCAATCCGTAAAAGCCCTGTTGGAAGACATCAAGCAAAAGCCAAGCGGCACATTCCAATTTTCAGGATGCGCCATCGGCACCGTATGGGACCTGGCCCGGATTGGAATGATGCGCAATTACGGGATCAATCCGGATACGGTCAAATTCATCCCCACCAAAGGTGCGGCTCCGGCAGTCACCGAACTCCTCGGAGGGCATGTCGATGTAATCACCTGCAGCTACCCGGAGGCTGCCCCGCAGATCGAAGCCGGAAACTTAAAGGCCCTTGCCGTCATGTCGGATGAAAGAAATCCCCAGTTCAATCAGGTGCCCACCTTAAAGGAGCAGGGTATCGACTGGGCCTATGGGACCTGGCGGGGATTCGCCGTGCCGAAAGAGACTCCCGACGAAGTGGCGAATGTATTGACCCATGCGTTGAAACAGATCTTCGATTCGGAACAGTACGTATCCTTTATGAATAAGAATGGATTTGGGATAAAGATTCGCGGGTCCAAGGAATTCGGGGAATACATGATGGCGCAATTCAGAGGCCTGGAGGAGATTATAGAATCGGCAGGGTATGGCA
This sequence comes from Desulfobacteraceae bacterium, assembly GCA_003599475.1. Next base: position 4,988 of record QZKK01000181.1, read on the forward strand.
AGAAAAAATAAACGGGTCATGATTCGTCATTTCGGGGAGCAAAGCGACGACGCAATCTCGTGCAAATTCAATACAGAGACTGCGTCGCGCAATTTGCCCAAACAGGAAGCTCGCACTGCCGTTTGAGAAATATTTGATCATGGCGGATAACATAGTGAGGAGGAATCGGATTTGAAGCGGCTCAACCAAGAATATGCCATCGGAGCCGTTTGTTTTGTCCTATCGGGTGCGATTCTTCTTATCACCCGGACTTTTCCGAGCAAAACCACCGGTGGAAGCGACCTTACCGGCCCCTCTTTTTATCCGAACCTTCTGGCCGGTATTTTCATGTTTTGCGGTGCCTGCGAATTCATCCAAGGCTTCAGGAACAAGGAAGACCGAAATCCGATTTCTTTTACTTACCTCTGGGCCGGAATCCGAAGACCGGGTCCACTGAATATCGTCGTCATCATCGGGCTGATTCTTTTCTTCATCCTGTTTATGGAAACTCTCGGCTTTGTCCCCTGTTCGTATTTGGTGGCATTCGTGCTCATGTGGCGGTTGGGTGTTCCGGTTTTAAGGAATGTCTTCTATTCCGTCTGTTTTGTTATCTTACTGGTCGTTATCTTCGGGAAGGTGTTTACCATATACCTGCCCTCCGGCATCTTGGACTCTATCGGCTTGTAGCGATCCATCGCGAGCAGCATCATGGAAGGTCTTTTCAGCATCTTTCACTGGAACATCCTGATCCCCTGGATCCTTGCCATGATCCTGGGGATTTTCGTGGGAGGACTCCCCGGGCTTACCGCCACCATGGCCGTCGCATTGATTGTTCCCCTAACCTACCACATGAGCCCCATCGCCGGATTGTCGATGATCCTGGGAGTCAGTTTTTGCGCCATTTTTGCCGGCGATATTCCGGCCACATTCTTGAGAATACCGGGAACGCCGGCTTCCGGGGCCGCGGTCCTGGACGGGTATGAAATGGCCCGGAAAGGAAAGGGGTCCCTGGCCCTGTCGTTGGACCTGGTCTGCTCGTTCCTGGGTGGGTTGATCGGTGTTTCGATTTTGATTTTCATCGCACCTTTGTTGGCCAAATTCGCGCTGAAATTCACAAACTTTGAATATTTCTGGCTGGCGGTATTCGGCCTTTCCATGAGTGCCGTGATTTCCAGGGGAACCCGGATCCGGGGGGTCATCTCGATGACCCTCGGGCTTATTTTTGCAGCCGTCGGGATCGACATCACCACCGGATATCCCCGGTTTACCTTTGGAAGCATCGATCTGATGGACGGCATCGGTTTTATTCCCGCCATGATCGGCCTGTTCGGGCTGTCCGAGGTCTTTAAGTATGTGCTGCTGCCGGAAGAGCTCAAAAATCCCACCATCGCCGAAAAAATCAAGACCTCTTTTAAATCGGTGGGGATGCTGGTTTATAAATTCAAATGGTTGGTCGTCAGATCCTCGATTGTCGGGAATGTCATCGGGGCGCTTCCCGGCGCCGGTGCCGATATCGCCGCATGGGTATCTTATGGAATGGCAAAAAAGATGTCCAGGAGATCCGACCAATACGGCACCGGCATCGAAGAAGGTGTGATCGCGCCGACCAGCGCAAACAATGCGGCCATCGGCGGCACCTGGATACCGGCATTGGTGTTCGGTATTCCCGGAGACACGATCACCGCGATCGTCTTGGGCGCCATGATGATGTATGGACTCAAGCCGGGACCCTTGATCTTTGAGCAGAACAAATTCCTCGTCGATCAGATTTTTTCGGTAGCCGTCGTGTCTCAGTTCTTTTTATTGATCATCGGATGGCTCGGCATCAAGATGTATACTTATCTTCTAAGGTTTCCAAGAAACGTGATTCTCGTTGCGATCATTATTTTCTCCGTGGTCGGCTCCTATGCACTCCGAAGCAGTATTTTCGATGTCCGGGTGATGCTTTTTTTCGGCATCCTCGGTTATCTGATGGAACTCTGCAAAATCCCGCTGCCGTCGCTTATCCTAGGTCTGATTCTGGGACCGATGATCGAAGATAACCTTCGGGTAGGGCTGGTCAAAAGCGATGGAAGCTTCCTGCCCTTCTTCACTCGACCCATCTCCCTTTCGCTTTTTATCCTTTTATTGCTTACTTTTTTGGGTGAACCCATTGTCGGATTGCTCAGATCCATCACGGAAAAAGAACAGACTTCGAAAGGAGAATTATCCAATGGCCGATGAAACAAAGCCGAAGATCGTAAAAGTGACAAAACCCCCGTTAGAAGCGGAAGTCTCAAAGTCTAAAAAACTGGCGGATCCTGTGAAAGCGTCCATCGACGAAGCCACCCAGGAAATGATTGCGCGGGCGCAGGAACTGGGGATCGAAACGGTCTTTGACAGGGCAGAAAATATGAAACCCTGTAGTATCGGCGTTCAGGGGACCTGTTGTAAAAACTGCGCCATGGGACCGTGCCGGCTTCCGCTTCCCAAATCGGGAATCGAAGGTGAAGATGATCGGAAAGGACTCTGCGGGGCCACTGCCAATACCATTGCGGCTCGAAATTTCATCCGGATGATCGCCGGAGGGGCTGCCGCTCATTCGGACCACGGAAGGAGTGTTGCCGAAGTTTTTATGTCCGCGGCCCGAAAAGAGACCGATGCCTATAAAATAAAAGATGCCGGAAAACTCCTGTCCATCGCTCCCTACTTCGATGTTGCGACCACCGTCGAGGTGGAGGGCCTGAAGCTGGACCGGGATCTCGATGAAATTGCGCTCGAAGTGGCCGAAAAGGCGCTGAATGAATGGGGGAAGTCTGAGGGAGAGCTTTGCTATCTGAAACGGGCGCCCGCGCCGCTCTATGAAAAATGGAAAAAAAACGGCGTTCTTCCAAGAAATATCGACAGAGAGATCGTTGAGATCATGCATCGGACCCACATCGGTGTGGACCAGGACTACAAAAATCTGATCAAACAGGGAACCCGAGCGGCCATCGCAGACGGCTGGGGGGGGTCCATGCTGGCCACGGACCTTCAGGACATCCTTTTCGGCACTCCCTACCCGCTTCAGTCCGAAGCCAATCTCGGCGTACTGAAGGAAGACCATGTGAACATCGTGATCCATGGTCACGAACCGGTTCTTTCCGAGATGATCGTTGCCGCCGCACAAACCAAAGAGATGATCGCATATGCAAAATCAAGAGGGGCCAAGGGGATCCAGCTTTCCGGAATCTGCTGTACCGCCAACGAGGTACTGCAGCGCCACGGTGTTCCCCTATGCGGCACATTTTTGCAGCAGGAGCTGGCGATCATTACCGGGGCCTGCGATGCCATGGTGGTCGACATCCAGTGCATCATGCAAAATATCGCTAATGTCGCCAAATGTTTCCACACCAAACTGATCACCACCCATCCCATCGCGAAAATGGAGCAGGAGAACGTGATTCACATCGAATTCGATGAACACCACGCCATGGAAGATGCCGAAAAGATTGTCAAACTGGCCATCGACAACTTCCAAAACAGAGGGGCCGAGGTGATGATCCCCAGGCATAAAAGCACTCAGATTGCCGGCTTCGGTGTGGAATCGATCGAATACCATTTGGGCGGGATGTTCCGCGGCTCTTATTACACGTTAAACGACAACATCATCAACGGTCGTATCCGGGGCGTTGCCGGTGTGGTTGGCTGCAATAACGCCAGAACCAGACACAACGAGGGCCATATTGCGGTGGTAAAAGAGCTGATCAAAAAAGACGTCCTGGTGCTGACTACCGGGTGCAACGGGATTGCCTGCGCCATGGAAGGGCTGCTGACTCCGGAAACCGCCGGAGTATTCTGCGGACCCGGGCTTGCGGAAGTGTGTGAAACCGTGGGGATCCCGCCGGTTCTTCATCTGGGGTCCTGCGTCGACAACAGCCGGATTCTGCTGGCGGCAACCGAAATGGTCAAAGCCGGAGGACTCGGAAACGATATTTCCGACCTGCCGGCAGCCGGCAGCGCACCCGAATGGATGAGCGAAAAAGCCATCAGCATCGGGCATTATTTTGTGGCATCCGGCGTCTATACGGTCTTCGGGGTCGGTCTGCCGGTATCCGGAGCCCCGGTGTTTCGAAAGTATCTGTTCGAGCATTTCGAAAAACTCTACGGCGGCATGTGGGATGTCGAAGTCGATCCGATTGCGCATGCGCGGAAGATGATCGCCCACATCGATAAGAAACGGCAGGCATTGGGCATCAATAAGGCCAGGGAAAGAGTTATGGTCGATATGGCGACTCGCCGGGAGCTCGCAGCCGGATAATGGACTCACCCGGTTGCACAAGAATCTCATTTCCGAGAGAGCGGTGGCGCAGGGGACAAAAGCGGCGGACATTTTTTCCGCGTCTTCATTTTGAAAGCGTTTTTCGTGTACTTCGGGTGTTTCGTGGTTTAACTTGAAATCGAGATCCCAACTCGGGAGGTTTGAAAAATGTACAAGAAAATACTTGCCCCTTTAGACGGGTCAAAACGTGCCGAGACCATCCTGCCCCATGTGGAGGATTTGGCGATCCGCTATCGAGGCCAGGTCGTTTTTCTACAGGTCATCGAAATTATAGAACCGTTTGCGGCTGCGGAATTTGCCTTTAGTACGCAGGAAAATTACGATGCCTTGCGGAAACAAGCGGAAGCGTATCTGTCGGGAATCAAGGGAGAGTTTCGCGAGAAGGGGATCGACGCCAGCATCCGCCTTGCCCACGGGCCGGTCGTGGAAGCCATTATCGAGGTTGCAGAGCAAGAAAACGCAGGGCTGATCGCCATCGCCAGCCATGGCCGGACTGGTTTATCCAGGGTATTTTACGGCAGTGTGTCGGCCGGCGTCCTTCACCGAATCGACCGCCCGCTGCTGCTGATTCGATCCGCCTGACGGCTCCGGTCTCTTAACCATCGATGAAGACGTATCTCGATTGTTTTCCGTGTCTTCTGAACCAGGCGCTCAGGGCGGCACGAGTAGCTACAGAAGACGAAAGGTAAAATGCCGCGTGATTGCCCGCGACATCGGTGTCGCAGAAGGCGGCATGGTATTGAAAGGACCCGAAGATGACCACAAATCCAGGCAATGAAGGCGAATCGAAAGCTGCTTTTTCGGAAGCCGACGAATCTCCGTTGCAAGTGGACAAATGGTATGCCATTGGACAAGAATTGCGACTGTGCATCAAAGGATTCTATTCTTACGGAAAAGCAGATTCTGAGAGCGGCAGAGGGGGGGAGTCTCTATGCCGGGTAACCGCAGACGATTCAAACATGGACCCCGGGGGCAAACCGGAAATGAAGGTCATCGCAGAGGTCCCCTGGACAAAATCGGACAGTGTGGCCTTGGCCGTGTTTACGGCAAAATCTTTAGCGAATTTCATCCACTGGAGGTTTTCAAAAGCCAAGGTCTCAAAATGGGCGATCGAGGCTGCGATAGATTGGCTCAAAGATCCGTCGGGAAAAAATTCGACTGCCGCGAGTGCCGCTGCCGATTCGGCTTATGCGTCTGCAAAATCCTGCGGTGTACCTGAGCGGTATGCGGCGGAATCGGCTGCATTGTGTGCAAGGTGCGCTGCATCCGGCTCCGGAAAGGCGGCTGTTCACTTTGCAATCTGCGGCGTGGAAACGGCGGTCAAATCGGCGGCATGGAAGGGGGGACCGTCCGCAAAGCAAAAGGCGCTTCGGCGTATAGGAAAAATGCTGCGGAAGAAGTATTTCAAATGACGGAGGGCGCCGCAGCAGTCTTGCGGCAATGAATCGCTTCATATTTCACTTGAAATGCAGGCTGAATCAGTCTTAAATAGAAACTGCCGCAGACAGAAATCGTTCTCAGTCCCTGAAGCAAGGGGGATATATCAGGATATGTCGATAACCACCATGAATGTGTCGACCCGATATTCTCTATCGGAGGAGAAGCTGGCGCTGTTCATTAAGGGAAATCGTTTCCCGTCCGAGTACGATGTACATATATGCGCTTTTTTCGGAGAGGTTCCGCTAAGCGACATCATGAGATTTTGCCTGAAGCAGGGAGTCGGTCTCGGCGCATTGAAGTGCTATTACGAGAATCACGTAAGGAATCGATGTCCGAGCAAGAGCGTCGAGGAGATGCTGCAATATGCAGAATAATACGCTTGGCTGGATGGATCTGCTGAGAATCGCCTGCAGGATCGTTGAAAATGCCAACGTCAAGGACTGGACCTTCGGAGGCGGTACCGCTTTAATGACATACTACAATCACCGGAGAAGCAAAGATGTAGATATATTCATTACAGATGTACAGATGATCACGTATCTGTCGCCCAGGCTGAACGATTTTTCACAAGGATTCACCGAAGAGTATAGCGAGCAGTCGAATTTTTTAAAGCTTTACTTCCCTGACGCCGAAATCGACTTTATCGTGGCTCCTCACCTTACGGAAAACTGCTTCATTTTAAAAACCCTGTCCGAAGACCTTCCGAAAATCAAGGTTGAGACCCCGGAGGAGATATGCGTCAAAAAGCTGTTTTACAGGGCTGAAACGTTAAAAATAAGAGATGTCTTCGATGTCGCCGCAGTCATTAGAGATGATGAACAGAGGTTGTTGAATCATATCGACGTGTATAGAGGCAGGACGGACATACTTGCGGCGCAGTTTGCGCTCGCCAAATCGAGATATCATGAGGAAATCGAGAAGCTGGATATCCTCGATTTTGATTTGAAAAGAGACGCACTGGAACTGTTCGAAAGTTTTTTGCGCAATTGCGCTTCGATTCTTCCCCTAAGCTGAAAGCGCTGATTGGGAACAAACCGCTTCTTCCCTAAACGGGGTTGCTACCCTTTGAGCACGGCCAACCAGTCCTCAACTTCGATGCCCGGGGTCTCGACCGCACCGCCGGAGTAAAAGTCTCTAAGCGCGATTCCTGCGTCCCCGACGGCTCTTCCTTCAAGGATGGACTCCAATGATGAAACGGCGCTTTGGGGGAAGCAGAAGAAGTCCCCTGAGATCGCCACCTGCCGGAACCGGCCGTCGGAAACCTCGAAATCGGCCCTGATCAACCCGCCTTTTGCCTTGTGAATTCGGTGGAGGATCTTCGTGCCTGAGCGGATGACGACGTCCCGGCCGGCCCTCTTTCTTCCTTTCCGGAAAAGCCACTCTTCTGTCGTCATCCACTCCCTCAACCTGTTTACCTCCTCCCGAAGCGGTTCATCGATGACATCGGGGGCCATCGGGCACAGGAGGGCCTGGAACGCTTCGGCCATCATCCCGTTCAATCGATCCTCGCTCCACTCTCTTGCACCGCTTCCGAGTTCGCGCCGGATGGTGGTGAGGTTGGATGCGAGACTTTTGTGCACCTTGTCGCGGAACTTCTCGTCCGGCACCTTCAAGACCCTGCACATCATCTCGAAGTCGAAGTCCACAATCAGGTTGCCCACGAACACAATGCAGTCTTCGATCTCGCCTGCGCCGGTGCCTGAGATCTTGCGGCCCCCCACAACGATATCGTTGACCGGCTTATATTCGGCCGCGATGCCGATCCGCCTGTAAACTTCAATGACCGGTTTCAGAAATTTGCGGTAGAACGATTCCTTTCCAGGGGGAGCGGCAGGGTTTTTCCGGTGAAGAATCAGTTGGAAAAAAAGCTGTTTGCCGTCGAGGTATACCGCACCGCCCCCCACCTCCCTCCGGAAAACAGGGATGCCGGCGGACCTGCAGAAGTCGAGATCCACTTCTTGAAGGACATCCTGATGGAAGCCGATGCAGACGTAAGGCGTTGCAGGCGAAACGAGACAAAGCGCCTCGCGCCCGAGCCGTGCGAGGGCATGATAGATGAGCTGCGATTCCTCCCAAGTCCGCTTTCCCAGGTTGTAGAGTTTCATTTGCCGGCCTAAGCTTCTGTTGACTTTACGATCACCAGCGTTACGTCGTCTTCCTGGGGGAGGGCGCCGCGGAAGGCATTCACTTCATCGAGGATTGCCTGCAGGATGGAATCGGATGTCTCAGCGGCATGGTTGCGAAGGACCGATTCCAGGCGCTTTTTTCCGAAGAGTTCGTCTTCCGAATTGCGCGTTTCCCAGATGCCGTCGGTTCCGATGCACAAGATCTGGCCCGGCTTGAATTCGAGAGACCGCTCTTCGTAGTCAGAATTCGGGTCGACCCCCAACGGCAATCCTTTTCCCCCGAGATAAACAAAGGAATCAGCGGATGAATCGTAAAGCATTGCCGGATCATGGCCGGCTCGCACCCATTCCATAAAGCGCCCCCCCTTAGAGATCCGTGCGAGAAATATCGTCATGAACTGCCCCGAAAAATCGACGTCTCTGGTAAATTCCCGGTTGATGTCGGAAACGATATCCTTCAATTTTCCGGCCAAGGAGGAACGCAATCTGAGCAGGGCACGGGCCGTCGTCATCATCAGGGCGGAGGGGATTCCGTGATCCGTCACATCGCCGACAACCACACAGAGTTTTTCTTGCCCGTGTTCGCCGACACATAAGTAATCGAAATAATCTCCGCCGGTCTCTTCACAGTAACGCGTAACTCCCCCGATATCCAGCCCCTTCACCTGAGGATGCGTCTGGGGAAGAAGCTGCTTCTGAATCTCCTTTGCCACCGAAAGCGCCTGTTGGACCCGATAATGCTCCTGGAGCTGTGGACCGACTTGATTGAACACCTGCGCCAGCTCCAGGAGCTCCCGTCCGGACCGGATCTCCACCCGCGTGCTGAAGTCCCCTTTGGCCAATTTTTGGGCTGCCTGGGCAAGAATTTTCAGAGGTCTTGTAACGGTGCGTGAAAACACCAAGGCCGACACCGCCGCAATCAATGAGAGAACGAAAAGGAAGCCGGCAGTGACGCTTTCCACCCGTTCCACCCGGTCATCGATAGACTGCAATAGTTCTTCTCCGGCTTCATCCCTCTGCTCCTTCACCTGTTCTTTAAGCGAATCCGCCATGATGCGAACGTTGTGGATACCGAGCGTCCTCAAAGACACAAGCGGAATGAGCGATATCAACAGAAACAAAAGCATCAGCTTCCAGTGGAATTTCATCGCTTTCCTTTTATTGCCGGGCGGTAAAGAATCGAGGCAGCCGCGATTGAAAAGACCCGGAAAACTCTCAAATCATTCATACTCTTGGAAATTCAATAACGTACATTAAAGCACACCTGGAGCCAGTTGGAAAGCGGCTGAATTCCCACTTCCGGAGGGGCATTGCAGTATGCGCACGCAGTTGGGACCCAACAGCCGGTCCTCCGGCACCGGTCGAGAGACATCCTCCCGGAGGACCGGAAATCCAAACCCATTGACCCACACTCATTAGACCCCTGGTTTCCTCCTGGTCTGGCGCAAGCGTTCATTCCCGCAAAAAACGCAGGCTATTCGTCCCATTTTACACCGACAGGCGAGAAGAAGAACCAGATGGGAAGAAAAAAGTATAAAAACCATTTATAATAGGCATCTAATTCATTGATTAATGGCATTGGGGCTGGCGGGATAGATCTCCAGCTTCGATCACAGCATTACGGAATCCCGAAAAGGACCGTTATTTGGTCCGAAGCCCCGAGAAGCTGAAAGGGAACCGATTTCGGTGGATGAAAATTATTCGACCTTCCTGCCCCCCCGTGTGCCCCGTTTCTCCGGTCCTTCCGGAAAATATGGGCGCACTTCAGAGGATTCCCTTGAAAAAGAATGCCTTGGAGATCGATTTTTTCGGTATATGCAAAGCAGATAGTGATGACGGCTTCGGCGATACGATAAAATTACACACCGATCTGCGTAGATCTGCGCAAATCTGCGGCTGATTTTCGGATCCTAAAATAGAACCCCGCATCGATTTCCGAGAAGATACCATAATGAATCTCCATCCTTAGCCTTGTTCGGGATCCCTTTTTTCAAGCGAGGACGAGAGATATTGTTTCATCAGGAATCTCGATATGGTATAGGGTGGATGTGATGTGAAATCATTGTTGTGTTCATTTGCTTTTTCATGATCCGAACGCCGGTTGTCTCAGGACTGCCGGGCCAGCCTTAACTTTTGAAACGGATTATCGATCCCCGACCCGGAAAGCGGTGCGAGATGGTGCCGCAGAACATGTCTACGGAAAATTTTCAGAAAAAACTTCCCCTCCACCTTGCGATTGTCGGCGGCGGCAACGCTTGCAAGTTCTTTATCGAACACATCCAAGGGGGACGCTTCCCCTATCTGGATATCAAACTGGTGGGGGTCTGCGACATCGATCCGGAGGCCGAAGGCCTGCGATTGGCAAAATCGATGGGGATCTACACCACCCCTAATTTCCGCGACCTTTTTAAGATGCAGCCTCTGGACGGCATCATCGAGCTGACAGGACGGGAAGAGGTGCTTCTTGAGCTGATCCGGCACAGACCCCGGCGGGTAGCCGTTATCGAACACAACATCGGAAAGTTGCTCCGAACATTTTTCGAAATGAGCCGGCAGCTCGAATCCGCAGAACAGCAGATCGAATCGGAAAAAATGATCGCCAATTTCCTCATCGAGCAAACCAATGAAGGGATCGTCATGCTCAATCCGGACTTTACGATCGCAGAGGCCAACGATGCATATCTAGCAAGCATCCGGAAAACCAGAGATCAGGTGATCGGGGCCAACTGTTATCGGGTGATGTACGGCCTGGAAGTCCCCTGCTCGAGCGCCCAGCCGATTTTTCAATGCCCCATGCTGGAAACGCTGAGAACCGGCGCTTCCGCACATGTCATTCATGAAAACCATCTGCCGGGGGGGCAGCTTGCCTATTGCGAGCTGGTTACTTACCCGGTGAAGGATCCGGAGGGTGAAATCGTCAAAATCATCGAAATTCGGCGCGACATCACACAGGAGTTTTCATCCCGCTGGGAAAAACGCGTCGACGAGTTAAGGGCGGATCTCAGAAAAATGGTTCAGGAAGATCGAATGATTTCTCTCGGGAAGCTGGCGGCAAGCTGCGTTCACGAGATCAACAACCCGATCCAGGGACTGGTGACCTTCAGCCATCTGATGCAGAAAATGCTGTCGGAAGGCGCTCCCGACAGCGCGGATCTGAAAGAATTCAAAGAATACCTTACCCTGATGGCAAGCGAACTCGAGCGATGCGGGGACATCGTATCGGGTCTTCTTTCATTTTCCCGGGAGTCCCCGATGGTTTACAAAAGTGTGGATCTCAACCAGATCATCGAAACCGTCACCGCGCTGACTCGCCACCGGATGGCGCTTCAGAATATCGAGCTTATTTTGGATCTCACCGAGCGGGCCGCTTCGATCAGCGGGGACATCAGCCACCTTCAGCAATGTTTCTTGAATCTTATTTTCAACGCCATCGAAGCGATGCCCCGGGGCGGCAGGCTGACGGTGTCCTCTTGTGTGGACACGACAGAAAAGCAGGTCCGGATACAGGTCCGGGATACCGGAGACGGTATTGCGCAGGAAAATCTGGATCATATTTTCGACCCCTTCTTCACCACGAAGGCGGAAGGGGAAGGCACGGGGTTGGGGCTGTCGATCGTATACGGAGTGGTCAAGAATCACGGGGGCCATGTCTGCGTCGAGAGCGCTTCAGGCAAGGGAACCTTGTTTTCGTTAAATTTTCCGACATTATAACCCTTTGAGGCCCGACATGAGCGATAAAATGAAGATCATGATCGTAGACGATGAAAAGATCGTCAGGGAATCCCTCTATCACTGGTTTGTAAAGGAGGGACACTTCGTGGAAACGGCCGCATCCGGATTCGAGGCACTGAAAAAACTGGAGACATGTCCCTTTGAACTGCTCTTTGTCGATATCAAGATGCCCCGCATGGACGGGATCGAGCTTCTGGGAAAAGTCAAAGCCGATTATCCGGACACCATCGTGATCATCATCACGGCTTACGGCTCCATTGAAAGCGCGGTGACCGCGATGAGAATGGGAGCCGGCGACTACCTTCTGAAGCCTTTCCGGCCGGACCACCTCTCTCTCGTCATGGAGCGCATTTTTCATCAAAAAAGGCTGTCCGCCGAATTCTCTTATATCAAGGGCCGCCTGGACAGGATCACTCGCTTCGACAACATCATCGGCCAGTCTCCCCCGATGGAAGTAATTTTCGGGCTCATACCGGAAGTCGCTCAAAGCGACGCGTCGGTCCTGATCAGAGGGGAAACCGGAACGGGCAAAGAGCTGATCGCCAAGGCCATTCACGCCAAAAGCAAACGGGCCAAGCACCCGTTTATCGCCATAAACTGCGGTGCAATGCCGGATACCCTGCTTGAAACAGAGCTTTTCGGTCATCAAAGGGGTGCTTTCACCGGGGCTGTCCTTTCCAGAAAAGGTTTTTTGGAAGTCGTATCCGGCGGTACCCTGTTTCTGGATGAAATA